>NZ_AP013294.1:3278415-3594618 GCF_000829195.1 Bacillus sp. OxB-1 | reverse complement strand
GCCCATAATCCGTTGGGACCGCTCATAGCTCCGGGGAAGCGCTCATAATCCGTTGGGACCGCTCATAACTCCGGGGAAGCGCCCATAATTCGTCTGGAACCGCTCATAACTCCGGAAAAGCGCTCATAATTCGTCTGAAACCGCTCATAAATCCCGGGAATCGCCCATCATGATAAGCAGAATTCGGCTTCATTCCACCCAATTACTTCTGCAACCCCTTATAATACTGCCCCTTCTCCGCGTATTCCCGCACGATGCGTTCCATGTCTTTCTTGTCATCGTCGTTTAATTCGCGCACGACTTTGGCGGGGGAGCCCATGACCAATGTGTGGGGCGGCACTTTTTTACCCGGAGGAACTAAGCTGCCTGCCCCGACAAATGCGCCTTCTCCGACTTCCGCTCCATCCAACACGATGGCGCCCATCCCGACGAGTGCCCCTTTGCGTATTGTGCAGCTATGTAAGGTTACCTGGTGGCCGATCGACACTTCGTCTTCCAGCACCAAGGGGCGATTGGGACTCTGATGAAGACAGCAGAGGTCTTGGATGTTGACCTTGCTCCCGATGATCGTCGGGGAGACGTCTCCGCGGATGACGGTGTTGAACCAGATGGAAGACTCCGGACCGATTGTCACATCTCCCGTAATGGTTGTATATTCTGCAATGTAAACGGACGGATCGATTTTAGGGGTCTTGTCTTTATAAGGATAAATCATTTCGTTCTCCCTCTTCCTCAAGTGGTGTATAATTATCCTAACAAAGTTCGGGTTTTTATTGAACTGAAAACGGTAAAATAAGAATAGACGATGGATAGATGAGGAGGTTGCTCATGTGGAAATGGGAAGCGGACGGACAGCCTAAAGCGGTCGCAGTCATCGTTCATAATGCGTATGAACATCATAACCGTTTCGCATGGTTGATCCAGAAACTGAGAGCTAGCGGCTACCATGTCGTAACCGGAGATTTGCCCGGCCATGGGGAAGAAAGCGGCAGAAGGATCCACAATGAATCGTTCCGTACATATGAAGAGTATGTCAAGAAACTGATTGATGTCGGATTGGCGGATCACTTGCCGCTGTTTGTGTTCGGGCACGGACTAGGGGCGACCTTGGTCGCGCGCCTCCTGCAAATGGAGAAACTGGAGATTGCGGGCTTGATTCTCAGTTCGCCTTGGTTTTCATTGAAACACCAGCCGCCGAAATTTTCGGCGATGCTGACGAAATTCTCGTCTTCCATGAAACTGAATCATGAAATCAGTATTGAAATGTTGACCCGCAATTATGATGTGTACGTTGACGCTCAATCGGATCGTCTGTATAACCCGGTTGTGACGGCGTTGTGGTATAAAGAATTGCAAACTTTCATGAAGTCGGTCTTCCAGCACGAGGACACCATCCAAGACATACCCGTCCTTCTCCACCTTGGCGGAAGCGATCAGTTGAGCGATATCGCCTACGCACGAAGCTGGGTATGGAAACAGCAGCTGTCGGAAATCCAAGTCAAACAATGGAAGCGGCTTTACCATGATATTTACCAAGAACCCGAACGCGAAGACATCTATCTTTACACGGAGGCATTTATGGATAATGTCTTGCGGTCCCTTGGGTATGTCGTGTGAAAGACATCTGAAAAGGTGTCTTTTTTTAGTTTGTGGGAAGATTCCTTTATATCAAAATAGTTTTAATCCTCGGGACTATCTATCTTACATAAGACTTATATATTATAATGAGCAGGGATAGCCGACAAATCACGGGATTTAAAAAACGGCAGATAAAGGAGAATAGCGAATTGAAGTCCATTAAAACAAAAATAATTGTAAGCGTCTTTGCAATGTTTTTTATAGTGCTCACCGTTATTAATATATTTGTCAATAATCAGATGCAAAAGCAGACGGAGCAGGTGCTGTATTCCCAAAGTGATGTCGCGATCACGGTCATGGGGCAGTCAATCGATAATTTCATGCTCCAGTATGAGCAGGCGCTGCAGTTGCTGGTCAATCATCCGGCTGTTCCGGATTATGTAGAAGAACAAAAGGCCACCGGGTCAAATGAATCCGTGTCCCATGTCGGCATTGAAAATGCGCTCGGCAACTTCTTGGAAGAGCTGCCGGCGGCGGGTTTGACGTTTTTTACACTGGAAAATAATGCAACGGTATTTATGCCGCCTGTCGATCTTACCGATTTTGACGCGGTAGGACGGAGTTGGTACGTTGATGCGAAAGCGAATCCCGGCCAGGTCGTCTGGTCTGATCCGTATATCGATTTGACAACCGGAGAATATGTCATCACGGCATCCAAAGCGGTGATACAAAATGATACGGTTATCGGTGTACTCGGGGCGGATATCAGTTTGGCAATGATGACCGAGCGGGTGTCGGAAAGCGATTTCGGATTTCAGGGCTATCCTTTCCTGTTGGATAAATCCGGCAACGCGATTGTTCATCCATCCGGCGTTTCCGAAAGTGGGGAAAGGGCGGACATTTCATATATGAATACCGCGCAGCAGAAAGGCGTTGCGCGTTACGAAGAAAACGGCAAGACGATGACTGCCGTCTCTGCGGAAATCCCGCGGCTCGGCTGGACCGTTGGCGCCGCATTCAATGAAGATGCCATCATGGACACCGCGAAAGAGACGAGGAATCTCGTCATCCTCATTTTCGTTCTTGCAGAATTGCTGATCGGAGTTCTCTTATGGTTACTGATCACCAAATTGATCAAGCCGCTCGATATTATCGGTGCGGAGATGGATAAGATGGCGATGGGGGACTTGAACGTCCATGCCGAAGTCCAATCGAAAGACGAATTTGGAAAACTGGCCGCCAACTTCAATGTCATGGCAACGAAAGTCCATAATATCATTGCCACTGTCCGGCAATCCGTCCAAGAAGTGCGCCTTTCCGCAGAGAGCTTGAGCGCTTCCGCGGAGGAGACGAACGCAATTAGTGAACAGATGGCAGGGGCGGTTGAGGATGTCGCGGCAGGAGCGACCAAATCGGCCCATGACACCGAGGATGCGACGCGGACAGTCGATCTGCTAGGCCAGCAGATTATGGGCATCCATGATAAAGCCGGCGTCATGCGATCAATCGCAACAGACGCGGAAGCGGCAAATGCAGAAGGACGGACCCGGGTTAATGAGCTGCAAACGGCCTTTGCCGACTGGCGGACCAATTTGCTGTCCATGGGGAATTCCGTCCAAGATTTAGAGCATAAAGTGGAAGCGATCGGCACCATTTTGGAGACCATCACGGAAGTCTCCGCCCAGACGAATCTGCTAGCGCTCAACGCAAGCATCGAAGCGGCAAGAGCGGGTGAACATGGAAGGGGATTCGCCGTGGTGGCGGATGAAGTCCGGAAACTTGCCGAACAATCAAGCCGTGCGACAGATGAAGTGAGAGCGACCGTCGCGGAACTTCAGGAAGGATCCCACCGGGTTGCGGCGGAAATGGAGGAGACCGGCCAATCGTTCCAAGATCGGGCGATCGTCGTTGAAGCTACGGAAGCGACATTCGAAAATATCGCCAAATTGATGCAACGTCTGGAAAGCTCCATCGCGGGCGTCTACGATGAGGTGAATGAAGTCGTCCGTCACAAGGAAACCGTTTTGGAGACCATTGAAACGATGGCAGCTACTTCACAAGAGACGGCTGCCGCCAGCGAAGAGATCAATGCTTCGACTACCGAGCAATTGCACGCCATCCGTGAAGTAGCAGGCTCTGCGGATCGACTCTCAAGTCTCAGCGATGAATTGCATAAGGCAATCAGTCAATTTAAAGTGTAAGGAGCAAGCGAACCCTTGAAAACCGATCGATTACCGGTTTTCAAGGGTTTTTTCATTTCCGGAACATTCAGAATGAAAGATTGGAAAATATCATTTCATGCAAATGAATATGTTAGAATGGAGACATATTTTCAAGGACGGGGGTTGCTGAATGTACGAGAGAAGCCATACCGAATTTTATTCAAGGTTGAGATCCATCTTCATCGCCTTCTTCTTGGCTATCCTGATCCGGCATTATCTATTCACGCCCGTCATCGTTTCCGGACAGTCGATGGAACCGACGTTTGAACATAATAATAAACTGGTCATTTCCAAAATATATAAAATCCATCATTTCGATATGATCGTCTTCCATGCGCCGGGAACGGAGGACGACTTCATCAAACGGGTCATCGGATTGCCGGGGGATGTCATCGAGATGATCGATGATACGCTGTACATCAACGGGGAAGAGTATGAGGAGGAATATATCCAATCGGTGAAAGCGCGAATCGGGGAAGGGCAGAAACTGACGGAGGATTTCGCCATCCGGGTGCCGGAAGGGCAGCTGTTCGTCTTGGGGGACAACCGGCGAAACAGTATGGACAGTCGCGTCTTGGGCTGTATCGATAAGGACTCCGTCGTCGGTGTCGTGAAATTCCGTTTCGCTCCTATCCGTGAAATGGGGGTGCCTAAATGAGACATCTCCTGCCCGCAATACAATCGGGCCATACTGCCCTGATCGGCATTGACGGC
Organism: Bacillus sp. OxB-1; assembly: GCF_000829195.1. Classification (GTDB taxonomy): domain Bacteria; phylum Bacillota; class Bacilli; order Bacillales_A; family Planococcaceae; genus Sporosarcina. The sequence goes on along the minus strand of NZ_AP013294.1, from coordinate 3,590,104 downwards.
CTCGGGGGCTCCGGCAAGACGACAGCTGCCATGAATCTCCAACGGCAGATGCCCGGGTCGATGGTACTTCACTTGGATGACTTCATCCTCCCAAAGCCACACGCTACCGGGATGAGTTTGAGGAATGGTATTGCTATTATTATTTACAGTGGCGATATGATTATTTGATTGATCAAGTATTGGGTCCGTTGAAGCAAGAGATGCCCTTTATACGTAAGGTTGAATTTTACAATAAGGCCACTGATCGCTATGATGTTCGGGAACTTCATATTCCAGTGGAGTCGCCAGCTGTGATTGTGGAGGGGGTCTTTCTCCAGCGGGAAGAGCTGCGCGGTTTTTTTGATGCAGTCGTTTTCTTGGAGGTGGATAAGGAGACGAGGGCTGAACGGGTGACGAAGCGGGATTCCTATATTGGTGACGCATATGAAATTCTGCAAAAATATGAACGGCGGTATTTTCCAGCAGAAGAGCATTATCTCAAGCTCCATAATCCGGTGGCGTCCGCAGACGTTGTCATCCGTGATTAAATGGATGACAAAAGGGGGATATTCATACAGATAAATATCTCGGATGGGAGTAAGTGTAATACCTAACGAAAAAAGGATCGGAACGAACAGAACAAGATGGAAGATCCGAAGCGGATCGGCCAGGAATTTTCGGATGGACAGCGACGCAAAAATGAAGTCGCTTCATCGGAATACACGGGCGGCGGCAAAGGAAAAATGGACTTGCAGCAGAATAAGAATGAGACGGGCAGATTTTGAACGCCCTTCTAGTAGGGCCTTTGCACAACAACGTGCAAAGGTTTTTGTCTGTTTTTATGGTACAGTAAATGGAGAATAGTTACGGATAAAAGGAGTTCGCACCATGGAAGACTTTTTTGAACGGAAGAAAAGGGAACTGAATATCGATTTGAATGATGTACAACGGCAAGCGGTTTTGCAGACGGAAGGCCCTCTTCTTTTGCTCGCTTGCCCGGGTTCCGGCAAGACGACAACGATGATTATGCGGATCGGTTATTTGATCGAAGAAAAAGGGGCATACCCTGGGCGTATCAAAGCCGTCACCTTCAGCCGTGCTGCGGCACGGGAGATGGCGGAACGGTTTTCTCGATTTTTTCCGGATAGCCCGCCCGTTGATTTTTCGACCATCCATAGTTTGGCGTTTTCCATCGCACGGAACTATTTAGGGAAACTGGGAAGCGGATATGAACTGATCGAAGGAGCCGGAAAAGGACGGGGGGCCATCACAAAAACGGGCTTGCTGAAACAGTTATATAAAGAGTTGCTGCGCGACGATGCGACAGAAGATGAACTGTCCTCCCTATCCACGTTCATCAGCGCGCTGAAAAACAAAATGGTCCCGATGGAAAAGTGGACAGCCGTGGAAGGGCCTTTCAAACTGGCAGGGAAGATCGCTTTGAAATACGAGCGGTATAAGTCTCGGGACGCGCGGCAGCGGCTTCTCGATTTCGATGATCTGCTTCTGATCGGGGAAGAGGCGCTGCGGGTGGACGAAGCGATTGCAGAGCAGTTCCGGAGCCGCTATGACTATGTCCTGACGGATGAAAGCCAGGATACTTCGCTCGTCCAACATAAAATCGTGGAGCATCTCGTCGCGCATCATGGCAATCTTTGCGTCGTGGCAGATGACGATCAGTCGATCTATACATGGAGAGGGGCGGACCCTTCCTACTTACTGGATTTCCGGAGAGTGTACCCGGATGCCGCCATCTTGCGGATGGAGCAGAATTACCGTTCCTCGAAAGAAATCGTCGAAACGGCCGCCTCGTTCATCAAATGCAACACACAGCGCTATCCTAAAGAAATGCGGACGGAAAATGGCGGGAAAGGGCCGATCCTGATCCAGCGGCTCGATGACGCAAAACGCCAGCTCGAATACATTACATATGAATTATTGAATGAAAAAGAGTTGGGCGAAGTGGCGATCCTGTTCCGGAATAATGCCTCCTCGACACTGTTCGTCAGTGAATTGACAAGAAGGGGCATCCCCTTTTATATGAAGGATGCCGACGACCGGTTTTTCTCCCATTGGATATTGAAGGACATCCTGAATTTCATGCGGCTCAGTTACAATACAAACCGGAAAGACATCTTCTCGCAAATCGTCATGAAGATGAATCTCTTCGTGTCCCGCAATCAGGTGAGCCGTTTCCTTTCGGCAAAAACAGACCGGGATGTATTCGATAGTTTCATCGAAGCGGTTGAATTAAAGGCGAACCAAACCGAGAAATTAAAAGAATATCAGGAAGTGTACAGAAAAATTCCCGATATGCGGCCGGCTCAAGTCATCCGCGTGATCCGGTATGAACTGGAATACGAAGAGTCATTGAGGAGCAGGTCGGAAAAGTATGGATTCCGGCTGGATGGCTTGCAGGGGATTTTGGATACGTTGGAGGAAATTGCAAGCTCGTGCAGGACGATGGTCGAGTTCGCCAATCGCTTGCAGGAACTGGAGCAAGCGGTCCAGCAGGCGAAATATGATCCTCCGGAAAACGCCGTGACCCTATCCACATTTCATAGCGCGAAAGGCCTTGAATTCCGGAGGGTGTTCATGATCGATCTTGTCCAAGGCATTATTCCATCGGAAGAGGATGCGACGGATACACGAATGCTGGAAGAAGCTCGACGATTGTTCTACGTCGGAATGACGCGGGCGAAGGAACGGTTGGAGTTGCTTTCCTATCAGAAGTCGGGAAATACGCGGAAGAGCGACTCCCGGTTTATCAATGAAGTGAAAAGGATCTTGGCGGGGGAACCGGTGCCGGTCGCTGGAAGAAGAAAGGTTGCCGTCCAGCAGGAACGGAAATCCCAAGGGAAGTCAGTTAATCCTCCTCCGCTGAACCCGAACGGTATCCGAAGTCGGGAGGAATTGACGGCAGGGACTGATGTGTTGCATCGGGTGTTCGGCCAAGGGGTCATTCTGAAAGTGGACGGGGAAGAGATCCATATCCGCTTCGGCAACACAAGCAAAAAGCTGTCTTTGGAGATGGTACTGGAGCGCCGGTTGCTGGAGAAGGCTGCGCAATGAAGGCCTGGCTATGGATTGGTCTAGCGGGTATGGCCGGTGCCGGTTGCCGTTTTTTATTCAGCCTAGTTGTTGCGGAAGCCCATTTCCCTTGGGCTACGTTTGCGGTCAATTTGATCGGTTCGTTTTTACTTTGTTACCTTGTCGGCGGCGTATTGCAAAGATGGACGAGTCGGAAAGAAGTGCAAGATGCCATTACGACAGGGTTTCTAGGGTCGTTCACGACATTTTCCGCTTTGGGCATGGAAGTTATTTTACTAATGGAAGAGGGGCGTTTTGGCTTGGCTGCGCTTTACGTCGCCGTCAGTCTGATCGGTGGTCTGGTTGCTGGAGCGGCGGGCTTTTATTTGAGCAGAAAACGGGAGGAGTGCATATGAATTGGATGACACTTGCTCTAGTCTGTGTTGGCGGGTTTGTCGGCGCCGTCTCCCGGTATTGGATCGCTCAAAAGTGGAATGCCCCGAAAGGTTTTCCAAAAGGCACATTAATTGCTAATCTGGCTGGATCTGTATTGATTGGACTCGTATTTGGTCTGCCGTTGTCCATTTGGTGGAAAGCGTTAGGAACAGCCGGCATCGCGGGATCATTGACGACATTTTCGACTTTGATGAAAGAATGGTGGGAACTCTGGCGAAGTGGACAGAAGCGTTTGGCCATCCTTTATCTACTTCTGACGTATGGGGCGGGTATCAGCCTTGTCTATTTCGGATATTTTCTTGGCGGGAGCTTGTTTGACGAGCTTAAATGAGAATAGAGTAGGGGACTACGATTTTAAAACGAATGCTTCCCCTAGACAAATTGCATAAGGGAAGCATTCGTTACAAGATTATTTGGATAGGTCCAATGCAGATTCCGATACAAAGAAATCTTTTTCGTTATAAACAGTTACACCGTCAAGTGTCTTTGTATAGGATTGGTTTTGCTTCGTTACGTGGGCAATGTTCTTATTCACAGGGAGTTCGATCTTGATATTATTCTTTTCTGCGATAAAGACAGGATTGTTCTCATCTGTCACATCAATACGCGTTTGAAAATTCTTATTCTCAAATGCCTCTCTTGCATTGACGAATAGCTTGTCCGTTGTTTTATTCAAATCAAACCCTAGGAAGGACGCCATTGTTTTCGCAAGATCGGTATTATCTACCAATCCGTATGGTTTAGATGGGCCATAGGCGTAAAGGAAGACATCCTCACCAGTATGACCTCCTGTGGAGAAGCCGATGTTTGCACGATTTGACAGCATTTTCGACATATCAGCTTGTAAAGATTCGGATGCTTTGAGAGCTTCGACTTCTGTTTCCGTCAGATTGTCCAAACCGTATAATTCGGCTACTTCTTTCATATTGGAACGGTCGTCTTTTAATTGCTTCAGCGCACCTTCAGCAGTCATCGTCGCTTTTTTCAAAGGATCGATGTACGTTGAAACCGGAATTTCAGGGTAGTTGGAGTTGGTGTTGACGTTCCCCATTGTAATTCCGCTGTTCCCGTGGTCACTCACTGCAATGACCATTGTGTTTCCGTCTTTTTTCGCAAAGTCCAATGCTTCCTGTACCGCATCGTCAAATGCTAATACATCACTGATGATGCCGATCGGGTCATTTGCGTGTGCCGCCCAATCCACTTTACTTCCCTCGACGAATAGGAAGAAACCATCTTCATCTGTGGAAAGAGTGTCGATTGCTTTTTTCGTCATTTCAGCGAGAGTCGGTTCATGATGGCTCGTTGTTTCGCGATCAAAGTCATAAGCTAACGCAGACGGAGCAAAGGATCCCCAGATTTTATCCGAATTTGTTTGGAATAGCTCCTCACGTGTTTCAACAAAGTCATATCCCTTTTCATCAAGGACTTTAGTCAAATCTTCGCCGTCCACTCGTGAATTTTTCCCCTCGCCAGGTAATAGGGATTCTTTTCCTCCCCCGAGAACAACATCGATTTCCTGATACACTTGTTGCTCAGCGATGTCCTGGTAGTTGCTGCGATGTGTTGCGTGAGCAGAGAAGCCCGCAGGCGTTGCATGTTGAATTTCAGATGTGGAAATGATGCCCGTTGCCTTGCCGTGCAGTTTGGCACCCTCTAAGACATTCGCAACTGGTTTGAAGGCATCCTCAGGATCCACCGCTTCGACGCCTGGTGTATTTACTAACTCAGGAAGAAGTCCAACAATTTTATCATTACTCTTATGGCCCGTCGCCAATGCAGTGGCAGCTGGTGCGGAGTCGGTGATCGCCGACTCGGCAGAATGCGTTCGCACGCCTCCGATGACGATTTCATCCATTGCAAGGTCTTCGCCTTTGTACCATCTTGCAAGCGATGTAGCACCTGCACTCGTTCCATCCATCACCATCATGATGACATTGGTCGGTTCGTTCTTGTTGTTCTTCGCCTCGGTGATATGGTTGCGACCAAAGCCTAACGATGATAAAGCGACAACAGCAGCCATGGTCACCACTGCTGTTTTCTTTCTCCATACATTTTTCATGTTGCCATCCCCCTCAATGAAAGTAGGTAACTCATTAGCTATCATAGAGGGAGTTTATTAATCCTTTATGGATCCTAGGTAAATAAATTGTAAAAAATAATAGAGATGTGAGTTTTGTCTACTTTATTTTAACTGAGTTAGAGGGTTTGCCGTTTTTATTCCGGGGATAGTCCTTACAGTTTTTTCCGGAGCCCTGACAGTTCCCGGATTTGCCCTTATAGTTCGTCAGATTGCCATGAGAGTTTCGAAGGGCCCTTGCAGTTCAGGCCAATCTCCATTTCCAAACCATGCCCCGCCACTCTTGATTTCCCCCATTTGAACTGATTCTGTGAAACTGGTAACATTGGATGGCACTAGTTGAATAGGAAAGGAAGAGCTTCTTTTGATGAAAAAATTGCAAATGGGCCTAGGGGCTATTTTTCTTGGGTTGGTGTCCGTCTTCTTATATGACACGTTCGGTAATGGGGAACAGTCTCCCACGCGAGAAGGGCTGATCCCGGTAGAGCTGGTGAAGGTAATAGACGGTGATACGATCAAGATCATATACGAGGGGAAAGAGCAGAATGTCCGCTATTTGCTCATCGACACCCCTGAAACCAATCACCCGCGGCTCGGAAAGCAGCCATTTGGCGATGAAGCCAAAGCACGAAACCAAGAGCTGATAAACAGCGGAACACTTGAAATTGAATTTGATATCGGTGAACAAATAGATAAATATGGCCGACTGCTTGCTTATGTGTATGTCGACGGGGAGAGCGTCCAGGAAAAGCTATTGGAAGAGGGATTGGCGCGAGTGGCCTATGTGTATCCGCCGAATACGCGCCACTTGGATCCGTATGAAAAGAAGCAGGACGCCGCCAAGAAGAAAGGGCTCGGCATCTGGTCCATCGAGGATTATGCGACAGATCGGGGGTTCGACAGCGACGCGTATGATAAAGAAGACGCGGAACAGAGTCCAATCTCGGGAACTGTGGAAGTTTTCAAGAACTGTACGGAATTACGAACGAAATATCCGAACGGCGTGAAGAAAGGGCACCCGGCCTATTCGGAAAAAATGGACGGCGATCGGGACGGTTATGCGTGTGAATAAGCGGCTTTTTCGTTGGATGTACTTACTATGACGCATTGGTCTATGGTACACTAGGGAAGTTGAATATTTCTATGATGGATTGAATCCCCTCTGCAACGGATATGCTAAAAGATATTCGGCTATCCCGGATGAAAGATGGGGGATTGTATATACATTCTAACGCCAGGGCGTGTTTGAAAGTCCGTCCCATCCGCTCGTTGCAAAAGACTTTTTCATCCCTGACACGGGGTTGAAAAAGTTTTTTATTTTTTTCATTATTTACGCATATCAGGAGGATCGTCATGTTTCAAATAAAATCAGTCTTGCGCCCAGCCTTTTGGGAAGCGTTGCTGCTCACCGGCCTTGTCATTGCTATGATCAGTGTCAGTATCATCGTATTTGACGCCGTACCGCATATCCCCATTTTTTTCGCCATTCTTTTATTAATCGCGTATGGTCTTCTTAAAAAATTGCCTTTTGCGCAGCTGGAGAAAGGGCTGGTGGATGGAGCAAGTGCCGGGATGGGGGCGGTCTTCCTGTTCTTCTTCATCGGCATTCTGATCAGCAGTTGGATGATAAGCGGTACGATTCCGACTTTGATCTACCTAGGCTTTCAATTGATCACCCCCGCTTTTTTCTTTGCGATCGTCTTCGTTGTGACATCGATTGTCGGTGTATCCATCGGCAGTTCCCTTACGACAGTCGCTACTGTGGGGGTCGCTTTCATCAGCATGGCGGATGTCATGGACCTCTCTTTGCCAATGGTGGCGGGTGCTATCGTGTCCGGTGCATTTTTTGGTGATAAAATGTCGCCTCTCTCGGATACGACGAATCTAGCCTCTTCGATAGTGGGGGTCGATCTGTTTGAACATATCCGGAATATGGGATGGACGACGATTCCTGCGTTTTTCATTTCATTGATTTTCTTCGGTATACTGTCCCCCCGGATGGAAGGGGTGGACTTTGGGAAAATTGATGCTTTCCAGGCGGGTTTATTGGATACAGGTCTCGTTCATTGGTACGCCTTCATCCCGCTTATCGTCCTTTTTGTGATGACGATCGGCAAAATACCGGCTTTGTTGACGCTGGCGGCCAGCTCTCTTTCGGCCATTCTTTTGTCGTTCATCCACCGATCTAACGGCATGGCGGACTTGTTCGGCATTTTATTCGGAGGATATGTTTCCAAGACGGGAATCCAAGACATCGACGCCTTGCTTACCCGGGGCGGGATGGAAAGCATGATGTTCACCGTCGCGCTCGTGCTGCTTGCGTTGAGCATGGGCGGGCTATTGTTTACGCTTGGCATCGTCCAATGTTTACTTGATAAGCTTGCAGGCGTTTTGAAAAGGGCGGGTTCGGTCATTGTCTCTTCAGCACTGACCGCAATCGGCATCAATGTGCTGATCGGCGAGCAGTACTTATCCATTTTATTGACGGGCCAAGCTTTCCGGCCCCAGTATGAGAAAATCGGATTGAAAAGCAAGAATTTAAGCCGGGTGATGGAGGACGCCGGCACGGTGGTCAACCCATTGGTCCCCTGGAGCGTTTGCGGGATCTTCATCACGAAAGTGCTTGGGGTGGCGACCGTTGCCTACTTCCCGTTCGCCGTCTTCTGCCTGTTGTCTCCCGTCCTGACAGTCCTGTTCGGATTGATGGGCAAGACATTGACGTACGATAAATGAAAGAAGCTTCCCTCGCGCCGGGGAAGCTTCTTTCATTTGACCGGATGATCTTTCAATGAAAACCGTTCTTCATAATCGGTTGCTCCCCGCAATGCTTTTTCTTCTGCGGGAATCCGGACGGATAACATCCAAATATTGAGCAGGGAATAGACGAGCGCTGTGAAGTAGGCACTGAATAATAAGGGAAGGACTAGAATTTCTATGGATACGACGACATAATTCGGGTGGCGTAGCCATTTGTAGGGACCTTTCCGCACAACATCCGCTCCGGGCACAACGAGTATTTTCGTATTCCAATACTTGCCGAGGGAAGACAGGCACCAAACCCGCATCAATTGGGCCAGCAAAAAGATCGGCAGCAGGAAATGCCAGAAAGGGGAGAGCGGGCGATCGAGCATGGCTACTTCCATGATGAGTGAAACAAAAAAGGCGGCGTGCATCATGATCATGACCGGATAATGCTCAGCGCCAGCCTCGAAAGCCCCTTGGCGCCGCATCCATTTTTCATTGCGCTTGGCAATGGCCAACTCGACCAACCGCTGGATTATGACGATTGAAATGATGACAGTAAAAAACAGCATCCCCTTCACCTCATTCCCATTTCGCTAATAGTAATTCCCCGCAGAAGCCAGGACCCAGTGCTGCGAGTACCCCGTATTCGCCCGCAGCAGGCCCTTGCTGCATGAACCGCTCCAATACATAAAGGATGGTCGGGGAGGACATATTGCCGTTCTCCCGCAATATCTCCCTCGATACATTTGTCATGGTCGGGTCAAACCCTAACGCCTCTTCATACGCCTGCAACACCTTTTTACCTCCGGGATGAGCGACAAAATGGGTAATCTCTTCTTTCGTCAAACCTTCATTTTCGAGAAACTCATGGACGAATGGACCGAGCCATTTCGTAATGATGCTCGGGATGCTTTTCGAGAAAATGACATGAAGTCCGTTGTTTTTTACATCCCATCCCATGACCTCCTCGGAATCTGGCATAAGCTTGGAGGTGGTCGTCAGTATGGCCGGCATTGGTTTCAAGGCGCGTACCGGGGAGCGGTCGCCGGACACAAGTGCACAGGCGACTCCATCGGAAAATAAAGAAACGCCTACCAGATTACTTTTGGAGTAATCGTCTTTCTGAAACGACAAACTGCATAATTCAATGGACAGAACAAGTACGTTGGCTTCCGGGAAGGCGAGACAATATTCATACGCCCGGCTCAAGCCGGCAGCACCTCCCGCACAACCGAGTCCCCAGATCGGAATGCGTTTCGTATCGTCTCGGAAAGGGAGTTGATTCATAATACGTGCATCGATGCTCGGCGTGGCAATCCCGCTGCTGGAAATGAAAAAGATGGCATCCACTGCATCGGGGAAAAGCGGTTCTTCGAGCCATCCGTCCCCCTGTAAGCAATCCTTCACGGCTTGAACTCCGTATTCCAAGGCATGCTCGATATATAAATCATTCCGTTCTTCGAAATCATGCGTTTCTCCATACCAATCCAATGGCATGCAGACATGCCGCTTCTCGATATCCCCATTCTGGAAGACGGTCAACAGACGATTGATATCTTTGAATCGTTTGCTGAACAAAGAGCGTGTCAATTCGACAGCCTCGTCCTGTGTCACCTCATATCGGGGTTGTATCGTACTGATTGAGAGTATCTTAGGCATCAGACCCCACCAACCTCCCGCTAACTTGATAGTATTGCTATTTCCCAGGACCAGATTGACTAAACATAGGGCAATTCTGCTGTGCTTGCAATTGATTTGAAAAGTATCTCACTTTCATAATTATCGAGATGAAGGTAAGATTGGATGTACAACTATGATAAGTTACACTGCGTCCCTTTTGCGTCTCTGCCTTGGCATGGAATGGGGACGACGGAAGGGGATTCTGATAGTGGTCAAATTAAGTATCTTGGATCAGTCGCCGATTTCCGAAGGGAGCGACGCCCGGACCGCCCTGCAACAGACGGCGGAACTTGCGCAGCGGGCTGAACAATGGGGGTATGAACGTTTCTGGGTTTCCGAACATCATGACACGGCGACACTTGCCGGTTCCTCTCCGGAAATCCTGATATCCCATCTGGCTTCCGTGACGTCATCCATCCGCATCGGCTCGGGCGGTGTCATGCTGCCCCATTACTCGGCCTATAAGGTGGCGGAAAATTTTCGCCTGCTGGAAGCGCTGTTTCCCGGCCGGATCGATGCCGGCGTCGGCCGTGCCCCAGGTGGCATGCCGCGTGCGACGTATGCGTTGAATAATGGAGAATACCGAAATGTCCATCAATTTCCCGATCAGGTGGATGATCTGCTTATGTATCTGCATGACACGATGCCCGAGGATCATCCGTATTTCGGCTTGAAGGCGACCCCGGTGACGGAATCGGCACCCCCTGTCTGGATGCTCGGGTCCAGTCCAGATTCGGGTCTGCTTGCGGCTGGAAAAGGTTTGCCGTACATGTTTGCCCAGTTCATCAATGGGGAAGGGGGACCTGTATACGCTACCAAGTATCGGCAACAGTTTGTCCCGTCTGCGTATTTGCAAAAGCCGAAACAGGCGGTCGCCATCTTCTTCGCTTGCGCTGAAACGGAGGAAGAGGCGGAACGGATCATCTCTTCCTTGGATTTATCGTTGATCATGTCGGAGCAGGGGATGCGTTCGGGAGGTACCCCTTCTCCGGAAAAAGCATTGTCCTATGAATATAGTCATTATGAGCGCTTGCGTTTGCTCGAAAATCGCAAGCGGATGATCATCGGCACTCCGAAGACGGTCCGTGCGCAAATAGAGCAGCTGGCGGAAGAATACGCCGCCGACGAAGTGATGCTTGTCATGAAAGCGTACGATTTTAACGCCAAATTGAAATCCTATGAAATGATTGCAAATGAAATGCTGAATTGAAAAAGAAAGGGGACCGAGCATTATGGAAGTGATACCTACGCCATCGAAATTAATTGAAAAAGCAAAGCATCTGGAAAAGGTTGTATCCCTGCCACAGGCCGCCATTATGAATATCCAACTGAAAGCAGGCGAAGAAGTCGCGGAACATCATTCCGAAAGGGACGTGATCATCGTCGTTCGGAAAGGGATCGTCCGATTCGAGGTGGAGGGGAATGAAGTCTTCGTCTCCCCGGAAAACCTCCTCCATATGGCACCATTTGAAAAGCATAGCCTACGGGCGATTGAAGATGCTGACATCCTCGTCTTCCAGGTGGAATCATGATTGGTTGAGTATATGATTTTCTGCAGTGACATATGAAAAGCCTGCCGATCGTGGCAGGCTTTTCATATGTCATGCGCTCCGATTTCAGGCGAGCGCTTCATGTATTCGATTCGATTTCGGCAACCCGCTGGCATAATGCCCGCATGCTTGCTTCGAACTTCACGTTGCTTTCTTTGGAGCGTTTTTTCGGTCCGCGCAGCCTTCCTCCGGCCATCCGGATCTTTTGTGCGGTGTGTCGTGCATAGAGCAGCTGATCCATATTTTCTTCCGTATAGAGCCGGCCGTTCTGGTCGATCGGATGCCCTTGTTTCGCGAGGACCATGGCCGCTAATCCATAGTCCTGTGTTACGACGATATCGTTTTTCTGTACACGGTTGACTAGTACGAAGTCGACTGCATCCGCTCCCTTCGAAACGATAATGGTTTCCGCGCCATCCCGGTGCATTTCATGCGTCGTATCGCAAATGAGCATGCAGCGGAATCCGAACTGCTTGGCGATGCGAATGGTTTCATCCACTACCGGACAGGCATCCGCATCGATAAGAATTGTCGCCATCCAGCAACCTCCCTCTCTATTGTCTTATGATTAGTATAGCAAACATAGAACGGGGAAAATCATCGGTTTGGAACCGAGCGCTTTAGGGTATAGTAGGGAAAATTGTGTAAACTGGAAAGGAGAATGGACCGTGTTCGAAAAGCCGGAAGACGAACGGATGTCGCGGGAAGAGATGGAAGAGTATGGACGCGCGATTGATGCGCGAAACGCTGCGCTCGAGAGGACGGAAGTGGAACCGGATACGATAGAGCTTGCCGCCGACCAGGTGCCGCCTCCACTATCCGAAGAGGAAATCAAGCGCCGGGTCGGGGAACAGAATTACGTCAATATGAAAGATGCGAAAATCATGAACTCCATCAATAGCTGAAAGAGGGTGCGCGGGCACCCTCTTTCAGCGTTTTCCGACTTCGATTTTTCCATTCTTAGTGGAAAGTTGAATCAGATTCTCCCCGGCACCGTAAATCCCCGCTCCGTTCTTCTCTCCGAAAATAGTAGTGGAACCATTGCTGGTATTGGTTTTGATAATTGCGTTCGTAGGTTCCCGGTCCGTTTGGATGGATATGGAACCGTTATTCGTTTTCAAGTCCATCGGATGATTTAGCTCCTGGGCGAGAAGTGAAATCCGACCGTTTTTGGCAACGCCTGTAATTTGACCTTGGACATGTTGCAAATCGATTTTGCCATTATCTGCTTCCAGTGTCATCGTTTCAGCTGTACTATTTTTCATCGTAATCCGCCCATTGTTCGATTTGGCTTGGATGGCGGAGCCGGTTAGTTGATTCGCGCGAATTTGTCCATTCCTTGTATCTGCCTTTAGTTTTTCCGTATCAATATTTGTCAAATCGACAGAACCATTTCTTGTTGCAGCTGCAATTTCATGAGCTTGGATCGTATCCATCCTCATTTTTCCATTGCGGCTTTCCATTCGGATTGCGTCGTATCGCTTTGCGGGCACATACACTTTGATAGCCGGTGATTTGAAGTTGAAGTTAAAATTAAAAAGCTTTTTATTCTTATCTTCCAAATGGACGACTAGGCGGTCCTCTTCCGTATCCGCTGAAAGTTTATATTTACCTTGTTGTCCGGAAACCTCGATGCGAGCTGTCGGTTCATCTGTCGGCAAAAGTTCCGCACTTCCATTGTCTACGGTAATTTGGATGTCCCGAAAGCCGTTATTTTCCACAGTCACTACGTCGGTCATCCGTTCCGCATTCCCTATTTTCCCAAATGTCCACGCGCTTCCGACCAGTCCAACGATGAGAAGGGCCGAGGCGACGAGGGAGAGCCCTTTCCTATTCAGCATGACGCAAACCACCTTTTACGAGCCTCATATTAAATTTCAAATAGCTGAGAAAGCCACTTTGCAAAAATTTTGTTACGGTATACATGCCCATCGCCCCGAAAAGACCCAACCCGCAAAAAGCGGAGGAGGCAAACACGTCAAACCATTCAAAGGTATCCGGATAAAGGAAATAATTGACGAGCACGAGAAGCGGCGCGGCGATAAAACCGGCACTGGCCGCCCATCCGCCAATCAATACCCCGACCAAACCGACAAAAGGCCCCAGCACGAAGATCAGATTAAAAAATCCTAACCCCAATACCGCCCACATAGCCCGGAAAACATTGCCGGACGAAATCGTCGTCTCCGCTTTTTCCAGATGATGCGCTGCCAGTAGGTCCCTCGCCAATGCTTTCGGGGAACCGAGCGCCGTTGTAATGGCCTCTTCGGTTTTACCGTCCAACATTCCATCCGTAAAATACTCCTCCAAGTCCTGTAGGATTTCGGCTTGGTCATGTTCGGGAATTTTTTGAATCAAGCGCTTCAGCTCTTGCAAAAATTCATTCTTTTTCATCTTTCCACCCCTGTGTCTCCCGTTTTTTAATGTCTTGGAAATTAAAACTCCAGGCCTATAGATGGGTTTCTAATCTGAGGAGTCTATGTCATTCCGGACACTCTCCTCGATCAAATTATTAACGCCTTCCGTGAAACTGCGCCATTCATCCAGCTGTTCCTGCAAATAAGCCCGGCCACTGTCGGTCAACTTATAATATTTACGAGGCGGGCCTTCGTTCGATTCTTGCAAATATGTTGTAAAATAGCCGTCTTTAGTTAACCGGCGCAGCAACGGGTAAACGGAGCCTTCCGAAATGGAAATCTGATCTGAAATTTTCTGGACGAGTTCGTACCCGTATCGATCTTGCTTGTCTAGAAGGACGAGCACGCATAAATTCAGTACTCCTTTTTTGAACTGCACATTCACCTGCTGTACGCTCCTTTCACTACCAATCAATAGACAGTAGCGTCCCATGCTAGGTAGTTATTGACAATAATATATCACACGGTACTATTCTATGCAAGGTACTGTTTGAAATGAAATAAAAAAGCATCTCATTCGATGCTTGTAATGTGTTTCAATGCTTCCCGTTTGCTTAACGGTTTCAATGAGTGTGTCGCGACGAAGGTCCGTACCCAGTTCGGATCGGTTTTGGCATACTCGCGCAAGCTCCAGCCAATCGCTTTCTGGATGAAAAACTCGCCGGAAGATGAATGCTGCTCAATGATTTTAGATAAAAGGGAAGTATCCGTTCCATTCTTATATTTCAGTTGGTGAAGGATGGCTGAACGGTTTGTCCACATATTGCCGGATTGCGACCATTTCGCCATCACGGGGCCACCTTCCTCCCGATCATGGAATACAATATGGCCGACGAGCTTCGGAGCGATGGTATCCACGCTATCCCACCAAGACTTGGATTCGATCAGTTGACGTAAAACCGGCAAATCATCGATTGTCAGATGCTTTTTCATCTTTTCCAATAAAGCGATCGCTGCATATTGGTACTCCCGTTCCGGCAAATTGTATAATGTCCACACTTCCTCGAAGAGCAGATCCTTTCCAGGCAACTCATATTCTTTGAATTGTTCTCTTAGTAATTGTTGGCGCAGCGGGCTTTTGATCCCGAGGAAGGGGAAATGGTTTTTCATATAGGCAGCCATCGGAGCCGCTTGTGCGCCATCGCGATTTGCTTCGAATCGATCAATAATGCCTTGGTGATCCCATCGTTTCATATAGGTCGACCTCCGTTTCGGTAATTAGGAAAAGTGTACCACAGTTGTTCCGGAACTTTCCTTGCTGAAGAACGTAAACGTAATAGCAGCAAAATCGGAGGGATTCAGATGGATAATGGAAGTTATGTCGTCGGATGGGGAACGTTGGCACTCATCAATGCGGGAATTGCCCAAGGGAAAAACCGAAGTGGATTGAATTGGTTTCTCCTATCTTTATTCCTTGGTCCATTCGCGACGTTTTTCCTCGTTCTTGCGGAGAAGCGTTGAGAATACGTATGATAGAGTGTGAAGGTCAATTGGATGTATGAGGAGGAAATGAAATGACGAATGCCGTGAGAATCATGTATCAGGACGATGCGACCATACAAAAAAACGACGCAGTCAAGCGATTTGTAGCTAATCAGCCGGGTGATCATTGCTCTCTGTTCTTTGGGGACGCCCACTATGTCGTTATAAAGAAGATAGCCAATCCCTCTTTGGAGAAAATCCGCAACTTGGCAGGGAATATCTCCAGAAACGTAAGTGCTTCCAAAGTGGGTATCGCGAAACTGGAGGAAGCATCCTTGACTGCTTTGTTCCCGTCTAGTGAAAAAGGAGACTTGCTGACGGCCTTTGTGGAAGGTTGGGAATTGGGGGCGTATCAATTCACCCGCTATCAATCGGATATCACCCCGTTCCAGACGGAATTGGAATTATCCGGAGAAGGGGTGGAACCTTTCGTCGCAACGGGAAAAATCCGGGCCGAAGCGGTCACTTTTTCCCGTGATTTGATGAATGAAGTACCGAACGTCCTGCATCCCGAGGCATTTCCTGAAGTGCTGAAGCTCCACTTTAAAGAAACGGACGTGGAAGTGGATGTATGGGATGAAGGGAAAATCCGCCAAGCGGAAATGAACGGCGTCCTGACCGTCTGCCGAGGAAGCAAGTATCAACCACGGTTCGTCGAACTCATTTATCAAGGGGACGCTTCCAAGCCTCTCGTAGCGCTTGTCGGAAAAGGGGTTACCTTCGATACGGGCGGCATCAGCTTGAAGAGCGGGAAAGATATCAGCGATATGCGGATGGATATGGGAGGAGCCGCCGCAGTCGCGGGAGCGATGTCCTTGCTTGCAAAATCGAAGGCGAGAGTTAACGTCGTCGCCCTCATTCCGATAGTGGAAAATATGCCGGATAACCAATCCGTCTTGCCGGGCGAAGTGATTCATTATAAGAATGGATTGACTGTCCAAGTCGGCAATACGGATGCGGAAGGCCGGCTCATCTTGGCGGATGGGTTGATCCGGGCGGGCGAACGCCAAGCGGAGTATATCGTTGACATTGCCACGTTGACAGGCGCCATCGTCAATGCGCTCGGCACGGAAATAGGCGGTGTCTTCGGGGATGAGGAGCTATCCGCGACAATGAAACGGATCGGGGACCGCAACGGGGATTTCATCTGGCCGATGCCATTGATCGAATCGTATGATCAGTCTCTGTCGAGCGATTACGCGGACATGAACAATATCAGCTCCATGAGCGAAGCGGGCTCGATCACCGCCGCCCTCTTCCTACGGCGGTTCGTGCCGGACGGGGCCAAATGGCTGCATGTCGATATGGCGGGCGTCATGGACAAGTCAAAAGCATCCGGCTATTATACAAAATCGGCGACGGGGTATGGCGCAAGGCTGTTAGCGGATTATACGGCGGAATTGAGCAAATGAAGAAAGGGGGGCTGTCCGAAAAGTCCAGGCACAGAGTTGGATACTAGCAAAAAGCAAGGGCGCCGGGAGACTCCTGCGGAAAAGCCGGCCGACGAGACCCCGCACGGCTGTAAGCCGGAGGAGGCTCTTCGGCTGGCCCGCGGAAAGCGACCAGAGCCCTTGCTTTTTGCGTGTTTAACCGGAAAATCCACTTTCTGGACAGCCCCTCTTTTTTATAGTGGTTGCCTGAAGTCGCGGGTAGTCCATTTTTGGGTTCTTAATTGCAAGCAATCGGCAAGCGGGCGCAAGAAATGGCAAGATGAGGGCAAGCAATACGGAGTGGAGTGTAAGAAGTCATTCATTGAATGCAAGCAATCCATACGGGAGTGCAAGCAAACATGGCTGGCGATAAAAAACCAAGCTGCCTTCCCGGGCAGCCTGGTATAAACCGTTCATTCACAAACAAGAATTTGTCTGGAAAAGGTCCCTTTCTTCGCGACACATCGGTCCATGATGGAAAAACCGGCTTCGTGGATCATGTGATCGATCGTATCGATAGTGACGACGACCAACTTCTTCGTGAAGCGCCGCGCCTCCTTCAAAATGTCGAGCTGGCCCTCGTCCGTAATATGGGTGAATAGGTTATACGGCATGTCGATGATGGCGACGTCGTATTCGTCCGCAACCTCGGCAATCGGTCCGATCGCCACGTCCCCTTCCAGTCCGAAATGCTTGATATTCTTCCTTGATCCCCAGACGACGAGCGGATTGATGTCCCGGCCTTTCATCGCAATGTCCATCGAGAGCGCTTCGACGAGCACGGTCCCGATGCCGCAGCACGGATCGATCGCCCGGATGCCTTCCGGGAAGGGGACTGCAATATTCACGACGGCCCGTGCCAGCCGGGTGCCGAGTGCCGTGGAATACATATGCGGCTTTTGCTGGTGCTCGTACCACACCGCTTCACTTGGCTTGTGCTCCCCGAAATACCAGCGGCCGTCCTGCCGCACAATCCCATACGTTAGCTGCGGTTCATTCAAATCCGGTTCGCCTGGAATCCGCAAGCCGGCATCCCGTTCGATTTTCCGCCGATTCGCGTGGCCGATCTTTTTCGTATCCCCGAGGTCGGTTGAATTCAAACAGAGCACTTTGAAAGTCCGATTGCCGCTATCGACGGATTCGATTTTGCGATACAGTTCCTCCAATGTGTCAGCTTCCCGTAGCACATCGAGCCGCTCCTTCATGAAAGGGCTTCGGCTCGGGTCGATTTCCAAAGGGCTGATCAAAATATTGGACGCCACATCGAATCCGAAAAATGCCCGCATCTCCAGCCGGCACAGATCATGCTCATCCCGATGCCGGCTATACGTATAAATAAACTGTCTGTTGTCCAATCAATTCCCATCCTTCGCTGCGTCAACTAAGTCGGCAACGAATCGGACCACCAATTGAACCGCCTGTTCCAACGTAAGAGTTTCATCAAAGCCTGCCATGCCATTCAACGTCACATTGACATCCCAAACTCCGTCTTCCCCGGAGAACAGCATGCTGTATTGGATGCCGTCCCCTTGCAAATTTGCATCAAGGAATGACTTCATCGGCTCGCGTAATTTCTTTTGCAGCCCCAATCCGAACAGAGCGGTGTACGTTTGGAAGACATCATCGATTTCGAGCACTAACGCATCGATCCGAATGGCCTCAAACGCAGGTGACTCGATATATAGAAATTCTTCCGTGTTTTCTTTCAGGTAAGAAACGCTTCTGCTCAGAAAGTCGCCAGTCTCTTCCTGTATGACTGCTTCCGTCTCTTTTTGGCAACGCTCAATCGTTTCAATCGGAAAATGTTTCTCCATTCATTTCAGCTCCTTCATCCATAAAGTATACCGCATCTGTTGGCAGATAAGCGCATTTGGTGCAAATGAAAAACCGCAGAATGTATTGCAATATTCAATTGGGTTAATTATAATACACTATACTGTATAAAAATTCATTCTGGAAGGTTGAGATAGATATGAAGCTTTGGGGTGGACGCTTTACGAGCCGTGCGGATGAAATCATGGAACAGTTCAATACATCATTGCCAGTCGACCATCGTTTATATAAAGAAGATATCACGGGCAGTTTAGCGCATGTGACGATGCTCGTCCATTGTCATTTACTGACGGAGGAAGAAGGGGAACTTCTCAGCAATGGCCTGCAATCGATCCTTCAAGATATCGAATCAGGGGAATTGAAAATCGAGGGAAATTATGAAGATATCCATTCTTTTGTGGAAATGCAGTTGACGGAGCGCATCGGGGAGACGGGGAAAAAACTGCATACGGCTCGCAGCCGGAATGACCAAGTGGCCGTCGATATGCGCTTGTATGCAAAAAATAAGGCGGCAGAAGTGATGGAGAGCCTGCAAGTGCTCATCGATTCATTGCATGAAAAAGGGGCTGCCAATAATGTCATCATGCCGGGATATACTCATTTGCAACGGGCACAAGTTGTGACGTTCAGCCACCATCTCGGCGCCTATGCCCAAATGTTTGCACGGGATAAAAAGCGGATTGCTTCCGCCATCGAGATTTTGGATGAAAATCCGCTCGGCTGCGGCGCATTGGCAGGGACGACGCATCATATCGACCGCACGGTGACGACATCGCAGCTCGGCTTTGCAAAACCGGTCGACAATTTTCTGGATGGCGTCAGTGACCGCGATTACTTGCTGGAATTGATGTCCGATTTCTCCATCATTATGATGCACCTGAGCCGTTTGAGCGAAGAACTCATCCTCTGGAGCAGCCAGGAGTTCAAATTCATCACGATGTCCGATGCGTATTCAACGGGGAGCAGTATCATGCCACAGAAGAAAAACCCGGATGCTGCCGAGTTGATCCGCGGGAAGACAGGCCGTGTGTACGGGTCGCTCTTTTCATTGTTGACGACGCTGAAAGGGCTGCCGTTGACATACAATAAGGATATGCAGGAAGACAAGGAGCAGTTTTTCGATGCGCTAGATACGGTCATGGACTGCATGGAAATCATGGCAAGAATGATTGACACGCTGGAAGTGAACGCGGACCGGATGAAAGCGGCCATCAAGGCAGGCTTCCTGAACGCAACGGAAGTGGCGGATTATTTAGTGAGCAAAGGGACCGCATTCCGGGATGCGCATGAGATTGTCGGGAAGCTGATCATCTATTGCGAGGAACAGAAGAAGGCGATCGAGGATTTGACGATCGAGGAATTAGCGAAGTTCAGCAGCCAGATCACCGATGATATTTACGAATATATCGATTACGAAAACATCATCACTAAAGGGAATAAGCAATTGATGAAACAAGTGAAGAAATGAGGGAAAGGGGCTGCCTGGGAATGGACAGCCCCTTTACGATGTAGCTGATCTGCTAATACCGCATGATTTTTTCGGCAATCACTTGGAGGCAAAGAAATATCCGTCAAGTTTACAACTATATCATCCACTTCTGTTGAAGTATCAGTCAAATTTACAGCGTTATCCGTCATATTCCTCGTTTTATCCGTCAAGTTCACAATTTTAATCCCGAAACAGGACTTTCGAATCAGAAAAAAGCTGTCCGAGTTTGTTTCGGACAGCTGGTGGTTCATCCTGTAAAAAGCGACATCGTATAGACAGGACCACATCCTATTTCAATGACTTTCTCTCCTGGGTACTTTCGGCAATAGTGGAATTGGCTTGTTTGAAATTTTGATTAATCGGAGGAGAAGAGGATTTCACGGGGTCTCCATAGGCTGTATACGTATTGGGGTCCTCCTTTTTCTTGCCGGCATTGGAATTCGTGTTCATGTTTTTCGTCATTTCAGAACCTCCCAAATTTATTCCTTTTATAATCCGTAACACAGTTAGAATGTTCCCAAATAATAAACGGGGAGGTATTAACCTCCCCACAGTCATCAGTTGATTTATCACCTGATTGTCCTAGTGTAAACAGTAGTTGCGGTAGCTATTCGAAGAAATATCTGGTTGGTTTGGATATGCTTCCAATTACAATTGGTACGCAAAACAGCTGCCCCGAATTCAACGGGACAGCTGTAATTGATTCAACCCATAATATGATAGCCGGCATCGACGTAGATTGTTTCGCCCGTGACACCGCTGGATAGTTTGCTGAGCATGGCGATGGTCATTTCAGCGACTTCTTCTTGCGTGACATTGCGCTTCAATGGAGCTTTCTCCTCAATTTGCGACAGGATCGTGTTGAATGAAGGAACCCCTTTTGCGGAAAGTGTCCGGACGGCGCCGGCGGAAATCGCGTTGACGCGGATATTGTCTTTCCCGAGGTCGTTGGCCAAATAGCGGACGGATGCTTCCAATGCCGCTTTCGCTACGCCCATGACATTGTAGCCGTCGAGTACTCGCTCGGCACCGAGATAACTCATCGTTACGATGGATCCGCCTTCCTTCATATACGGACGCGCTTCTTTCGCGGCAGCGATGAGGGAGTACGAACTTGTATCTTGTGCGAACGCATACCCGCTTCTCGTTGTTTCGACGAAATCATTACGGAGGTCTTCAGCATGGGCGAATGCTACGGAGTGGACCACACCGTGGATGACGCCGACCTCCTCGCCGATTTTCGTGAATGCTTCATGCATGCTGGCATCGTCATTGACGTCGCATTGGACGATCATGCGCGCTTCATAGTTGCCTGATTCCAATGCCTTCTCCATTTTCGCAAGCGAGCGTTCTTTCCGATATGTGAAGATGACGTTCGCCCCAACGGAAAACAACGATTTCGCCACTCCCCAAGCCAGGCTCCGCTCATTCGCGACGCCCATAACCACGATGTTTTTTCCTTTTAAATTAAGTAGATCCATGTTCATAACCCCCATTTATTTTCATATCTGCTAATAGGACCAGTTACTAAACCCAGTATAGCATACTGTCTTCTTTAGCCACAAATCAATTCTGGGAATTTGATTCTCCGAGAGAATGTAGACAATGGTATGATGAACTATAGTTAGATAATTCATGGAAGGGAGAAGGTTGTGAATGGAAAAACGTTTCTCGGGCAAAACCGCGATTGTGACGGGTGGGAGTCAAGGCATCGGCCGGAAGATCGCGGAGGAATTCGCGACGGAAGGAGCAAATGTCGCCATTTTGGATGTCAATCAGGAAGCGCTGGACAAGACGGTAAGTGAAATGAATGAAATGGGATTTGACATTTCGGGGATCCATGCCAGTGTGACGGATCGGAAGCAGGTCGAAGATGCGATGGCATCTGTATATGAGCGGTTTGGCTCAATCGATATTTTGGTGAATAATGCAGGCGTCACCCGGGATAATTTACTCTTCAAAATGACGGATGACGACTGGCTCACTGTGATGGATGTTCATTTGAAAGGGGCTTTTTATGCAAGCCAGGCAGTTCAGCAATACATGGTGAATCAGCGGTACGGGCGCATTGTGACGATATCTTCGACTTCTGCATTAGGTAATCGGGGACAGGCGAACTATGCAACGGCTAAGGCGGGGTTGCAAGGTTTCACGAAAACTTTGGCAATCGAGTTGGGCAAATTCGGTATTACCGCCAACTCTGTCGCACCGGGCTTTATTGAAACCGATATGACCAAGGCAACTGCTAATCGCTTGGGCATCCATTTTGAAGAATTGGTGCAGGCAAGCGTTCGCCGGATTCCTGTTGGTCGTAGCGGACAGCCTGAAGATATTGCCCATGCTGTCGCATTTTTCGCGGATGAACGTTCCTCATTTATTAATGGGCAAGTGTTGTACGTTGCTGGCGGTCCGAAAAACTAGCATTCATTCTTGAAAACGGTAACATTTCAGAAAAACAAGCAATACATAAAAATACTGTTGACTTTATATTTATACAACACTATACTAATCCTAACATGTAGTTGAGGTGATTGGCATGAAGGTTGGAATTATTGGAGCTTCAGGCTACGGTGGTCTCGAATTAATTCGTTTTCTTCATAACCACCCTGAAGTCGGACAATTAACTTTATTCACATCGTCTGAAGAAGGGACGATTTTTTCACAGAAATATTCACATCTTATGAAGATATTCGATCAACCCCTACAGCGGATTGAGAATGATAGATTGGCACAATTTGATGTTGTGTTCTCGAGTGCACCCGCAGGCGTCGCAAGCCAGTTATTTCCGCCACTGGTCGGAAAAGGCCCGAAGCTGATCGATTTGTCCGGGGATTTCCGTTTGAAGGATTTGGCGCTCTATGAGGAATGGTATAAAAAAGAGCCGGCTCCGGCAGCCGCGGTTGCAGAAAGCGTATATGGCCTGACCGAGTGGAATAAAGAAGCGATTGCCGACGGACAGCTGATCGCGAATCCAGGTTGCTATCCGACAGCGGTCCTTCTCTCGCTTTTGCCTTTATTGAAAGAGGAGCTGATCGATCCGTCCCAGCTCATCATCGACGCGAAAAGCGGTGTTTCCGGAGCGGGCAACCAACCGAATCAGATGACTCATTTCAGTGAGACGAATGAAAATACAGCTATTTATAAATTAAATCAGCACCAGCATATCCCGGAGATCGAGCAGGCATTTTCACTATTTGCTCACGAAGCGCCGCCGATTACGTTCAGCACCCATCTTGTCCCGATGACACGGGGGATCCTCTCGACAAGCTACGCTGCGGTCGCGGACGGGGTCACGGAACAGGATCTCGTCAATTGTCTGGAAGAAGCGTATGCCGGCAAACCGTTCGTCCGGATCATCCGGGAAGCCAATAAATTCGGTACGAATCAAGTGTACGGCTCGAACTATTGCGACATCCATGTGAAAGTCGATCCACGAACCAATCGTGCTACCATCGTGTCCGTTATAGACAACTTGGTTAAAGGGGCGGCAGGGCAAGCGATCCAGAACATGAACGTCCAGTTCGGACTGGACGAAGAAACGGGCCTCGAACTAGTCCCGGCATTCATCTAATTTGGAGGTAGTACGATGACAACGAAAACAGTTTCCATGAAACGAATCTCCGGCTATAACATCCTTTCGCCGAAAGGATTTAAAGCGGACGGCATCCATTGCGGTCTGAAACATAAAAAGAATGATCTCGGGTTGCTTGTCAGTGAAGTGCCAGCCAATGTCGCAGGTGTCTTCACGACAAATGCCGTCCAGGCGGCTCCTCTTTACGTCACGAAAGAAGCAATCGCCCACGAAGGGAAGATGCAAGCAATCATCATCAATTCCGGAAACGCCAATGCGTGCACGGGCAAACAAGGTATGGAAGATGCCTATGCCATGCAGGAAATGACGGCGGAAAAGCTTGGCATCGCCACTCATCTCGTAGGGGTCGCCTCCACAGGTGTCATCGGAGAAAAGATGAACATGGTCCCGATTATTAAAGGAATCAAAAAAATCGAGCCGAGCTACGGTCTGGAAGGTTCGATCCAGTTTTCCCAAGCGTTATTGACAACAGATACGGTGACGAAAAACACCGCGTACATCACGGTCATCGATGGCAAGGAAATCACCATTGCCGGCACGGCGAAAGGCTCCGGAATGATCGAACCGAATATGGCGACGATGCTCGGGTTCATTACAACTGATGCGAATGTGGAGACGCCTCATTTGCAGACGGCGCTTAAAACGGTGACGGATCTGACATTCAACGCCATCACGGTCGATGGAGACACTTCGACGAATGACACGGTCCTCCTGTTGGCAAACGGCATGGCGGAAAATGAATCCCTGACACCGGACCACCCGGAGTGGGATAATTTCGTTCAAACCTTGCATGCCGTGGCACAAGACTTGGCGAAGATGATCGCGAAAGACGGCGAAGGGGCGACGAAACTGATCGAAACCGAAGTTGCCGGAGCCGTCTCTGATGAAGAAGCACGGAAAATCGCCAAAACGGTCGTCGGTTCCCCATTAGTCAAAACTGCGGTCTTCGGTTGCGATGCGAACTGGGGACGGATTATCGCAGCGGTCGGCTATAGCGGCGCGACTGTCGATCCGAATGCGATCAGTATCCAGATCGGCGATACAACGGTCGTCGAAAGCGGAGAGCCGATCAGCTTCTCGGAAGAGCATTTGCGTGAATACTTGAAACAGCCTGAAGTGAAAATTGTCGTCCAGCTCCATCAGGGAGAAGGGCAAGGATTGGCATGGGGGTGCGACTTGACATATGACTACGTCCAAATCAACGCCACTTACAGAACGTAAGCGGATTGTCATTAAATTAGGCGGCAGCATGCTGGAAGGTTTGAGCGAACAGTTCTTCATTCAACTGAAACAATTGATGGCGGATGGAGTGGCTCCGATCATCGTCCATGGCGGCGGTCCGGCCATCAATCAGGAACTTGCTAGAAGCGGTGTCACCTCGACAGCGGTGAACGGCATCCGTGTTACGTCCGACGAGGCGATCGGCATCGTCCAATCAACCTTGATTGGCAAAGTGAATCCGGCTTTGGTCCATCAGCTGAATAACGAGGGCATTGCCGCGATAGGCTTGAGCGGATTCGACGGGCAACTGATTACATGCAGCTTTTTAGATGAAAAGGTCTATGGCAATGTCGGGGAAATCCAGAACATCCAGACGGAAGTGTTGGAGAAGGTGACGGATGCAGGCTTCATGCCGGTACTATCCTGCATCGGTGTTTCTGAAGACGGCAAGCCGCTTAATATTAACGGGGATACTGTCGCGAGCCGGATTGCGCTTGCAGTGGAAGCGGATAGTCTGCTGCTCGTGACGGATACACCCGGCATCCGGGTCCATGATGAAGTGCAACCAACCGTTTCGCCATCTTCCATTACAAAATGGATTGAGACTGGCGACATTTATGGCGGTATGGTGCCGAAAGTGGAAGCGGCTCTTGCTTGCTTGTCGGCGGGCATTCCGTCCGTCAAGATTGTCGATCAGCATTTAAGCGGGACGGATATACGCAGTGAGGGGGTTACGGCTTGAGTGCTTTATTCAACAACTATGCGCGGCGACCGGTCCATCTTGTAGAGGGGCAAGGGACCCGGGTCGTGGACGACCAAGGAAAAGAATATTTGGATTTTACGAGCGGGATTGCAGTTGTCAGTCTCGGGCATGCGCATCCGGCGATCGTGGAAGCTGTGCAAAAACAAAGTGAGAAATTATGGCATACTTCCAATTTATTTGCCAGTCCGGAACAAGAAAAACTGGCAGCGTCACTCGTGGATGACACGCATTTCGGCCATGTCTTCTTCTGCAACAGTGGAGCGGAAGCGAACGAAGCGGCTATTAAATTGGCACGCAAACATACGCAGAAGCATACGATCATCACATTTGAACAGTCTTTCCATGGCCGTACAATCGCGACCATGTCGGCAACCGGACAGAAAAAGGTCCAAGAAGGGTTCGGCCCATTGCTCGAGAAATTCAAGACGATCCCCTACAATGACATCGGTGCGCTGAAAGCCGCTGCTGACGATGAGGTGGCGGCGATCATGCTGGAGGTCATCCAAGGGGAAGGCGGCGTCAATCCGGTCAGTCCAGAGTTTGCGCAAGCCATTTCGGATATTTGCCAAGAGAAAGGCATTCTCCTCATTGTGGATGAAGTGCAGACTGGAATCGGCCGGACTGGTACACGCTATGCTTATGAGCAGACTGTTTTGAAACCGGATATCATGTCGCTTGCCAAAGGATTGGGCGGAGGATTCCCGATCGGGGCGATGCTCGGAACACCGGCTTTATTCGACGCGTTCGGTCCCGGCTCGCATGCGACGACGTTCGGCGGCAACCCACTCGGCGTGGCCGTCGCACAAACGGTGATCGACCATGTATTCCAAGACGATTTCTTGAAGCAAGTGAATGAACTCTCTTCGTATTTAGTCGAGCAATTGAAGTCCGGCCTGCCGGAAGATCGGTTTACGGTCAGAGGCTCAGGTCTTCTCGTCGGTGTCGCTTGTCAAGAAGAAGTCGCACCGTATATTTCAAAAGCGGAAGAAGCCGGCCTGTTAGTCGTTCAGGCAGGGCCGCATGTCATCCGTCTTCTACCGCCGCTCACCGTGACGAAAGAGGAAATCGACAAAGCCGTGGAACTGTTGGCATCCGTCCTCGGCATCCCGGTGTCTTAATAAAAAAGGTTTGAATTAAGGCGTTCAGTGAAGCGCTATTCAAAAATGACCTACGTCTGATTAGTAAAAGGCCCGCTTTCCTCAGCGGGTCTTTTCAGCATTTTCGATTTTGGGCAACGGAACTAACCCAACTTTGGTAAGACTATCTGTAACTTTTATTGTCCTGCCCCGTCAAATGGGGTGACAATGTATGCAAAGGAGAGGACAACATGAAGAAAATGGGTACGATTGCGATGGCGGCCCTATTGACAGGCAGCTTGATGGGAGGGTACTCTGCCATGGCGCAAGATGCAACGTTGCAAGCTGTTGAAGAACGACAGGAGGATGCGACGAATTATATCCAGTATGCAGGAGTCATTACGGATATTGAAAAAGGGAAAAGTGAAATTCGGGCGACCGTGGAAAATGAAGAGGGCATGATCATGATTTTCCGGGTCAATGACGATTCTTTAGTATTCAACAGCGGAACGACGAAGCCGCTGACGAAAGCGGAATTGGCGGTGGGGGATGCCGTGGAAGGGTATTACGACAAAAATAAACCGATGATCCTGATCTATCCGGCGACAGTGACGCCTGAAATCCTGATTGTAAAGGATGAGGGAGTTTTTGGCGAAGTGAAGATCGGCAAGTTTGACAATGAATTCCTCAGCCTGGATGGCGAATTGAAATTGAATATCGGAGAGACGACGGAATTGGTCAATCAAAAAGGAAAGACCATCGAAGAAAAGGATCTGCACGGCAAAAACTTGGAGCTGGTCGTCTTTTATGACGCCACCACCCGGAGCATCCCGCCTCAAACTACGCCGAAAAAAATCATGACGTTGAACTATGTCACAGAAGAGCTGGCAAAAGTTGAGCAACTGATTGCAGAGGATCACTACATGAAAGACGGGGTCAAAATGATACCGTTGCGGAAAATCGCCGAACAGCTCGGCTACCATGTCCAATCCCTCCCGAAAGAGAACGGGGCATTGGTGACGAAACAGAATTTGTCCTTCAAAATCGTCCGGGGCGAGAAATCTTACAGCATGAATAAAAGCATCGTGAAATTCCAGCAGGCCCCTGAACTGAAAGGCATGAAAACATACGTATCCGAAGATTTTCTGGAACATTTGCTGCAAAACTGACGTGGTGGAAGAAAGAGCGTGAAACAATGGGAACGCCTCGGCACGGGGCGGATGTTTCACGCTTTTTTATTTTGGAGTAATGGTGAACGCTCCCTGGCGGATTGACGGTGGTTGGACAACTTGGCAGTTTGGTTGGACAACTTGGCAGGTTGGTTGGACACCTCAGCGGAATTGTTGGACAGCGAGGGCGAATGGTAGGACATCTCCCTCACTTCGTTGGGAACCTGCCCGGTGGTTGGACATCTCTCGAGGTTGGTTGGACACCTCAGCGGGATTGTTGGACACCGAGGGCGAATGGTTGGACATCTTCCCCACTTCGTTGGAAACCAGCCCGGTGGTTGGACATCTCTCGGGGTTGGTTGGAGACCCCCGTGGAATTGTTGGACATCAAGGGCGAATGGTAGGACATCTCCCTCACTTCGTTGGAAACCAGCCCGGTGGTTGGACATCTCTCGGGGTTGGTTGGACACCTCAGCGGGATTGTTGGACACCGAGGGCAAATGGTAGGACATCTCCCTCACTTCATTGGAAACCAGCCCGGCGGTTGGACATCTCCCCAAGTTGGTTGGACACCTCAGCGGGATTGTTGGACAACGAGGGCAAATGGTAGGACATCTCCCTCACTTCATTGGAAACCAGCCCGGCGGTTGGACATCTCCCCAAGTTGGTTGGACACCTCAGCGGAATTGTTGGAAACCGAGGGCGAATGGTTGGACATCTCCCTCACTTCATTGGAAACCAGCCCGGTGGTTGGACAACTTGGCAGGTATGTACACCCTTTCAATCTACAAATTTTTTAGTAGAAAGTACTATACATCTCCCATCCTATCCTGTACGTTATAGAAAGATCATCATAGAACAAAACAATGAGGGAGATTTTGCAATGAAAAAACTGTTGTTGCCGCTTTTGGCGATATTCTTTACGTTTGCTAACTTCGTTCCCGTGTCGGCAGCTCCACTCTTCCAGGACGTCCCTGACCAGCATGCTTCAAAAGCAGAGCTCGATTTTCTTGCGGAACTTGGGATTATCGAGCCGAATCCATCGAAAACCTTTGGAGTCAATCAAGCGATCACCCGACTGGAAGCTTCGGAAATGTTAGTGCGTGCGTTGCAGTTGGACACAGCCGATCGACCTGATCCGGTTATGAAAGATGTCCAATCGGGAGATCGAGGATATGCTGTTATAGCAACTGTCGTCGATGAACGGATCATGGCGGGGAATTTAAACGGCGAATTCCGTCCGAATGACAAGTTGACTCGCGCTCAGATGGCGGCAATTCTCGTCAAAGCATTCGACTTGAAAGGGACGACTGCCTATACGTTCCGTGACGTAGATCCGTCCCATTGGGCTGCCGATTCCATCAAGACGCTGTTCGTCAATCAAGTGACGACGGGTTACCCGGATAATACGTATAAACCGGGCGCTTCCATTACACGTGGCCATTTTGCGACATTCCTGGCGCGGATTTTGAATCCGGCATTCAAGCAGACGATCTCCTGCTATAAACCGGATAATACGAAAACCTATACGGTGAATGTTGCCGTTACAACGCTTTGGAAAGAGCCGAACAAAACCCGTACAGTGGACAAGCCATCCATCGCCGCGCCCGTCGATGTGACCAAGTGGACAAAAACGATGTCCATTCCACAAAAACAGTGGCTCGTCGGAAAAATCGAGACGCAAGCCCTTTATGGGCAAGAAGTCGATATTCTCAAGAGCAGCGGTGACTGGTACCAGGTGGCCGTGAAAGACCAGTATTCACCGAAAAACAAAGCGGGCTATCCGGGCTGGGTGCCGAAATCGCATATTACCGAAACATATCCGAATTACAAAAACTGTGAAATGGCAATGGTCAGCGTCCCAAAAGCAGGGCTTTATGAAACAGCAGGCACTTCGAAAAAGTTCATGGATATCAGTTTCAACACCATTTTACCTGTATTGAAAGAGGAAGGCGCATGGCTCCAGGTGCAGACCCCGGCCAATGGTGTGAAATTTATTCGTAAGCAAGACGCGAAACTATTGAAAAACGCGACAGCCATTGCTAAACCAACCCAAAAGGACATTGTCAATACTGCGAAACTTTTCACCGGCTTGCCGTATCTATGGGCGGGGACATCCGGGTTCGGCTTGGATTGTTCCGGTTTCACGTACACTGTGTATCGACAGCATGGCATCTCGATTCCACGGGATTCCTCCGTCCAAGCGACAAATGGAACTGCTGTGGCGAAGAACAAGATGCAGCCAGGCGATTTGATGTTCTTTTCGCATAATAAAGGGAAAGGCCAAGTGCACCATGTAAGCATG
The DNA here is from genome assembly GCF_000829195.1 of Bacillus sp. OxB-1. Classification (GTDB taxonomy): domain Bacteria; phylum Bacillota; class Bacilli; order Bacillales_A; family Planococcaceae; genus Sporosarcina. The sequence goes on along the minus strand of NZ_AP013294.1, from coordinate 3,559,807 downwards.
TACATCGGAAATGGACAAATGATCCACTCTCCGAATCCCAAAAAGAGTGTGGAAATCATTTCGATCAACACGGAGCCCTATAAGTCGGAATTTTCCGGGGCACGACGATATTTAAAATGAAAAAGAGGTCCGGACGGAAAACTGTTCGGGCCGTTTTCTTCATTATACGAAGTAAGATAATTAGCATATACATAGGAAAAAGTCGGTTAGGAGGATTGATTTGGAAAATATCGGAAATTATAGTGCGGGGAAATTCATCAATATCATTATTTTACTCGTTTTTCTGCTTATGCTCGTTTTCGGATCAAATCATACAATAAACGAGAAAGAGGTGCAGACTTCAGGTTGAATGCAAGCCGAGCCTTTGGAGCTTGGCAATAATTAAATCCTACTAATCAAATAAGCATTGACTAATTTAAATTGTCTGATACAATCGAAATTAGTAATCGGAAAGAGAGGCGAGTGGATGCTTACATTCGAGTCATGGGAAAAGAACAGTCAACCAGCTTTTCCAGCAGATTCAGAAACCAAGGGAGCCCTGGAGGTCCTGGAATGGGCCTATCAGACGTATGGAGAGCGATTGGTCTATGCGTGCAGCTTCGGAATAGAAGGAATTGTGCTGATTGAACTGATTTCCAGAATTAAACCCGATGCGCAAATTGTGTTCCTGGACACGGGCTATCATTTCAAAGAGACGCTGGAAACAATTGAAAAGGTGAAGAAACGGTATCCTTCCCTCCGTATACAGATGCAAAATCCGGATATTACGGTGGAAGAACAAGACCGTGAATATGGCGAGGATTTATTCAAAACAAATCCGAATAAGTGTTGCGAACTGCGGAAGATCATTCCGCTTCAAAAAGCGATTGCCCCTTCCGTTGCGTGGATTTCGGGTCTGCGAAGGGAACAATCCGATACGCGGAAGAACACGGAGTATTTGAATTTAGACAACCGCTTCCAGAAAGTGAAGGTCTGTCCGCTGATCCACTGGACGTGGAAAGAGGTTTGGCGATTTGTTGCTGACAATGATCTCGATTACAATGCGCTTCATGACCAAGGCTATCCGAGTATCGGATGTGCGCCTTGCACCAATCGCGCCTTTTCCGAGGAAGACTTACGTTCCGGACGGTGGAGCGGCACTGGAAAAACCGAGTGCGGTCTTCATACGGGTTAATTTTTTAAGCTTTTATACCTACTATTTAGATATGAAATATATATAAACTTAGGAGATGAACAGATGACTACGATACCAGCCCATGGGGGACAGTTGATCAACCGGTACCAACCTGCTCAAGATATAAGCACAATTGAAAAGAGCATAGAAATTGACGCGATGGCGTTAAGCGACTTGGAATTGATCGCTATCGGTGCGTACAGTCCGCTGACGGGATTTTTATCCGAGGCGGAGTATAACCAGGTCGTCCACAATATGAGACTGACGGATGGCACGGTGTGGAGCTTGCCGATCACTCTTCCTGTCCAGGATGCCTCTGCATTCACTGTAGGGGACACTGTTTTATTGACCCACGGCGGATCGACGTATGGCACTTTGACGATTACGGATATCTTCGAACCGGATCAGGAAACCGAGGCGCAAAACGTCTACAAGACAACGGACCGGGCCCATCCGGGCGTTGCGAAAGTGATGGAGCGGGGTTCCATTTACTTGGGGGGACCGATTACGTTGATCAAGCGGATTGAGCAAACTCGTTTCACGGACTTCTATTTTGATCCCGCGGACACGAGACAGCTTTTTACGGAAAAAGGCTGGAAGCGGATTGTCGGTTTCCAAACGCGCAATCCGGTCCATCGTGCTCATGAATACATCCAGAAAACAGCGTTGGAGATTGTCGACGCGTTATTGTTGAACCCGCTCGTCGGTGAGACGAAATCGGATGATATTCCGGCAGACGTACGCATGGAAAGTTATCAAGTATTGCTGCGTGATTACTATCCGAAAGATCGTGTCCAACTCGCCGTATTCCCGGCTGCCATGCGCTATGCGGGGCCACGGGAAGCCATATTCCACGCTATCGTCCGGAAAAATTATGGCTGCACGCACTTCATTGTAGGGCGCGATCATGCCGGAGTAGGAAATTATTATGGCACATATGAAGCGCAGGAAATATTCTCGAATTTCACGGCAGAGGAAATCGGCATTGCGCTATTATTCTTCGAACATAGTTTTTATTGCAAGGCGTGCGGCAATATGGCGACGCCGAAGACTTGCCCGCATTCAAGTGAGGAGCATGTCATCCTGTCCGGAACGAAAGTGCGGGAGATGCTGAAGAATGGGCAAGTGCCGCCTCCGGAGTTCAGTAGAAAAGAAGTGGTGGAAGTATTAATCAATGGATTGCGGGAAAAAGAACCTGTCAGCTAAGGAGGAACAGAGATGTCCAACAATATCGTATGGCATGAACAATCATTGTCAAAAGAGGAAAGACGACATAAGAATCAGCATCATAGCGCGGTGTTCTACTTCACGGGCTTATCGGGTTCCGGCAAATCGACCATTGCCAATGCAGCTGCCAGACGCCTCTTTGACCTGGGCGTCAAAGTGTATGTCCTTGACGGAGACAATGTACGGCATGGATTGAATAAAGACCTCGGTTTTTCGGATGAAGCGCGAAAAGAGAATATCCGCCGGATCGGGGAAGTGTCGAAGCTGTTCATCGACAGCGGGCAAGTCGTTTTCACGGCATTCATTTCCCCGTTCCAGGAAGACCGGAATACAGTGCGGGCTTTGTTGGAGGAAGATGAATTCGTCGAAGTGTATATCAGTTCTCCGTTGGAAGTATGTGAAGAACGAGATCCAAAAGGATTGTATAAAAAAGCGCGGGCGGGCGAGATCCCTGAATTCACCGGGATTTCCTCTCCGTACGAAGCGCCCGTCAATCCGGAAATCACACTCCGTACAGATATTTATTCCGTGGAAGAGTGCGTCGATCAGCTCGTGGCTTATATAAAAGATCGAAACTGGCTGTAACGAAAGGAGGGACCCCGGATGGGCAAAATATGGCTTGTCGGAGCAGGACCCGGTGATCCGGATTTATTGACAATCAAAGGGATGAAAGCCATTCAGCAAGCGGATGTCATTTTGTATGACCGTTTGGTGAATGAAGAGCTGTTGAATTACGCGAAACGGGAAGCGGAACTCATTTTTTGCGGGAAGCTTCCCGATCACCATTACGTCCAACAGGACTCCATCAATTTCCTTTTGGTCAAATACGCCAAAGAAGGGAAACAGGTCGTCCGTCTGAAAGGCGGGGATCCCTTTGTGTTCGGGCGGGGTGGCGAAGAAGCGTCATTTGCGGTCAGGCATCAAGTCGAATTTGAAGTGGTTCCGGGCATTACGTCCGGGATCGCTGCCCCTGCGTATGCAGGGATTCCTGTTACACACCGTGACTACAGTGCCTCTTTTGCGATCGTGACCGGACATCGGAAAGAAGGTGCAGAGGAAGAGGGGAAGTGGGCTGCGCTTGCGAAAGGAATCGATACGCTGGCCATTTATATGGGAGTGAAAAACTTGCCGTATATCCAAGAGCAATTGTTGAAACATGGCAAGCCACCTACAACCCCCGTCGCCCTCATCCATTGGGGGACGACTTCCAGCCAGCGGACAGTGACGGGCGATTTGGCCCAGATTGTGGAAGTGGCCCTACGGGAAGGCGTGACCAACCCGAGCATGATTGTCATCGGGGAAGTCGTCCGGCTGCGGGATGAACTGCAGTGGTTTGCGGAACAGGCGGATGCACAGGGTGCTTTAGAAGGAGCAGCACAATGAAGGCCGTATTATATATTTGCCATGGCAGCCGGGTGAAGGCCGGTCAGACGGCTGCTTTGGATTTTATTGGAAAAACGATGTTGACCATCGATGCGCCGATCCAGGAAGCCTGTTTCCTAGAGCTGGCGGAACCGTCGATTGGGCAAGGGATCGTCCGTTGTATCGAACAAGGGGCTACGGAAATCATTGCAGTACCTGTGCTATTATTGCATGCGGGTCATGCCAAATATGATATTCCACAAGCGTTGGAGCAAGCGATCGCTCCATACCCGGGTATCCCTCTTTATTACGGGGAGCCGTTCGGGGTCCATCCGCAGCTCGTGGAGGTATTGGTGGATCGGATGGTGGAAACGGCCGGAGGCATTCCGGATGATGCTTCCGTTCTAATCGTCGGTCGGGGAAGCAGTGATCCGATCGTCCAGGATTATTTTACGGATATCCTACGTCTATTCAAGAAAAGGACCGGGTTAGCTGAAGTGGAAATCGGTTTTTTAGCCGCTTGCGGACCTTCTTTTGAAGATGCGTTGGATGGCATCCTCCAGAGGGGAGCTAAACAAGTTTTCATTTTGCCTTATTTGCTGTTTACTGGTATTTTAATGAAGAGCATGGAACGGACTGTGCAGCAGCTAGCTACTGATTCCACCGTCTCGCTTTGCTCTCCGCTCGGCTACGATCCGCTCATTAGCGGGATACTTCGGCAGCGGGTGGAAGAGGCAACTTGGAAAGGAGTCGATTTGAATGTTCCCGATCATGGTCGACGTGTCGTCTGAAAAAGTGGTCATCGTCGGTGGGGGAGTCATCGCGTACCATAAGGTTGAAAATCTATTGCGTTTCCATATTACGCCGCATGTGGTGAGCCCGGAGTTTCATCCTTCCTTTGACAAGCTGGTCAAGGAAGGAAAGGTCATTCTACATAAAAAAGAAGCCGAGTGGTCTGATGTACAAGACGCGTTTCTGCTGATCCTTGTAACGAATGACGAAGCGGTGAACGACCGGCTGGCAGCGCAAGCGAAAGCGGCGGGCAAGCTCGTGGTCCATGCCTCGAACCCGGCTTTAGGAAATGCACAAATCCCGGCAGTCGCCTTGCGGGGGAAGCTGGTCTTGAGCGTGTCCACAAGTGGAGCAAGCCCGACATTGGCCAAGCAGATCCGGAATGAGTTAGCGGACGTCTATGATGAACGCTACGAAGCTTATCTTGATTTTTTGCATGACATCCGCCAATTTGTTAAAGAGCATGCGGAGAGCCGTGCGGATCGGCAGAAGTGGCTGAAGAGAGCGGTTGAACCGATTTACCTGGAGCAGCCTGAGGAAAGGGAACGCTTTCGTCGGGAGCTTGCTGAAGAGTTTCAAGCGGTGAAATAAATAGAAATCCCCTCCAATTCGCTGATGGCGATGGAGGGGATTTTATTTTTGCTCGGATATGAAGCATGACGTTAGATCGTCAGGTCAATCAATGCACGCGACATATTATCATTCGGTGAAAAAATAGCAAGGAGCTTCGGTTCATTAATAAAAAGCAAGAAAGCCAACAACCCAAGCGGAATTTCATCGCTTGTTGTTGGCTTTCTCGGATGACGTGGTTTATAAGATTTTCTCCAAAAAGTCTTTTGCACGTTTACTTTTCGGAGAGGAAAAGAACTCGGCAGGGGGGGCGTCTTCCACCAATTGCCCATCGTCCAAAAAGAGTACGCGATCCGCCACTTCCCGCGCAAAGCCCATTTCATGGGTGACGATGGCCATCGTCATACCGGAACGTGCGAGCGACTTGATGACTTCCAGCACTTCCTTCACCATTTCAGGGTCCAGAGCAGAGGTCGGTTCGTCGAATAACATCATCTCAGGTGACATCGCCAAAGCTCTTGCAATGGCTACCCGTTGCTTCTGTCCGCCGGATAACCGTCCAGGGGAAGCTTGTTCTTTTTCCGCCAATCCCACTTTTTGAAGCAGTTCACGCCCGAGGTCTTCGGCTTCCTTTTTCGACATGCCTTTTACAGTTATCGGTGCGTATGTAATATTATCCAACACCGTTTTATGGGGAAAGAGGTTGAACTGTTGAAAAACCATTCCAACTTGTTCCCGTACTTTTGAAATATTCGTTTTTGGATTTGTCACTTCGTCGTCACCGATCCAAATATGTCCGCTAGTCGGCGTTTCCAGTAAGTTGATGCAGCGTAAAAACGTCGACTTTCCCGATCCGGAAGGGCCGATTATGGCGATGGTTTCCCCTTTTTTCATCGTCGTTGAAATGCCTTTCAATACTTCGGTTTTTCCGAAAGATTTATGGAGGCCTTGAATTTTAATCACTTCTACTCATCCTCTTTTCAATCAGTTTTCCGAGCATCGTCAGCACAACGACCATGATGTAATATACGAATCCTGCAAATAACAGTGATTCAAAATAGCGATAGGTGTTACCGCCGACGATATAGGATCGGCGCATAATATCCATGATCCCGATCACTGTGACAATTGCCGATTCTTTCGTCAAGGTAATAAATTCATTGACTAACGCCGGCAAGATATTTTTCACGGCTTGCGGTAAAATGATATCTTTCATCATTTTGCTATACGGGATGCCAAGTGCCAATGAGGCTTCTTGTTGCCCCCGATCAACGGCCAAAATCCCGGCACGGATAATTTCCGAAATATAGGCCCCGGAATTGAGACCAAATGCTAAAATGGCTGCAATATACGCTTCGACTTGAATGCCAAGTAATTGGGGGGTCCCATAATAGATGATTAATAGCTGTAAAATTAACGGTGTTCCACGGAAAATCGACGTATAGAAATCCGCAAACCAAGTGAGTACTTTCACTTTTCCGATCTTACAAATTGCTAATAAGGTTCCCAGGAAAAAACCGATCATTGCGGCGATGCCGACGATTTTTAAGGTGACCCCGATTCCTTGCAGGATATAAGGAATCGAGGATGTAATTTGGGTAAAGTCCAAGTTCATAAGTCTTTATCCCTCTTTCTACGGATTGAAATTATTGGTTAAACCACTTGGTGATTAATTCGTCGACTTTCCCCGACTCTTTCAGTTCTTTTAAGGCCTCGTTGAATTCGGATGTATATTCGCTATCTTTTTGGAAAGCGATGGATAGTTGCAATTTATGCTCTTCCGGCAATTCAAAGTATGCCAAGTCTTCATTTGCGGATAGGTAGCCCATCGAAACGGCGTTTTGGAGTACAATTGCATCCAAATGTCCGGATTTGATCTCTTGGATCAGATCAGGCACACGATCCCGTGTTTCCACAGAATAGCCATATTCCTCTTGAAGCGATAAAGCACTTTTTTCTTGGATTGTTGCTGTTTGTGCACCGACTTTTTTACCTTCTAGATCTTCAGCTTTTTCAAGACCGCTATCTTTTTTGAAGACGACATAGTTAGTTGCGATGAAATAAGGTTCTGTAAAATCGACAACTTGTTTCCGTTTCTCATCGTCACCATCCATCCCTGCAATGACAAAATCGATACTTTTCGCTTGAAGTGCTGGGATTAATCCGTTGAAATCCATGTCTTGGATCTCCAACTCATAGCCGAGTTCCTCTGCAATCGTTTTTGCCAAATCAATATCGAATCCGATAATTTCATCACTTTTCGCTGTGTCAACATATTCGAAAGGAGGGTAGTCCGCAGACGTTCCGACTTTAAGTACTTTTTTCGCTTCTGTTCCTGCACCGTCATCGGCATTTGAATTATCACTGTTCGTTTCGTCATTCCCACCACATGCTGCTAGCACACTCATCACAAGGACGAGCAGTAGGGCAATTCCTGACCATTTTTTCATATTCGTTCTCTCCCAATCTTTTTTGTTTTTTATTGTCAATCGTGATGTGCAAAAGCATTCATCGATTTCCAAACTCTTGCAAAGCTTCATCCAAAAAAGCTAACCCTTCGTCAATCTGCTCTTTTGTGACCGTGAGGGGCGGGATCATCCGGATCACTTCACCGGAGTTTCCACATAGGTAGAAGAGCACACCTTTTTCCAAGCATAGATCAAGAACTTCCATGACAGCATTCCCATCGGGTTCTCCTGTTTCAGGATTACATAGTTCAATGCCGAGCATCAGTCCGACACCTCGGATATCCTTGATGACCGGGTGTTTCGCTTTCATTTCAAGCAGGCGTTCCTTCGCATAAGCACCTATCTCCGTGGCATTTTCCAATAAGTTTTCCTCTTTCATCACTTCAAGTGAAGCAAGGGCAGCGGAGCAGGCGATCGGATTCCCTCCAAATGTGGTCCCGTGGGATCCAAGCGGCCATTGGTCCATCAGTTCTTTCGAAGCGACAGTTGCACTGAGCGGAAGTCCAGCGGCAATACCTTTCGCGATTGCCATGATATCCGGTTTCACATCGAATGTCTGCGCAGCGAACCAATTGCCCGTGCGGCCGAATCCGGTTTGGACTTCGTCGAAAATAAGAAGAATGCCGTGACGATCGCAGATTTCCCGGATTTTTTTCAGCCATGTTTTAGGCGGGATGATATATCCGCCTTCTCCGAGGACCGGCTCGATAATCATACAGGCGACTTCTTCCGGATCGACTTGGTGGTTGAACAGTTTTTTGACGTCCTGTTCCAGTTTCTCAGGGAAGAATACTTCCGGATCCGCGCCTTCCGGAAGATATTCCGGCAACGCGTAAGGGAGCTGATAAGCGAGCCATGAAGGTTGTAAATGTTTACGGTATTTACTTTTCGACGTCGTGACACTCAATGCGCCGATTGAACGTCCATGGAAACAACCGGTGAATGAAACGACATAAGGACGCTTTGTTGTGTACTTCGCCAGTTTTAAAGCACCCTCGATCGCTTCGGTCCCGCTATTCGCGAAAAAGAAATTATCAAGCCCGGACGGTAAAACGTTTTGCAGTTCAGCCGCCAGTTTTAAAATCGATTCGTAAATGATGACACCCGATGGACCGTGGATCAGATGGTCTGCACTGTCCTTGATCGCTTGGACGACTTTCGGATGGCGATGGCCGACGTTTTCGACCGCAATGCCTGATGTGAAATCCAAATACCGCCTGCCGTCCACGCCGTAGTAGTAGCAGCCTTCCGCCTTGACGACGGGGAGGTTCGGGTGGTCTTTTGCCATGCTCGGGGCGAGGAAATTGCCGATATGGTCCACCATATGCTGCCAATCTTGTTGTGAATCTACCTTTTGTTGCATCCTGCATTCTCCTATTCAATATGAAAATATTTTTTTAATTTACGAACGACGGAAGGTTGACTGATGCCGAGAGCTTTTGCCATCTCCGTTGTCGTTCGATAGCGCAGTTGCGCCTCCTGCAGCACTTTCATTTCCACGGATTCCAATAGATGGGGCAACGATCGGCCCTCGAGTTGAAACAGAGATAAGTCTTTCTCGGTTTCCTTGCGATACTCCGGTGGCAAGTCTTGGATGGTGATGACCGTGGATGCGCTTTGGACCACAAGCCGTTCCATGACATTGATCAGTTCGCCGTGATTCCCGGGCCACTCGAGATGGCATAAGTGAAAATAGATATCGTCTGATAGCTTCTTCACCGTTCGATAGGCTGTTGAAAATTTCTCAAGATACGTGGTGATCAATACACGGACATCTTCTTCCCGTTCCCGAAGCGGCTGTAAATGAATCAGGATAATGTTGAGCAAATAGTACAAATCCTGATGAAATTCCTTTTTGGAAACAGCTTCTGCCAGTCGGGTTTCAGAAGAACTGATCAGTCGTACATCGAGTGGAAGGGGCATCTTCGCTCCCACAGGTGTATATTTTCGCTCTTTCAAGATTTGCGACAGCTTTGATTGCAAGTGGAGGGGGAGTTTGTCCACACCTTTTAAAAAGAGCGTCCCTCCATAGGCAAGGGTCAGCAACCCTGTTTCCGTCTGTTCGAATTCGCTGCCGAATAGTTCCCGTTCAAACATCGCTTCAGGCATCGTTTCAAAGTCGATTTCGATGAAAGGACCATTTTTTCGGCTGCTTTCCTTATGGATGACTTTTGCCAACGTTGACTTTCCCGTTCCTTGTTCGCCGCAAATGACAATCGACACATCAAGGGGGGCCGCATTTCGGGCCGTTTCGTAAGCGACCCGCGTCGACCTGCTTTCAATTGTCAGCCCGTCAATTGCCAGTTTTTCTTTTCGGAGCAAAGACAGTTCCCCTTTTGCCAGCAACATTTCCTGTTCCAGTTCCTTCATATAATCATGGATGACAAGGAGTTCTGATAGTTCATACGAATAGCTAAGGACAAACTCGACTTCTCCTGCTTCATTATAGAAAGGCATGCCTGTGATTAGCACTTTTTGACCGGTTGTCGTCGTTTGGATAACGACTACCTTCTTTTTCTGCTGAAGAACGAGAGGTGTGATGGCCGGAGAGAAGATCCCTCTATTCTCCAGGTCATATACGGACTTTCCAAGCAGTTCCTCGGCGTTGATGTCATAATGCCGACCACTAATATGCGACGCCTTTACGATATAACCGGCGGCATTCGTCACGATAATATCCTCTTCGTATGTATCGATAATTTCTTCTTTTGAATTTGGATGTAAGAAAAAGCCTGTCATTGAATCACCTCCCCAAACGCTTTTATTCAAAGTTGAATTATTATTTGAAGTTGAATAAAGGATACTAGGATTTCTGTAGATTTATGATTCACGAAAGGATAATTTGCTGAATGAATGATATGAATGAGTATAGCATGTATATTCATACATGTATAGGTATTTATATGTGAATAATGATGAATTTTATAAAAAGCTCAAAAGGGTGTCCATCAGGAAGGGGGTGGGGGATTCATTGCCGGGTAAATCGAGTAGTGGCAAAGAAAGACTCTAATGAGCAGGATACGAATTGAAGCAGTAGTAGCAAAAGAAATCAAAGAGTACCTGCAAACAAGAGGTCTGCAGGTACTCATTTTTTAATCAATTTGGGTCAAGGCAAGCTTTAAGCTCAATGATTGCATGGATTCGACTTAATCATGGAAATTCGTACCAGATGTCACTTCTTTTACATAACCGGTTCGGATAACGAAGTCGCCGAAATGCTCCTTTTCCTCACGCTCTTTTGCATAGTGGATGAGGATCGGTTGCAGCTCTTTCAAAATTTCTTCTTCTCCGATATTTTCCCGGTACATTTTGCTGAGTCGATTACCGGAAAAACCGCCGCCTAAATACAAATTATATTTCCCTGGACCTTTTCCGATGAAACCGATCTCTGCCAACGCAGGACGTGCACAGCTATTCGGGCAACCGGTCATCCGGATGGTAATCTCCTCATCCCGCAGACCGGCTTCATCCAATAACACTTCCAGCTTATCGATCAGGGAAGGGAGATATCGCTCCGCTTCCGCCATAGCCAATCCGCAAGTCGGAAAAGCAACGCAGGCCAGTGAATTCCGTCTGAGTGCGGAATGCTGCTTGCCATCCGTCAAATTGTATTGCTCGATCAGCTTCGAGATGGCTGCTTTCTTCTCTTCCGTTACACCCGCGATCACTAAGTTCTGATTCGGGCTCAACCGGAAATCACCGGTATGGATCTTCGCGATTTCGCGTAACCCCGTCATGAGCGGATAGCCATCAAAATCCTTCACCCGTCCATTCTGGACGAAAAGAGTGTACTGCCATCTGTCATTGGACCCCTTCACCCAACCATATCGGTCGCCGTTATGGTCGAAATGATACGCGCGCGCTTCCTCCAAGGCCCACCCAAGTCGCTCTGTCAGCTCGCTGACGAGCCAATCCAGCCCGCGTGCATCGATTGTATACTTGAAACGGGCATATTTCCGGACGGAACGGTTTCCGTAATCCCGCTGGATCGTTATCAGTTTCTCGGCCACTTCCACGACTTGTTCACTGCGGCAAAATCCGATAACTCTGGCCAACTGGGGGTACGTATCCGTATCACCGTGGGTCATTCCCATCCCGCCGCCGACAGCGACGTTGAATCCTTGCAGTTTCCCATCTTCGACAATCGCGATAAATCCGATATCTTGGGAAAAGACGTCCACGTCATTCGCAGGAGGCACGGCGATTCCAATCTTGAATTTCCGGGGTAAATAAAGCGCTCCGTACATCGGTTCCACGACTTCGGCTGCACTTTCGACCACCTTTTCATCATCCAGCCAAATTTCATGATACGCATTTGTTTTCGGCAGCAGATCATCGCTCAATCGCTGCGCCCATTGATAAACTTCTGTGTGCACATCAGACAAGTCGGGATTTGGACTGCACATAACATTACGGTTGACATCTCCGCACGCTGCCATCGTATCGAGGAGGATTGCATTGATTTCCTGGATGTTCTTTTTCATGTTCCATTTTAAAATGCCGTGCATTTGAAATGCTTGACGCGTCGTTAATTTCAAAGTTCCATTGCCGTATTTATGAGCCAATTCATCCAATACGAGCCATTGTTTTGCCGTTGCCACACCGGCGGGGGTCCGTACACGAACCATGAATTGGTATGCTGGCTCGAGTTTTTGCCGTTGTCGTTCGTTCCGCAAGTCGCGATCGTCTTGCAAATAGCTGCCATGAAATTTCATTAACCGGTTATCGTCGTCGGGGATACCGGCACTGATATCGTCTTTCATCGTGTCAGCGAGAGTTCCCCGTAAAAAATTACTTTTTTCTTTAATCGTTTCCACATCACTTGGTGGTCCATCTGTTATATGAATAGGTATCGTTTTAGTCATGGTTTATATTTTCCCCTTTCAAATTTGGCTTAGTACACATCACGTTGATAACGTTTTTGCTTTTGCAGCTTGGTCAGATAGGCTTCGGCCATTTCCGTGCTCATGCCGCCTTCTTGTTCCAAAATCGAGATCAACGCTGCATGGACGTCCTTCGCCATATGCTGTTCGTCTCCGCAAATATAGAGGACCGCACCTTCTTCTATCCATTGATAGAGCTCTCGGCTATGGGCCTGCATCCGATGTTGGACATAGACTTTCTCATCCGTATCCCGGGAGAATGCCACATCCAGGTTTGTTAAGATGCCTTCTTTCAACCAACGTTGCCATTCGGTTTGATAGAGGAAGTCCGTCACGTAATGTTGATCGCCGAAAAACAGCCATGACTTTCCGGCAGCGCCCGTTTCCTCCCGTTCTTCCATGAACGACCGGAATGGAGCGACTCCTGTACCCGGGCCAATCATGATGATCGGGGTATCAGGGTTTTCAGGAAGCTTGAAATTCGGGTTTTTATGAATGTAGACGGGCAATGTACTTCCCGGTTCTGCCCGTTCCGCCAACTGCACCGAGCATACCCCGTTCCGATCGCGCCCGTGAGACTCATAGCGAACGACGCCCACCGTTACATGCACTTCATCCGGATTGGCTTGTAGGCTGCTGGCAATCGAATACAGCCGAGGTGGCAGTTTGCGTAAAATTTGGATGAATTCAATGTCCGAAGCATTCCAAGGCCCGAAATCACGCAAGACATCGAGCAGGTCCCGTCCTTCCAGATAATTTCTCAATTCTTCGGCGTTTTCCGGTTTCAATAAATTGTGCAAGCTGTCCGAAGTGGTAAATCGGGATGCCTGTTCCAAGAGCGGTTTCGTCAGAACAGTAATTTCATAATGATTGAGCAATGCTTCCCGTAGAGAGCGGCGTTCGCCTTGTTTATTGATCGGGATGGTTTCGTTCGGATTCCACCCGGCCTCTTGGATCAAAGCATCGACCAATTGCGCATCGTTTTCCGGATAAATGCCTAAACTGTCGCCTGGTTCATATTCCAAGCCTGAGCCTTCAAGAGATATTTCCAAGTGACGGGTCTCTTTATTGGAACCGCGGCCGTTCAAATTGATGTTTTCGTAAACTTCGGCTCGGAAAGGCCGGGTCCTTGAATAATTGGGTTGGCCAGAATCGGCAGGATTGGCGACGGACGAATCCTGCAATGGGCGGGCAGAGGCCCCTGTGATTTCATTTAACGCGCCTATTACGTTTTCAAACCATTCGGCGGCGGGTTCATCATAGTCCAAATCGCAATCCACGCGGGGGGCCAGTCGGGTGGCACCGAGTTCCTCCAGCCGGCTATCGAACTCTTTGCCGGTTTGGCAGAAAAACTCGTATGAGCTGTCTCCCAATGAAAGGACGGAATAGCGCAATTGCTCCAACTTCGGCGCTCGTTTGCTATGGAGAAATTCATGGAATTGAATGGCGGTGTCCGGTGGATCGCCTTCCCCTTGTGTACTGACGACGAGAAGTAAATGTTCCAGTTTTTTCAGCGCATTCGGTTTGAAGTCATTCATGGAAGTGAGCGTCACGGTAAACTCTTGTTCTTTAAGTTTTTGCGACAACTCCTCGGCAATCCCTTGGCTATTGCCGGTCTGGGATCCGAAAAGGACTGTGACTTCCTTCACAGCGACAATCTGTTCAACCTTGGCTTCCGGCTGCTCCGATACCGCAACGCCAGTGGATGCCGCAGAACTGTTCAAAGCGGTCAGATACCCGCTTAACCAGAATTGTTGCGCTTCCGTGATGTTTGGGAGAAGACGGTTGAGGAGCTCTACCTGTTCTTCATCGAAAGGACTGTTTTTCACTTGTAATACCAACGGAATCAACCTCACAAATTGTATTTTGATTGCCTGTATGCAAGCGGCCAAATCGCAGTTTCGGAATTGGGGGATGCATAGAGTTAATTGAATTTTAATATTATTAATCCTATTAGTCAAGTAGGTTTTATAAGATTCGTCATTTTGTTCTATTTATTGCCTCGTATTCTTACAGTATAGGAGGGAGTGAAAAAGAGGGAGGGAAGATATGATCATCGATGGGGTGTTTTCGGGAGGTGGATTGAAGGGCTTTGCCTTGGTAGGGGCTGTCCAGGAATTGGAGGAGAAAGGCTACCGTTTTCAGCGTCTTGCCGGAACGAGTGCCGGGGCTATCCTGGCGAGTTTTCTAGCTGCGGGTTATACCGGAAAGGAAATTGAATCGATGCTGACAGAGATGGACTTCCAATCATTGCTGGATCCGCGGAAAACGGTCATTCCTTTGCCGTTCATGAAGTGGATTGCGCTCTATTGGCGGATGGGACTATATCAAGGTAAAGAATTGGAAATGTGGTTCCTTGAACAGCTTGCCCGAAAAGGGGTTTATACGTTTGCTGATTTGCCCCCCGGTTCCTTGAAGTTGGTCGCTTCAGATTTGACGAATGGCAAGCTCCTTATCTTGCCTGATGACTTGGAACAGTACGGGATTGACAGCGGAAACTTTTCCATTGCCCGAGCCTTGCGTATGAGCTGCGGAATTCCATATTTCTTTGAACCGATTCGCTTGCAGGCGGCAGGTGAGACGATTGTCGTTGATGGCGGGGTCCTGAGCAATTTTCCGATGTGGATTTTCGATGATGAGGAACAGGGCAGGGAAAGGCCGCTGCTTGGCATCAAGCTGAGCCGGCGGAAAGAGGAGATGCAAGGGAGGACGATCGACAACGCCCTGCATCTGTTCGAAGCCCTCTTTTCCGCCATGAAAAATGCCCATGATGAAAAATATATTGACCGTGAGCTGGAAAAAGACGTTGTTTTCATTCCGGTGGATAATATCAGTTCCACACAATTCGACTTGGATGAGGGGCAGAAGGACAGTCTGCTGGAGACCGGCCGCCTGCGCACCCGGCAATTCCTGAATACATGGAACTCCGGCCATCCAATCCGAATCATCCGCGGTGGCAAGATCGGATAAGGTGTTGTAAAGGTTGTAAAGGTGACTGTAAAGGTGACAGTCACCTTTACAACAGTCACCTTTACAAATTCAACATAATTCAGAATTGTTTCTAAGTTGTTTAGGTGACTGTCACCAATTTCAAGCGGCGGGCTGATTTGCTATGGGCTTCCGCTTGAGTGCTTTTTGCAAGCGTGGAATCAAGACCAAGGATAGGATTGTCACCCCGATATCCAACGGCAAATATGCTCCCATCCAAGACCACGCCATGAGATAGCTGAATCCTTCTGGTGCCGCCACCCAATATTTGAATGCAAGATACATATAATTCGTTCCGATTACGTAGTTGACTAGGATGGCCAGCGAGCCGGCGCCGATGTAAGAAAGCCAATTCATTTTTTCCTGTTCAAAAAACTTTCCGACGATATACGCGACAAAGATAAAGGAGATGACATAGCCGAATGTCGGACTTAAAATGCTCCCAGGTCCTCCTTTGAACTGCGCGAAAACCGGCGCGCCGGCCAAGCCGATGAATAAATAAACGGCCATCGCAGACGCCCCCAATCTGCTTCCGATCAAGCCGCCTGCGACAATGGCAAACAATAACTGTAGCGTAATCGGCACGCCTCCGATCGTCAGTAATGGCGCCACATTGGCCCCCACCCCCATTAAAGCCGCAAACAATGCGCAAATTACGATATCTTTCGTTTTCATTTCTTCCCCTCCTAATTGGCAATTGTAGATGTACAAAATATATGTTAACATAAAATTTAAATAAGTTAACATATGTTTTGGAGGTTTTGCGATGACTGTTTTATTTGTAACTGGAACCGATACCGATGTGGGGAAAACAGTGGTGACTACGCTGCTGACAAGCTTTTTAGAAGAGCATGGGTATTCCAATTTCCCTTTCAAGCCGATTCAATCGGGAGCGGTGGAGCAGGACGGCAGTTGGGTGGCGCCTGATCCGGAAATGTACCGATTGGTCAGGAAAGACATGCAGGGCGGTGATGCTTGTCTTTATTTATTCAAAAAGGCGTGCTCCCCTCATCTGGCTGCAGAATTGGAAGGGGTGAATATTGATTTTTCGTTGATTGGGACAAGAATTGAGGAGTTGGAAACGGCCAACGGTACAGTCATCGTGGAAGGGGCGGGCGGGTTGTTCGTGCCGCTTACGACAGGCGGCTATTGTGTGGTCGATTGGATGGGAGAGCTGGCGATTCCGGCCATCATTGTAGCAAAAGCCGGCGTCGGAACGATCAATCATACCGTTTTGACGGTTGAAGCGTTGCGCAAGCGAAACATTCCGATTGCAGGGGTTATTTTTAACTTTATACATAATGAAGAAGAAACGGTTGTGAAAGACAATATGAAGATGGTACGGCAGCTGGCCGACGTCCCAATCATAGGCACTGTGCCATATTGCGATAATATCCGGAAGGCGCTGGCCGACGTGGAAGAGAGGAAACAATTGTATGCGGATTGGGATATCGAATTGATTAGGAGGGCGATGAAGAGTGAATCCACAACAACTGCTTGAGAAGAGTAAGAAATATATGTGGCTGCCGTTTACGCAAATGTCGGATTACGAACGAGATCCGTTGATCATTGAAAGCGGTGAGGGGGTCGTCGTGAAAGATATTTTCGGGAATGAATATTTGGACGGGTATTCGTCTCTATGGTTGAATGTCCATGGTCATCGCAAGGCGGAAATCGATGAAGCAATTCGGAAGCAACTTGACTCGATCGCCCATTCGACTTTGCTTGGCGCAGCTAATGTACCATCCGTTCTGCTAGCTGAGCGATTGATCGACATTGCGCCGGAAGGGTTGACGCGGGTGTTTTATTCGGATAGCGGCGCGACGGCGGTGGAAATTGCGGTGAAGATGGCTTATCAATACTGGCAAAACAGAGGGCGGGAGGAAAAGAAGAAATTTGTGACGCTAAGCAATGGTTACCACGGCGATACGGTCGGGACGATGAGCGTCGGATCTATCGAACTATATCATAAAGTGTATACATCTTTGCTGTTTGACGCGCTAGTCGTACCATTCCCTGCCGTTTATCGCCATCCTTCGGGCGACGAGCAGACGGTCTGCGAAGAGAGCTTGCGGTCGCTCCGGGAATTATTCGAGAAGCGGCATGGTGAAATTGCAGGAATGACGGTGGAGCCGATTGTGCAAGGGGCAGGTGGGATGAACATCATGCCGCGTGGGTTTTTAAAAGGGGTCGAAGCCCTCTGTCGTGAATTTGATATTTTATTCATCGTCGACGAAGTGGCGACAGGGTTCGGACGCACGGGGAAAATGTTCGCTGTCGAGCATGAGGGTGTGCGGCCGGATTTGATGACAGTGGCGAAAGGGTTGACTGGCGGGTACTTGCCCGTGGCGGCCACGCTTGCGACCGAACAAGTGTATGATGCGTTTTACGGGGAATATGAAGATATGAAAACGTTCTTCCACGGCCATTCCTTTACGGGCAATCAACTCGGCTGCGCTGCGGCGCTCGCAAATTTGGATATTTTTGAACGGGAACAGTTGGTGCAGCAAGCAAGTGATAAAGCGAAGCTGCTCAATGAGTTGCTGAAAGACCTTCGGGGGCTCGCCCATATCGGCGACATCCGACAATTCGGCCTCATGTGCGGGATTGAATTGGTACGGGATCGGAATACGAAAGAGCCGTTTCCGTTCGAATGGCGGGTCGGCTACCGTTCGACATTGAAAATGCGGGAACTTGGCATGCTTACCCGCCCGCTCGGGGACGTCGTCGTGTTCATGCCCCCGCTTGCCACGACAGAAGTGCAGTTGAGGGAAATGGTGCGGATTTTAAAAGAGGGTATCGTTTTGGCAACCATGCCATACGCGGAAGGGAGCTTGGGGGCTGAAGAAGTAGCGAGCGCTGATAACTAGGCGCAAGCGCTTGTAAGTTTTTGCGAGTGCCGATAACTAGGCGCAAGTGCTGATAAGTTTCCGCGAGCGCTGATAAGTTACCGCAAGTGCTGAAAACTTTGCGCAAGCGCCGATATGTTCTCCCAACGGCTGATATCTCCGCCCAAGCGCCGATATCTTTTCCAAATAAAATCAGGCTGTCCCATTGCATGCGGGACAGCCTGGTTTATTTGTTGGTGATCATATACTCTTTCATCAACGCATATAAGGGCAGTTCGTATAATTGTTTTCCATGAATTTTAAAGACTCCGTTCTCCACGAGCTCTTGAATGATCTCTTCTCGTTTCATATCCATTTTTGTTTCTTCGACATTCATCATGTTGCATATTTCCTCCTTGATGTGCAGGGGAGATCGGGGTGGGGGGACCCCGATTCATAATTTACCCTAAAGGGAGGAGCGTTAAACCTGTGAAATAAAAGTTTCGAGCTCTTTATTTCACCCGGATAATGAACCGGCTTTTCGGCAAAGTCGGCATGCGTACGTGGCTGATGGTCAAATCCTGGTCGTCGATAACTTCGTAATCAAGTTCCTCCACCAAGAAGCGGAAGCTCGCTTTCATAATTTCCACGGTCGCTTTTTCGCCGGGGCATCGATGCCCGGAATTTGGATCTCCGCCGCCTTGTGGCACGAAGTCATACAAATCTTCCTTCCTGTCCGCAAACCGCTCCGGCAGGAAAGTATCCGGGTTTTCCCAAAGTTCGGGATCATGATTCGTCCCATAGAGATCGAGCAGCACCGTCTCTCCTTTGGCGAAACGGTAGCCGTTCCATTTGAAGTCATAGCGGGTTTTCGCTCCGAGCATCGGGGCGAATGGATAAAATCGGCGCACTTCTTGTGCGAACATTTCGAGGAACTCCTCCTCGCATTCCTTCAATTTGTCCTTGTATTCCGGAAAATCATGCAACGCCAAGGCACCGAAGATGATGAAACGGGCGACTGCCACAACTGGGCGAAGGACGTTGATCAATTCGACCGCTGCACTATGCGTATCCAACAGGCGGCCGTCCGCGTCCCGGTGAGTCGCGACTGCTTGGATCGCTTTACCTTCCTCGCTCTCGATAGCTCCGGAACGGTACTTCTCGATGATCTGCTCAATCCATTGCTCCGCCCGTTTCCTCGCATTCTTTCCTTCCTGGTAGCGTGGACCAACCCCTCCGAACGCATCGACCATCGCCCCGAAATCGTAGGCGCGCCCCCCGACATCGGCTTCCTTCAGCGGTACGCCCGCCCACAAGCAAGCGACTCGGCAAAGGATCTTTTCCGTTTCGTCGAATAACACGACTTCCCGGCCATTCTGCGCTTCTGCCCACAATCGCCATTGTGCCGACGTCGACGAACGGAGTTCTGCAAGTTTCTCCTCCGTCATCAGCGACAGGAATAATTGCTTGCGAACGGCGTGAAGTTCCCCGTCCATCGTCTGAACACCGCCCACGCCGAACAGCGATTTCTGGATCCGTTTCGGGATGGCGCCATGGCGTTGAAAGCGATTTTCATCATAAAACAATTGGACCGCTTCTTTTCCCGTCATGCAAATCATCTTCTTTCCCATGAGACGCGTCTCGAATAGCGGCGCCCCGAATGATTCCGTTCGGTTGCGGATGAATGAATAGCCTTCGGTCAATAAGTTCAAAGAGTGGTCCAAACCACGTTCTATCGGTCTTTGCATAATTGCTTCTACCTTCTTTCTTCAAGTTTTTATCCGTTTCTGCTAATTTCACTCTTCCCTGTTTCCCCTGATCTCACACGTTTCGACAAGGTCTCTCAAACTAGTGGAACGTTTACCTTATTCTTTGTTGGGTAAATAGAGTAAGTAGAACAATGTCGATAACTTGCTGTTTTTATTTAAATGAAGACTAGGTGGAAAGGGGATTCGTATTTTGCAGAAGAAAATCTTATTTATCTCAGACCATGGCGATCTGCTCGCTCCCCTGGGCAGTGAACAAGCAGGCGGACAGAACAACTACGTCAAACAATTGGCGGAAGCGCTTTGTGAACATGGGAACCAAGTGGATATCATCACCCATTGGGCAAACCCTGACGACCCGCAAATCGAATATTTTGGCGGCAATTGCCGGGTGATCCGGATTGCTGCCGGCAATCGGAACTACGTCTCCAAAAATAAGATGTTCGGCATGCTGCCGCAGTTTTATAATGAAATGAAGCGACTTGTCCCAGTCGAATCCTACGATTTGATTCATACTCATTATTGGCTTTCAGGTGTAATCGGTCTTTATATGAAAAAAGAGTTCAATCTGCCGTGGATCCATACCAATCATTCATTAGGAAAAGCGAAGGAGTTGGCGACCGGCGTGGCGGAGAATACTCGCCTTTCCGCAGAAAAACTTATTCTCGGATCGGTGGATCGGATTGTGGCGACTACGGAATCCGAGAAGGAATTGATTCATAGTTTCGTTCCGGAACCAGCACCGACCGATATCATATCGATTGGAGTGGATCCTGTCTTTTATCCGGATGAAACGGCGGCTTTGGAATCGGCACCCTATTTTGCTTTCGCAGGAAGATTGGAGAAGACCAAAGGGATTTACGTATTGGTCGATGCGTTCCGGAAATTGGTAGCTTCCCATGGCGTCCCTTCTTCGACTAAACTGATCATAGCAGGGGGCGACTCGACCAATGTTGAAGCCTCCGCGAAATTGCCGAAGAAGAAAACGTTGCGAAAAGCGATCGCCGGGTTGGAGCATCGCATCGATTTCATCGGCTCGCAGACACAGAGGCAATTATCCAACTTGTTCAATGGAGCGATCAGCACGATTGTGCCTTCCTATTACGAATCATTCGGCATGGTAGCAGCGGAGTCGCAAGCATGCGGATGTCCGGTCATCGCTTCGAAGGTCGGCGGATTGCAGGATGTGGTGAAGGACCGGGTGACCGGCATCCATGTGAAGAAAAAGGATGTAGTCCAATTGGCAGAGTCGATGGAAAGCCTGCTTGTCAATCGGGAATACGCAGAGGAGCTTGGAGAAAAGGCGTTCCTTCATGCGAATCAAGCATTCCGATGGTCAACGTTATCTGAAAAAATGGATAATTTGTATGAGGTGATTCTACATGAAAAGCAAAACGCATATGCTGGCGACCGATCTCGATGGTACGTTAGTGGGTGATGAGGAGGCGCTTCGATCCTTGCTGCAGTATTACGAGAAACAGCCCTATGAAATTTCATTCGCCTATGTGACGGGACGCCACTTGGCATCTGCCTTATCTTTAATAGAAACGGAGGGGTTACCGGCACCCGATATTCTTATTGCCGATGTGGGGTCATCGGTCTATATAGGCGAGCATTTCATCGAAGATGCCGATTGGTCCGCGCGCATGAAGGCGAATTGGCATCCGATCCAAATTGCAGAAGTGGCCGCCCGGTTCCCGCAATTGAAAAGACAATCATTGCCGAATGAAAAGCGGGTCTCCTATACGATGCAATCGGGGGGAGAATCGATGATTTACCAACTGGAAGAAGCGCTCATCGAAGAGAGGCTTCCGCATAAGTTGATTGTCAGCTCTAACCGGGATGTCGACATCCTGCCGCTCAACAGCGGAAAAGGGGAGGCGCTCCAATATGTCATTCGCAAGTATGCCCATGAAGATGTGCAAGTCCTCATCGCCGGTGACTCCGGGAACGATCTCGACATGCTCAGCCTCGAGTATCCATCCGTCATTGTCGGGAACGCCCAAGAAGAGCTCGCCATCCTTCAACCCGACCCACTACTCTTCCGCGCCAACGCCCACTGCGCCGGCGGCATCCAAGAGGCCTGGATCCACTTCTATGAAAACTAGTTCAGGTTTCGAAACACAAAAAAAACAGCCCGTGGGCTGTTTTTTGTACTATGAAGTTTGTTGCAGGAACTTCCGGGTCCGCGGGTTTTGCGGGTGGTCGAGCACGTCGGAGGCCGTCCCTTGTTCGATGATTTTGCCGTCCGCCATGAAGATGACCTTATCCGCTACATCACGGGCGAATCCCATTTCATGCGTGACGATGATCATCGTCATTTGCCGCTCCGCCAAGTCCTTGATCACCTGCAACACTTCCGCGACGAGTTCCGGATCGAGCGCGGACGTCGGTTCATCCAAGAGGATGGCATGCGATCGGACGGCGAGCGCCCGGGCAATCCCGATGCGCTGCTGCTGGCCGCCCGATAATGTGACGGGGTAATTGTCCGCCTTATGGGAGAGCCCCACTTGCCCTAGCAGGTCGAGTGCGATCTGTTTCGCTTCTTCCGCATTGGCCTGTTTTGAAATGAGCAACGGCTCCATGACATTTTGCAGCGCGTTTTTATTTTTGAATAAATTATAGTTCTGGAACACCATGGCTGTTTGCTTTTGGAGCTTCCGCGCTTCTTCCCGGCTGTATTTTTCTGCGTTGAGCGTGGCATCACCGATCTGGATCAATCCGCCATCCGGTTTTTCCAGCAGATTCAAACAGCGCAGGAGGGTGGACTTCCCGGAACCGGATGGCCCGATGATCGCGACGGTTTCCCCTCGGTTAACTTCGATATCGATTCCATCCAGGACGACAAGATCCTTGAATTTCTTCTTCAAATTCTGCACATGGATCATAAGCACTTTCCTCCTACACTTCATACGGCTTATTCAACCGACGCTCCAACATCCCTTGCAAGAAGGTGTAAATAATCGTGAGCATCCAATAAATCAAAGCTACAGCCAAATACGTTTCAAAATAATTCAGGGAGGCGGAAGCCATCATTTTCCCTTGGGCGAAAATTTCGGCGACCCCTAATGTGAAGGCCAGGGAAGTCTCCTTCACCAAGCCGATGAAAATATTCCCGGTTGCCGGCACTGCATTTCGCACCGCTTGGGGCAACACAATCCGGACCATCGCCTGGAATTTTGTCATCCCGATGGAATGGCAAGCTTCGAGCTGACCTTCATCGACTGAATTGATAGCAGCCCGAAAGATTTCAGCCAAATACGCTGCGTTTTTCATACTTAAGCCGATGATGGCGGCTGTCACCGCATTCAAGATGGACAGCGACGGGATAATCTGGGGCAATCCGAAGTAAATAAGGAATAGCAAAGCGAGCATCGGAATGGCCCGGAAAAACGAGAGGATGACGGCCGTCAATTGATGAAGCACTGGTACCTTATACTTGGTGATCAATGCCATGATCAATCCGATGAATATTGCGAAAATCATCGATATGACAGCGAGTCCCAATGTCAGCGGGATGTATTTAATTAATGTCGGGAACACTTGCAACATGTATTGGATATCAAAATTCATAACGCTCGGCACCGCCTGCCTGTTTAATCAATTACTTGGTTCAACTGTAATATCGTCTTCGAAATATTTATCGGAAATTTCCTTCAGTGAGCCATCCTCGCGCAATTCGTCGATAGCTTTGTTAATCTCTTCGATGAGTGCGTCATTTTCTTCCTTTTTCACGAATGGGAACGCAACTTGTTCAATTGTGATCGGGTCACCGACCATTTTCAATGGCAGATCAATTTTCCCGAGTTCCGCAGAAAGGATATTCCGTCCGCTCACATACGCATCGACACGTCCAAATTCCACTTCATGAAGCGTGCCGTCATGCGCCTCGTATGTCTTAATGTTCACTTCACCGGAAGTATCGGCATTTTCCAAGTTTTTTGCATGGTTGGAGCCCAATACTGCCGCTACCGTTTTCCCTTTCAGGTCTTCGACGGACTGGACGTCGTTATTGTCTTCCCGCACTAAAATTTGAGATCCGTCGTATGCGTAGGGACCGGTGAAATTGAATTTCTCTTGGCGTTCCGCATTGACAGCGACCTGATTGGCGACTGTATCAATTTTGCCGGTTTCCAGTTGGCCCATCAATCCGCTAAAATCGGAGAGTTGCCATTGGATTTCATATCCTAATTTTTCAGCGACCTTTTCCATCACTTCCACGTCGAATCCTTGCAATGTATCGTTTTCTTTAAAAGAGAATGGATAGACTAGTCCAGTAGTTCCGACTTTCAATACTTTTTCTTCGGCTTCTGCTGAAGTGCTCGTTCCTTCGTCTTTCTTTCCACAAGCTGCGACTGCCAGCAGCAGAATGATTGAGAAGAGTGTAAGTAGGACTTTACGATGATGCTTTCTCATTTCCTTTTTCCTCCAATATTTTTATTTCTATAAGCAAAACTATTCAGTTAACTGAATGTAAGTATAAACAAACAATGTATACCTGTCAACTAAGGATTTGGAAGATAAAGTGAATGATAGCGCTTTTATAGCGTATTTAAGAAAATTTTTAAAGAAAATAGAAGAAAACAACCAGTCTCCAAATTATTCTAAATTTTTTATTTCTTTATAATGGAAAAATCAGTATGAGAACTAAATCGCATGGGTGACCTGTTCTGTTTCCCTTGTGCCCGAGCATGCGAAGTGAAGGAGTTAAATAAAAAACCCCGCGTTTTCCATCGGCTGGAGGGCCAGGGAATATGCGGGATTTTCGATTACTTCATTTCATTTCAGAGTCGGAAGGACTGACGCAATTCCTTCCATTCAACTTCGCCTTATACAGCGCCTGATCGGCGGCTGCTATGAATTCTATCGTCGTGTCTTCCGCTATAGGGATTGTGGTGGCGACCCCTAAGCTGATGGTCACAAAATCCGCAATCTTGGAACCGATATGCGGAATCTGTAAACCCTCCACCGTTCTCCGGATTTGTTCCGCAATTTCCCTCGCGCTCGCCTGATCGGTTTCCGGCAAGAGGATGCCGAATTCTTCCCCGCCATACCGGAACACTTTCTGTCCCGTCAATTTCAACACCTCATCAATCGCCGTTGCCACTTTCCGCAAGCAATCGTCCCCTAGCTGATGGCCGTATGTATCATTGTACGGTTTGAAATAATCAATATCGAGCATGATCAACGAGAGTGGGGTTCCGTGCGATATCGCATGATTCCATTTGTCCGCCAATTGTCCGTCAAACGCCCGTCGGTTCCCTACACCGACCAACCCGTCTTTCATCGACAATTCTTGTAGTAGTTCATTGGCATCCTGCAATTGTTGCTCGACCATTTTCCTTTCGGTAATATTGCGCGAGACGATGATCAATTGGGATTCCTCGTCCTTTTTGCCTTCCAAGGAGCGGATGGCAGATTCAAACCAGATATACTCTCCGTCTTTCCGCCGGATCCGATAGGTGGAAACGACATAGCCCGTTTCCAGCAACGTGGCATGTTTACGTTGGATCATGTTAATATCATCCGGGTGAATGAAATGATAGCCACTCATCCCGATCATCTCGGCATCATCGTAGTGCAAGATTTCTTTACCGGCAGCGGACACATACAAATAGTCCCCGCGCAAATCATGGATAGTGATCATATCGCTCGAATACTCCGTAATCAAGCGGAAACGTTCCTCACTCACAGCGATTGAATCAATATGGCTTTCAATCAAATCGCTCATACTATTGAAGTCCTTGCACAGCTGTTGCAGTTCTGTCGCACTCCTGCTGTAAGAGTCTCGATTTACGCGATAGGCATAATTCCCTTTCCCGATTTCCCTCGTTCCGACGAGTACATCTTGGATCGGCTCTTCAATTTGGCGGGCTACCCAAATCATCAAAGTGTACCCAGCAAAAACGACAAGGAGGATGACCATTGAGAACAACAAGGCCATTCGATAAAAGGGATTATAAATTTTATCCTTGGAAATTTCCCCGATGATCAACCACTGATTTTGCGGTACCCATCGATAATCCCCAAGCACGCTATCGCCATTCTGAGTCGTATAAAAATGCTTGGCCGGGGGCTCATCCTCCAATGCCCTACGAAAGATGGCAGAATCCAATTTTTCGCCAATCTGCCCTTGCCGTGATTCGGTGATCAGTGTCCCATCCCGGTTGACGAGATACGTCTCCTGGTTGTCATCATGGAATTGCGCCATGATCTCATTAATTGTTCGAATAGGCACGGATCCGAATATCAATCCTAGGAAGGTGCCTGAGTAATCATAGACAGGGGCTGAGAAAATGATGATTGGCTCGTTCAATTGACGACCGATGAGCATATCTGAAATGTACGCTTTCCCTTGTTTCGCTTTCAGATAATAATCCCGGTCGGATACATCCACCTCGCCGGCTCCTTTCGTACCAATGACGGTTTTTCCGGCTCGGTTGACATAAACGATACCACTGAATTCGGAGTGATTATCGTGAAACGCGCGCAGCGCTTCCTCCGTTTTATTCGTATCACCATCCCGTATGGATGGCAATGCGGAGATGAATCGGATATCCGCCAACCTATCAACGAACCAATCCCCGACGACGACTTGCTGAAGATCGATCATCTTGCTGATAACCTGGCGGGCATCCTCCCGTTTATGGGTTTTCCCTACTAAGAAAAACGGAATGGACGCAAGAAGGACCAATACCGCAATCATGCAAATGAACCAAAAACGCAGTCTTCCTTTTAAAGTGGAGATATCGAATCGTTGAAATAGACGCTCAATAGACATACTATTCACTTGCCTTCCGTGGAAAAATTGCATAAAAAAACCAACCGCGTGAAGACTGGTTGCAATTACATAGTGCAGAAGTAGGGTTTTTTGATTAATGATAGCTACAGGTCGTCAATTTATATAACTTATTCTCTATGTTAAATGATAAGATTAGAAGTTTCAAACATAAATTGGCATTTGGAAAGAGGGAAGAATGATGCTTGGAGAAATGGGAAGTATTGCCAAACCGTTATTCTATTTTTGGTCGTGGGGGAGGGGCGTGCCCATCCGGAATGATAAACGCAACCCAGATGTGTTCAAATGAAAAAAAACTGCCCAAGCAGCAAGAATAGCTGCTAGGCAGGTTTCATCATGACAATCGTTCTTTAAAATCCTCGTACCCGAACTCCTTGATGACTTGGATGCCGTTGTCGACAGTGTTCAAGACGATCGACGGCAAATTCATGCCGTTGAACGTATTGTTCTTCACCATGGAATAATGGGCCATATCGCAGAACACAAGCTTGTCCCCTGGCTTAAGCGGATCGTCAAAGGAATAGTCCCCGATGACATCCCCGGCAAGGCAGGTCGTTCCGCCAAGGCGGATCGTATGCGCCTTTTCCCCGGGCTTGCCCGCACCGATGATTTCCGGACGATACGGCATTTCCAAGACGTCCGGCATATGGCAAGTGGCGGACGTGTCCAGGATGGCGATCGGCATGCCATTATACATCGTATCCATCACCGTTGCCACAAGGTATCCAGTATTCAGCGCAATCGCTTCACCAGGTTCCAAATACACTTCCAGGCCGTATTTGTCCTGCATGAATTGAATCGAGCGGATGAGCGTCTCCATGTCATAGTCGGATCTCGTAATATGGTGCCCTCCGCCGAAATTGATCCACTTCATGTCCTTCAAATACTTGCCGAACTTCTCATCGATGACTTGAATTGTCCGTTCCAATGTATCCGAGTTTTGCTCGCACATCGTATGGAAATGAAGGCCGCTGATGCCGTCCAATTGGTCGGGTTCGAATTGGTCGAGCGTCACCCCGAAACGGGAGTGGGTGAAACATGGATTGTACAAATCGACTTCGATCTCCGAATACTCCGGGTTGATGCGGATGCCGCACTCGATCTGTTTCGGATAGTTCCGAACCCGCTCTTTGAATTGCTTCCATTGGCGGAAGGAATTGAAAACGATATGATCGGAGTATTTCATGATGTCATCGAATTCGGCAGCGGAAAAGGCAGGTGCATACGTATGCACCTCTTTGCCCATTTCCTCATAGCCGAGACGCGCCTCCAATAAGCCGCTGGATGTGACACCGTTCAAATACTTTCCGATGAGTGGATAGACGGAAAACATCGAAAACCCTTTTTGGGCAAGCAAAATCTTGCAGCTGGTCCGGTCGATGACGGATTTCAGTTTCTCCAAGTTCCGGATGAGCAATCCTTCGTCCACCACATAGGAGGGGGAGGGGACTGCGTGTACATCAAAATTCAATTCGGTCATGCCCCCTTAGTCAATCAACACAGGATTGAAATCTTCTTGCCATGGCAGGCCGTATTCATTCAACGCTTCCATGAATGGATCCGGATCGAATTCCTCGACATTGTAAACGCCCGGTTTCTTCCATTTACCCGTCAAGATCATCATCGCGCCGATCATGGCCGGCACGCCGGTCGTATAGGAAATCGCTTGGGATCCGACTTCGCGATAACATTCTTGGTGGTCGCAAACGTTATAGACATAATACGTTTTCTCTTCGCCGTCCTTCACGCCTTGGAAAATACAGCCGATGTTCGTTTTCCCTTTCGTACGCGGCCCAAGGGAAGCCGGATCAGGCAAGACCGCCTTCAAGAATTGTAAAGGCACGATTTGCTGGCCTTCGAATTCGATCGGTTCGATGGACGTCATGCCGACATTTTCAAGGACGCGCAGATGCGTCAAATATTTCTCGGAGAACGTCATCCAGAAGCGGATCTTCTTGATGCCTTTGATGTTTTTTGCCAAGGACTCGAGTTCCTCATGATACAGCAAGTACACATCTTTCGGACCGATTTCAGGCAAGTCGTAGACGCGTTTCAATTCCAGCGGTTCCGTCTCGATGAACTCGCCATCTTCCCAGTAGCGTCCGTTTGCCGTAATTTCACGGATGTTGATTTCCGGGTTGAAGTTCGTGGCGAATGGATAGCCGTGGTCTCCAGCATTGGCGTCGACGATATCAATTTGATGGATTTCATCGAAATAGTGTTTTTGCGCATAAGCGGAGAAGACGCCTGTCACGCCAGGGTCGAAGCCGCTGCCGAGTAATGCGGTGAGGCCTGCCTTTTCGAACTTCTCTTTATAAGCCCACTGCCATTTGTATTCGAATTTCGCTGTATCGAGAGGCTCGTAGTTGGCAGTATCCAAATAATGCACACCTGTTTCAAGACAAGCGTCCATTATGGTCAAGTCTTGGTAAGGAAGCGCGACGTTGATGACGATATCCGGTTTGAAATCATTGATCAGCGCTACTAGTTCAGGCACGTTATCCGCATCGACTTGCGCCGTCTGGATTTTCGTCCGGCCGCCGTCCAACTTCTCTTTCAACGCATCACATTTGGATTTCGTCCGGCTCGCGATGCAAATTTCCTCGAACACATCCGGCACCTGAACACATTTGTGGACCACAACGCTAGCGACTCCGCCAGCTCCGATAATTAAAGCTTTACCCATGTAAAAACACCACCATTTTCATAATAGTTCTATCTTAGTTTTTTGATCCGATCGCCAACAGCAGCTCGCGCAGCACTTTGCATGCAACTGCTGTCGAAACGCCGCTTTGATCATAAAACGGGGATAGTTCATTGACATCGCAACCGACGATATTCAATTCACTAACTTGAAGGATCGCTTGCAATAAATCCATGAAGCTGACGCCGCCCGCTTCCGGTGTCCCGGTTCCTGGGAAGACGGATGGATCGAGCACGTCCAAGTCGATCGTCAGGTAGACCGGCTTCCCTTTCAATTTCTCGATGACATCGAGCAGGCCGTTAAAATTGAAGCGATTTGTATAGACCCGATTTTTGCCCCATTCGAATTCACTCCGGTCGCCTGAGCGGATGCCGAATTGGTAGATCCGGTCGTCCCCGAGCAAGTCCCAGACCCGGTGGATGACCGTTGCATGCGACAACTTCTCGCCTAAGTAGTCATCCCGCAAGTCGGCATGCGCATCGAATTGGATGATATGCACATCCGGATACTGCTTGGCGATTGCCCGCATCGTTCCCAATGTGACAAGATGCTCGCCGCCGATCATGCACGGAATTTTACCGTCGGATAAGACGTTTGCCGTGAATTCCTCGATTTGTCCGAGTGCCCGTTCCGTATTGCCGAAGCTCAATTCCAAGTCGCCACCATCGAATACGGCGATGTCCTCCAAGTCTTTATCCTGGTAGGGACTGTACGTCTCGATTCCGAATGAATCGCCTCGCATCGCTTTGCTTGCGAAGCGGGTGCCTGGACGGAAGGACGTCGTCGAGTCGAAAGGGGCGCCGAAAATGACGATGCCCGATTCTTCATATTCATTATCACAACCGATGAAAGTTTCAATGTTTCGGTTCAACATCTTTCAATTGCTCCTTTACATAGTTTGGGAGAGCAAACGAACCAACGTGGATCTTCGGATTATAATACCGTGTTTCCAGACCCAAATCGTTCCATGCAGAGGCATCCAAGTCCTCGATCGGATCATACTTCTTCGAAGCGAAACCGAATAGCCAGTGACCGGATGGGTAGGTCGGGATATGCACTTGATAGACATCGGAAATCGGGAAGAATCCCATGATCTTCTGGTGGGCACGCTTCATGCCCCGCGCATCTTCCTCATAGAAAGGACTTTCATGCTGATTGACCAAAATCCCTTCTTCCGTCAGTGCTTTGAAACAATTCCCATAAAACTCTTTCGTAAACAGACCTTCCCCCGGACCGAATGGATCGGTCGAATCGACGATAATAAGGTCGTACTCACTCTCTTTTTTTCGGACGAATTTTAATCCGTCTTCGTAATATAAGTTCACTCGCGGATCGGTCAGTTTGGAAGCGGTCTGTGGCAAATATTCCAGGCACACTTCGACGACCATTTGATCGATTTCCACCATGTCGATCTTTTCGATGGTTGGGTACTTCACCAATTCCCGCACCGTTCCGCCATCTCCAGCACCGATGACGAGAACATTCTGAATATGCGGGTTTGTCGCCATCGCCACATGTGTGATCATTTCATGGTAGATGAACTCGTCTTTTTCCGTACACATGACGAGCCCGTCCAATGTCAGAACCCGTCCGAATTCAGGCGTCTGTAAAATATCGATCTTCTGAAAATCACTTTGGCCCGAATAGAGGTGTTTATCCACTTTGATGGAAAATTTCACATTGGGCGAATGGTGTTCTGTGAACCATAAATTCATGCCTCGACCTCCTCTTTCAATACGTTGATGAATTCGATACGGCTATCTTCGGTACCGGTGAGGAAACAACCTTTTTCTTTGCAATAATCGATATACGCAACAATTTCTTCGGTGATTCGTTCGCCGGGAGCGAGAATCGGGATGCCGGGCGGGTAGGCCATGACGAATTCGCTTGCAACATGACCGGCGCTTTCTGCAATCGGCAATGTCTTTTTCGGTGCGTAGAATGCCGTCTGGGGCGTCTCTGCGATGATCGGCTTAATGTATTCATGGTCGAATAAATTGCTTTTGTCCCGCGAGTACCGTCTTTTGATTTCACCCAAGGCGGCTACGAGGCGTTCCAAGTCGAGCTGGCGATCCCCGACCGAAATATAGGCCAGCAGATTGCCGAGATCCCCGAATTCAATCTGGATATCGTACTCGTCGCGTAAAATATCATATACTTCAACGCCGGCGAGTCCGATGTCAATCGTATGTACGGATAATTTGGTCACGTCGTAATCGTACACCGTATCGCCATCGATCAATTCTTTAGAAAACGCGTAATAGCCGTCGATCTTATTGATTTCATCCCGAGTATACTGAGCCATTTCTGTCACTTTGCGGAATGTCTCTTTTCCGTGAAGCGCCAGATTCCTCCGTGAAATGTCGAGGGAGGAGAGCAATAGATAAGAACCGCTCGTCGTTTGGGTCAAGTTGATGATTTGCCGGGTGTATCCTTCGCCAACCTCATTATTGATTAATAAAAACGAACTTTGCGTCAATGAACCCCCTGATTTGTGCATGCTAACGGACGCCATGTCCGCACCGACGGACATCGCGGAAGCAGGGAGGTCCTGTCCGAAATAGAAGTGGGTCCCATGGGCTTCATCGACAAGCACAAGCATGTCATGTTCATGCGCCAAATCGGTGATGGCCTGTAAATTGGAACAGATGCCGTAATAGGTCGGGTTGTTGATCAAAATCGCCTTGGCATCCGGGTTTTCCAAGATTGCCTGCTTTACGTCATCCACGGACATGCCGAGCGGGATTCCGAGCTTGCTGTTCACCCCAGGATTAACGTAGACCGGAACGGCGCCGCTCAATATAAGAGCATTGATGGCGCTGCGATGGACATTGCGCGGCATGATGATCTTTTCCCCCGCTTTGCAGGCGGTCATGACCATCGCTTGGACCGCGGAAGTCGTGCCATTCACCATGAAGAACGCATGCTTCGCTCCGAACGCCTCGGCAGCCAATTGTTCCGCTTCCCGGATGACCGACACGGGATGGCATAAGTTGTCGAGCGGTTTCATCGAGTTGACATCGAAGGACAATGCTTTTTCGCCCAAAAAGTCGGCCAAGGCAGGATTTCCGCGGCCGCGCTTGTGGCCCGGCACGTCGAACGGGACGACCCGCGCTGCTTTGTATTCATTCAAGGCTTCCATAATAGGGGCTCTATGTTGTGTAAGAGTTCCCATCGTATCACCCCTTACTCAATTTTCATCATATATATTGGATCCGCTGAAAATCTCAATCATTTCTTTGCGTAAATTATTCGTAATGCGGAGTCTTTCCTTCGGCGGGATTTCGTAGACGTCCGTATTGAACAAGTAATTCTGGAGATCGATATCTTTGATCAACAGCTTGGTGTGAAAGATGTTGGATTGATACACATTCACATCGATTGCATCGTATTTCTGTAATGTTTCGCTATCGATATAATCCTGGATCGATGTCATCTTATGATCCATAAATAGCTTTTTCCCTTGATCGTTCCTTGTGAATCCTCGAACCCGATAATCGGTTGTGATAATATCCGAATCGAAGCTCCCAATCAGATAATCGAGTGCTCTCAACGGCGATATTTCACCGCATGTTGAAACTTCGATATCCACCCGGAAGGTAGCGATCGAATTGTCAGGGTGATATTCAGGATACGTGTGGACGGTGACATGGCTTTTATCGAGATGACCGACGACGGAATCCCGGGTTTTCAGAATGTTCATTTCCCCGCGGTTGCATGATTCGTCGATCAGTCCGACCGGAATCGATTCCTCCGTGATCAAGATCGTCACGCTCGCACCTTGCGGATCATAATCCTGCTTGCTCACATTCAATACATGAGCTCCGATAATTTCCGTCACATTATATAGGATTTTCGTCAATCGTTCAGAGTTGTATTGCTCATCGATATAGGCAATATAATCCTTCTGCTCCCGCTCACTTTTTGCATAGCTTACATCATAGATGTTGAAGCTAAGTGTTTTGGTGAGGTTGTTAAAGCCGTACAATTTCAGCTTATTTTCCAACCCGACACTCACGCCTTTCACTTGAAGATAAGTGTTATCACTTCGAATCTAAAGCCCAATTATAATCGCTTTATTTGACAATGTCGAACAAAACTTTTCCTCACGGATATATAGCGAATTGACAACTTTCTGCAAGGTTCGAAACTTCAAAAAAAGCAACCGTCCACCGTAGTCAGGTTCGACAGTTGCTCCAGGATTGAAAACCGAAATGGAAATTCTCCGACGCTATGCAGTCTTCCTTTATTATACATTGCATAGCGAACCTGAACAACTTTGAAGTTGCGGCTATGGAGTGAACCGGATCAACCGATCATCCCTCTGCGATGGATTGCCGCGGCCGTCGGTATTATTCGTAATGAAGTAAAGTGAACGGCCGTCCGAGTATACGTCCCGGACTCGGCCAAACCCTTGCATCCGGTCGACGATTTCTGCTTTGTCCGGATCGATGACCAAGATAGCTTGACCTCGAAGTGCGTAATAATCCGATTCCATTTAGAAAAGTACATAGAGACACCCCACTCCTATACAAAAAGAATATCATTGGAGGCAATCCGGATGGAACGTTTCGACCTTCGTTGAAAAAATAGAAGAAACAGGCGGACATTCCGACTGGATGCCTGCCTGTTTGAATGTAGTTTTCCGCTAGGATATACGGGTTTGCTTGGGGTGTTCCAGTTTTCCGGCAAGCTGTCTGAATTTCAGTGCAAGGTGTTCCGGTTCACTTCGAAGGTGTACGGATTTTCTGGCGAATTACATCACTGAACACGCTCTTCACTCATCAACTCGGACACCGTTCCGACTACATATCCTTTCTCTTTAATTTCCCCGATCATCCGATCCAATCCTTCCGACGTCGGCTTGGTCGGATGCATAAGAATCATTGTGCCGTTTTCCACTTTGGACACGACCCGATTAACCATTTCCGTCGTGTCGGGATTGCGCCAATCGACCGTATCCACTGTCCAAAGGATGGTATACATACCGAGCTCCCGGGCGATTTCAATTGTCCGTTGATTAAAACTGCCGCTTGGCGGGGCGAACCAGGTCGGTGTCAGTCCGAGGACTTCCTCGATCACGTCGTTCGTCTTTTGCAATTCCTCTCTCGTCTTCGCCTCCGAAGATTTTGCCAAATCAGGATGGCTGTACGCATGGCTGCCGATTTCATGGCCGTGTAACTGAATCAAGCGTGCCAAATCGGAATTTTTCTTCGTCCAGCTGCCATCCAGAAAGAACGTCGCTTTCGCTTCGTGCTTATCCAATGCCCGGAGGATGGGTTCGATGAATTCATTCCCCCAGGCAACGTTAATCAGCAGGGAAATCATCGGCTTTTCCGGATTGCCGCGGTAAATAGGGGAGGGCGGCAGTTCGCTTAAATGGACGGAGGGTGATACTTCTTTCCAGACGATCTGTTGTTCACTGAAACGAGTTCCCATCTTTTTTAAGCTTTTCTTCTGATCGACGGCTAGGCCGTTATAGCCGGGGATCGCTTTCCAAACTCTGTCGATGGTCGCATCGATTGCCGGGATATCATGCTTTTGTGCATAGGCTTCAATTGCCGTTGCCGTTGATGGGCCATCAAAGGAGGTCGTTATAGGGCTCGAAGTTTGAACCCGCAGATCCCATGGCTGTAACCCGATCCATAAACTGGTCATTCCTAGTAAAATGAGTATTCTAAGTTTCATGATGTTCCTCCTTGAAACACTAATCATCGTATTCATTCCCGGAAACGGCATTTCGATACGGCGGGTTACATTCGCAAATCCGGTTTCAATGAGCCCGAAGGTAGGGAAGATAAGATGGGAGAGATTCCTCGATGAAACCTTCTCCATCTGTGATTCGTAGAATTAAGAAGTAAGAAAATTAGGAAGGAGGACGAACAATGGACAAGCAACGATTCATGTCAGACGAAGAATTCAATCGTCTCTTTGATGAAAAGACGACGGAAATCAATGAGCAGCTCGAAAGGGAAGTGCTCATCGCCATGATCGGGGATGTCAATGCCGGGAAGTCTTCGACGCTGAACCAGCTGATGGAGGCGGACGTTGCGGAAGTCGGAGCGAAGCCGGGTGAGACGGTGGAGGTAAAGAAGTACATATACAAGCAAAACATCGTCTTTGTCGATACACCGGGACTGGATGATATCCATAAAGAGCATTCAGCGGAGACGATGAAGTTTTATAAACAGGCTGATTTGATTTTATTTTTCCTGAACGCTGCCGGCACGGTATTGTCGGATACAGAACTCGTTTCGTTGAAAAAGATCGCCAAGGTGAACAAAGACATCATCCTCGTGCTGAATAAAATCGACGCGGCCGAAGATATCGGCAGCCTCGTGAAATATATTCAAGATCACACGAACTATGAGTACCCCGTCACTCCGATTTCTTCGCGTACAGGCGAGAATATCAGCATGTTGCAAAATGAGATTTTAAGATTGTTGGAAGGTAAAAAAAAGGACATTTTGATGGCCGCGAATATGGCGGATAAGTCGTCTATCGCCAATAAGTGGATTCTCGGTGCAGGCGGATCAGCGGCCGCAATCGGCGCCCTTCCGATGCCCGGCTCCGATTTTGTGCCATTGACCGCGCTGCAAGTCGGACTCCTGCTCCGCCTTTCCGCGTTGTACGGCAAGCCGATTTCCAAAGACCACGCGAAGGAATTGATCATCGCCACGGTCGTCGGCAATGTCGGAAAGACGGTTTTCCGCCAAATCATTAAAGTCGTCCCTGGGGCAGGCATGGTAGCCGGGGCCAGCGTGGCGGGCGCAATGACGATCGCCCTCGGACATGCAGTCAAATATGCGCATGAGAACAATATTGAACTGACTCCGAACGCATTATCGCCTCTTTACCAGAGGTTCTTGAAGAAAGGGAAATGAAAAACGGAACAAGCCACCCTCGGCCTGTTCCGTTTTTATTTAAAATTCGTCAAACACGCCGATCTCTTTCCAATAGGCTTCCTCGCTGATGGCGTCGCGGACCACTTTGGCGGGGACTTGGACTTGCTTGACGGTTTCATCATGGCGGAACGTTTGGGTGAGCCGTTCTTTGATGAAGACAGAGTCCTCGTCGGTTTCAATCGTCGTCCCGGTTATCGTAAGCGCGTGAAACGGCAAGGACGTCCGCTTGTCAAATTGCGTGGCCATGTACCGATCCGTCCTGCTGGCAACAAGGTCATCTTCCAAATTCTCCTCGTTTATCCGTTCAACTAAGACGAGCACATCCCCATAATCATACAGTTGCAAGATGTCGTTATCTTCAACTCTTTTCAGATGATCAAGCGGGTGGGGGGCGGGCAAGTAAGTTCCCATAAGTGCCAAAGAAGGTACATCTCCCAGCCGGACCCATTTCCCGATGTCTTCCTTATACTCCCATACTCCCTTATTCGTAAAATAGAGTTCAGACATCTGTTTCACCGGTTTTCCGTCCAATTTGGTTTCCATTACCGTATCCATGGACAAGGCGCTCGGCTTTTCATTTACGGTCAAATTGGCGTCAAGCGTGAATTCGACGGTGTCCGGATCGTACGAGAAGACGGTTCGATGGTCCAATGTGCTTTTGGACGAATAGCCGGTAAATTCCACGGTGGCCATCTGTTCCAAAAAAGCCTCGATGTTCCGGGATCGGTTGGTCGTCACGTGAATGGCGGACCGATCTTTTGAAAATGAAACGTTGAACCCTTCCAAGGTGGATAAAAATTCATTCGATACGTAATGTGCCGTATTGCGGCGAGTGAGAGGAAACTCGGTTCCTACAGTTTCGCCATTCACATAAATTGCGCCCGAGCCGGTCTTGAACACGATTGTGAGGAATGAATTGGTCACCAATACTTCGCCTGGATTCCCCTCGGAAACATGAAATCCAGCCGCTTCGAATAATGGCAGCACGGGCAGGAGGACTTGTCCGCCTTTTTCGAGTAACGGCTGCTCAGCTCCCTCGATTTCAACGCCGTCCACGAAAAACTTCAAAGGTTGATCTGCCGCTTTAGTTGAAACGCCAATGAGCCCTGTTAACAGGATAGTAAAGAGGGCGATTGCATATTTTCCCATGATTACCCCTCCGTTCGATGAATAAAAAAGAAGACATACCAATATATACCCGCTAGAGAGCGATTAGAACCTAGCGGAAAAAAGGTTTTTCGCAGCAGATCGTTTGGAGGTACGCGTATTTTCCGTTCTGCCAAAATAAAAGGCGTTCACCGCAATCGTGAACGCCTGTCCATATCCATCAGATCCGTTTTCCAGGGGGGATGCCGGCAGATGGGTTTTCCGTAGGGAATTCGATTTGGTTTTCGGGCTGCTGAAGATTAGCTCCCAAATTTGGATCGGTCCCTGCGCCATCTAAACTGGCTGCGCCGCCATTGCCGGAAATACGTTGACCATACTCGCCCTGATCTACGTACAGCAGCATGCTTCCTCCTTCGAGCAGCTTATAATAATTCTCCGCCTGAATCGGATCGAGACCCATATTTCCGAGTGCTCCGCGCACTGGTTCCTCTCCCGAAAACAACGAAGTGAACCGGTCCCACCAGGAACCACCGTCCGGCCGCTCGATTTCCACTCCTGTCCGAGCTTTCACCATCGTGATATCCGTGTCGCGCCTCGCCAGGACATACAGATTATCGTCACTATAACCTTTCAGCTTCAATTCATCAATTTTTGCAATCAAATCATTTTCATTATCAAACACACCGATAAAAGATGTCTCCGCCACGTTTTTCGCCTCCTGAATTCTTGTTGCACTTCCATACCCTTCCCGGACAACCATTCAAACAACGCCAGCCGGTCGAAATGTTCGTCCTTTCACGAAATGTCCGCTATGATGAAAAGGGAAAGGAATGGATTTACATGAATATCGGTTTAATCGGAACAGGTTCCATTGGAAACTTTCTCTTACAGAAAATCAATAAAGAGAAGCGGTTGCCTGGCTGCCAGATTACGGCAGTTTTTGATGAACGGGAAAAGGCGAAGATGACCTTGCCAAGACTGCTGAACACGTATCGCTTCACCGCTTTCCATGACGTGGAAGCATTTTTGAAGTCGGATGTCGATATTGTCGTCGAATGCGCCAATATTGAAGTTGTCCGCTCCTACGCTGCTCAAATCGTCCAGGAGAAGGATCTGCTCCTGATCAGCGTCGGCGCGTTGGCAGATATTACATTATACGAAGAACTTAAAGCCAATGCCAAAGCGCATGGCCATAAAATATATCTGCCTGCCGGCGCAATCGGTGGATTGGATGCGATACGGGCAGCGCAAGTCGGGGGCGGATTACGAAGGGTCTCCTTGGAAACCCGGAAACCGGCAAACTCTTTATCGGATCAGCCATTCGCCGAAGAGACTGTCCTTTTTGAAGGCTCGGCCAAAGAGGCGATTCACCGATTCCCGCAAAATGCCAATGTCGCCATCATTCTCGCTTTAGCAGGCGTCGGAATTCATGACACTGATGTCCGGATCATTGCCGATCCCCAAGCAGAGCATAATATCCACATGATTCAAGCAATCGGGGATTTCGGAAAACTAACGGTTCAGCTCGAAAACCACCCATCGACGCATAATCCGAAAACGAGCCAATTGACGGGACTCAGTATTTTAGCCGCGTTGCAATCATTGGATTCGGAAATTCAGATAGGATAACTCAAAAAGCGGATGGCCTATAACAAGGCGATCCGCTTTTCATTCATTCATTTGTTCTTGGTTTCGCCGGATCGCAATCGGGGGAGGGGACTTCCGCCGTTTCCGCCAGCTTCGTCAAATAATAGCATTCTTCCCGCGCCATATGGTCAGCCATGAGCGGCGTCAACGTACCAAGCCCCTTTTTGGTGAGGCCCAACTCCTCCAACTCCCGCAAGAAAGCTTTGAATATGGTCATTTCCAAATGGATATCATTATGAAATTTAGACAGAGCTGGAAACTTGGTCGCATTCGTCCGTAAAAATCCGGTCAATTCAATCGCTTTCAGATAAAAGGCATCCCAATCTTTCATGAATTTGTGGCTCTTCTTTTTCAACGGTCTCTCAACCCGATCCAGCTGATCGTTGATGGCCCCTGCATGGCCGGCTGCATCCAATAGCCAAAGCAAATCATGGTGGAGCGGGTGGACAGGTGGCGGCATTTCCTCTTTTTCCAAATAGGAGAACAAACGGATTGCCTCTTCCACTTCATTGACCATATGGTTTAGAAAAGTGGGGGTCAGGGAGATTTTAATGTTCCCGACGAGTTGTTCTCGGATGATTGAAAGTTTATAAGTACGGATCATTTCACTGGCAGATTTCGATTTTTGAAGAAGGAGTAGAAGAGCACGCCGATCTAGAGAACGCTTCGAGTCTGCCAGCAAAGAATCGAATTGTTGGATGAAGGCGTCCGCTTGCTCGATAAAAGTCTTCTGGCCCGGCGCCAATGAGTCATGGATAAAGCGTCCGTGATCGCCCAAAATTTGCAGCCAAAAATGAAGTTCATCCCGCGCCGTTTTTGTAAAATCCTTGCTCAAACCTACCACCTCCGGATTCCTCCTGACCACTATATGAGAAGTTATTCCGGAATATGAGGGACGTATGCTACACTAGACAGAACAATCACTCAATCGGGAGGAAAATCGGATGTACGAATTAAAAACAAAAGAGACGGACGACAGCGTCATCGAATTCATTGAACAGGTGGATCACCCGAAGAAACGGGAAGATGCGTATCGCCTTCTCGATATTTTCACCGAAACGACAGGCTATGAGCCGAAATTATGGGGGCCGAGCATCATCGGTTTCGGATCGTATCATTATATCTACAAAACAGGCCATGAAGGGGACGCCCCGTTAGTCGGCTTCTCTCCACGGAAAGCGAAAATCAGCCTATACTTTGCAACCGGCGATCCGGAACGGGAAGCGCTGCTTGCCAAATTC
This sequence comes from Bacillus sp. OxB-1, assembly GCF_000829195.1. Classification (GTDB taxonomy): domain Bacteria; phylum Bacillota; class Bacilli; order Bacillales_A; family Planococcaceae; genus Sporosarcina. The sequence continues at coordinate 3,519,346 of NZ_AP013294.1, read as the reverse complement.
GGCAAGCATACGTCAGGAAAAGCCTGTGTCTATATCAATAAGGTCGATGACATCGACGTGGAAGTTTTGAAGGAATTAATCACCCAGTCGGTCGAGTTCCTGCAGGAGTTGTATCCAGGAGAACCGTTTGGCGAATCTGAAGATGGCGACAGCGTCCAGTGAAATAAACACATACCGTTTCACCGGGTGAGTGACGGTTTCTTTCTTATGCTCGTTACTGACAGTTGGATAGTATTTTCTCATTAGGCGAGTGCAGGAAGGAATATCCAAAGTGGAGGGGTTCAAATATTCTATATCGGAGGGGGAGTATTGTGAAAACAATCGTGGAAGTTTGCCCGATTTGCGGGAAAGGGAATAATTGTTGTAACGGAAAAGAAAAGTCTTTGGGAGATTGCTGGTGTACGCAGGAATCCTTTCCACAAGAGATTTTCGATGAAGTGCCCGCCGATCAACTTCGGAAAACATGCATTTGCCAAGATTGCCTGGATTCATTCAAAAGCCGTGCTCCCGTAAAATAGGAAGCACGGCGGTTTTTATGAAAGCGTAGCACTCGAATCTTCTTCTTTTCCAGCCACTCCGGCACTTTCGAAAGTGGCCATCTCATTGATCATATGGACCGCCGCTTGCAAAATCGGGAAGGCGACAGCCGCCCCGGTTCCTTCACCGAGCCGCATATCCAATTGGACGATCGGTTGTTTTCTGATATGCTGGATGGCCGTAAGATGTCCGGGTTCCGCCGATTGATGGGATAGAATCATATAGTCCGCTACACGGGGATCAATCAATTTAGCCAATAGAGCCGATACAGTGCAGATGAACCCATCTAGCAGAATCGGCACCCGGTTTTCAGCAGCAGCCAGCATCGCACCAGCCATCGCACCCATTTCCAACCCGCCAACTTTGGACAGGATATCATAGGCGTCTTGCGAATCCGGCTTGTGGCGTTCAACCGCTTCGCGGACCACCGCGATTTTCCGCTCATGCTGGACGGAAGAGATGCCTGTCCCATATCCGACGATTGAGGCGGGATCGGCCCCGGTAATCGCGGACAATACGGCACTACTTGCAGTCGTATTGCCGATGCCGACTTCTCCGACAATCAAGCATTTCATACCATTTTCCAGCAAACGCTCCGCTTCCGAATAACCGACAGCAACCGCTTGCTCCGCCTCTTCCCGAGTCATCGCCAACTCTGTCAAAAAGCTTCCGGTACCTGGTCGAATCTTTCTCGGGCTGACAGCTTCCTCCGCGACTTCGCCGGCGACTCCGACATCGACCACTTGGAACGTGGCACCAATCTGCCTGCCAAAGACATTGATGGCAGCCCCACCTTGCACGATATTGGACACCATTTGAACGGTCACTTCTTGGGGGAACGCCGAAACGCCTTCCCGCACAACACCGTGATCCGCGGCAAACACCAAGATGCCAGGCGGTGTAATCTCAAGTGTACGAGTGCCTTTCATTCTCGCCAGCTCCACCGCCAATTCTTCCAATCGGCCCAAGCTTCCCACCGGTTTCGTCAACGTGGCCGAATACGCCTCGGCCTCATCACCTGCTTGAAGATCCAGCGCAGGTATGTTCACTTGAATCATTAAAAAACCCCATCTTTCTTTAATTAAATAAAATTTGAGTATTGCGGTTTATAAATTACTATTATCTTCCGGACGTTTTTGAAGCCTCTCAACGTTGCAGGTGACCCTTCTAACGTTTTTCAGGAACTTCCCAACGTTTTGTTTCAACCTCACAACGTTCAAGCCAAACCACTAAACGTTTCCCAAACCCTTACAACGTTTTGGCTGACGCTCACAATGTTTTCGTCAAAGTTCTCAACGTTCACAACCAACCGCACAACGTTTTGGTCAAACCTCTAAACGTTTCGGCAAACTCCGCAACATGCCACCCTTACCTCACGCCTGCTGCGCTTTTTCTTGCTGAAGCATTTCAAATACTTGTTCCACATCTTTGTCGCCGCGGCCGGATAGGTTGACCAGTACAATATCATCCGGTGACAGGGTGGCTGCGTGTTTCATTGCAAAGGCAACCGCATGGGAACTTTCCAATGCCGGGATGATGCCTTCCGTTTTGGATAATGTCTTGAAGGCTTCCAATGCTTCCTGCCCGGTAACGGGGTAGTAGGTTGCGCGTTCGACATCTTTCAAATAGCTATGTTCCGGTCCGACGCCGGGATAATCCAATCCTGCCGCGATGGAATATGTGGCATCCGGCTCGCCGTGTTCATCTAACAAAGTATAACATTTGAAGCCATGAAGGACAGCGGGCACGCCTTTCGTCATCGTGGCTGCTTCCATCGGCTCCACACCGATCAGCTCCACGCTTGCCTCATTCAAATAATGGGCAAATGCGCCGATCGCATTGCTGCCTCCACCGACGCAAGCGATGACCGTATTTGGCAGTTTCCCTTCCCTTTCGAGCATTTGACGTTTGGATTCTTCGCTGATGACCGATTGGAAGTACTTTACAATAGTAGGGAACGGATGTGGCCCAACCGCCGACCCAAGCAAGTAATATGTATTTTCATAGTTGGCGACGAGGTCATTCAATGCTTCATCCACGGCATCTTTCAAGCGGCCTTGGCCTTTCGTTACTGAAACGACTTTGGCGCCGAGCAATTCCATCCGGAAGACGTTCAATGCTTGTCGCCGCATATCTTCCGCGCCCATATAAATGACGCATTCCATATCAAACATTGCACAGGCTGTAGCCGTCGCGACACCATGCTGGCCCGCGCCGGTTTCTGCAATGACACGTTTCACGCCCATCCGGTTGGCCAATAGGATTTGGCCAATCGCGTTGTTGATCTTATGAGAACCGGTGTGGTTCAAATCTTCCCGTTTCAAATAAATCTTGGCCCCGCCGACCTGCTTCGTCAAATTTTCAGCAAAGGTGATTGGGTTCTCCCGGCCGACGTACTCGGCCAAATAGCGGCGGTATTCATCCATGAAGGAAGGGTCCTGGATTGCTTCCTCGAATTGTTGTTCCAGATGGTTCATCGCATCTTGCAATGCAGGCGGAATGAAACTTCCTCCAAATTCACCGAAATATCCTTTTTCCATGCACATTTCCTCCCTTTTCTCTTATAAGTAATCCAAGTATAGTAGCTGGCAGTTGGCAAGTAAATAGGTTGGCGGAAGAGACTATGACACAATTCCGACAATTATTAGGCCCTCCCCTTATCAATCTTCTTCCATTGGGAAGGGGAGGGTGATGGTGAACTCCGTCCCGACGCCCGGTTCGCTATGCGCAACGATGGTGCCGTCATGTTCAGTGATGACTTCCTTGACGATGGAGAGACCAAGACCTGTCCCGGGCTTGTTTGAATTCCGGACTTTGCTGACGCGATAAAAACGATCGAAGATATACGGCAAATCATTTTTGGTAATGCCCCATCCTTCGTCTTTGACCGTAATGATGGCATGCCGATCTTGCTGCCTGACGGTCACGTCAATGCGCGCGTCCGGCTCAGAGTACTTGAGTGCATTTTTAACCAAATTCATCATGGCCCGTTCGATATAATGGACGTCGATGTCAAGAGAAGGCAGATCCGGTTCGATATCGAACACGACTGTTTTAAATTGGTCGAAATGGGTTCCGAGTTTCTGGAAGAAGCTGGTCGTATCCACTCGTTGGAAGTGGAAAGGCTGTTCTTTCAAATCGATCCGATTCAGTTCAGAAGCGTTCACAACCAAGTTGTTGATGGAATCGAGATGGTTTTGGATGCGCTCGAAATACCGCTCATAGTCCTCTTCGCCGATCAGCCCGTCTTGGATCGCTTCAATATAACCGTGAATCAGGGTAATTGGTGTTTTCAAATCATGTGCAATATTGGCGAAAAGAAGCTTTCGTTGCTGTTCCGTCTCCTGCAATTTTTTATTCGTCTCGATGAGCGAAATGTTCAGGCGAACCAATTGCTGGGTGCGCTCCGACACCTTATCCTCCAACTGGCTGTTCAGCGTCTGGTAGTTGCTGATCAGCTTATTGATCTGCTGACTCATCGAGTTGAACGATTGACTGACCAAATTGAACTCGTGAAGGGATTGCGACGGGATTTCCGCCTTGAAATTTTCATTTTGGAAAGAGCGGATGCCGCCGAGGATTTCGCGGATCGGCTTCGTAAAATTCCTCCATATGGCGATGGAACACAAAATGATGACTAGCAAAGTGAAAATCATGACATTCCGGAGGTGGCTGAAAATCGTTCGCTCATGTGCTGCTAATTGTCGGTCTGTCAAGCTTTTAATATGATCTACAATACCTGCTTCAGGAATTGCAAAAATCAGTTTCCATCCGGTATGGTCAATTGTGGCGGACAGGAAAATTTTATTCATACCGTTGACGTTCAGGAGGACGGGCTGTTCGTCTAACGATATTTGTTGACGGATTGCTTTTGTCAAAAAAGGCAGATCGTTATCCGCCTGATCCTGGTAGGCGATGAATTCATCATTTTGGTTCAGTAATAGGGCGTAGGCGAATTCTTCTTTGAATTTCATATTAAGTAAATGATTTAAGGCGCGGTGTGTCGTAATATCTGCGCCCAAAATGCCGAGTTCCTCATCGTTTGGGCCAATAATAGGAGCCGAAATGGAGAACATTTCATGCCGATGAGTCAGGTCAATATAAGGATCCGTCCAACCTACCTTGTTGCTATTTGGGGAAACATCTGCTCCAGCAGTATAAAAAGTCTCTTTCGTAAAATCGGCATCCGCCGTTAAAAAGCCATCGTGAATCTCCTTTGGGGTGTTCATGGCTGGATAAATACGCCACGCAGATGTTGGAGAAACATAATAAACAGCGACAATGGCTTGATTGCTTTTGACGATTTGTTTCATCGTCCCTTCAATGCTTTTTGTCTGTTCCAGTCGCTCCACCGTTTCCGCCGTTACGGGATAGGAGGCAGTCGCTCCTGTATTGGAGAAATCCCCTTTTACTGATTCCCAATAAACTCCGCCAATATCTTGTTGTAAGCGGAGAGAGTATCCTGGCGGCACAATGGACGATTCAAATACCTCCTCCAAAGTTGTGCGCAATTGAAGGATTTGTTTTTTATATCCTTCCAATTGAATGCTCGTCGCTTCTGCTTGTCTGTTTATATTTTCTTTATATAGATAGAGGGCGTACTCGCTGATATCCTCTTCAATATTTGCCCCTGTCACTGTGATGGAGTTTTTCGTGCTTTGTATGACGAAGTAACTGATGATAATGAGCGGAACAAGTGAGAGAAGAAGCAATGTCCATAGCATCCTGCCTCTGAATGTATAAAAAGATTTATGAAAAAGAGTATTAGCTTTTTTGGACAGACTCATTGAATTTATACCCTGCCCCGCGGAGAGTTAAAATGACCCTTGGTTTTTTTGGATCTTCTCCTAGTTTTTTTCGTAAATTTCCAATATGAACCGTCACCGTCTTTGTATCAATTTCCGACTCGTATCCCCAAACGCAATCCAGCAAATGCTCCGTGCTTAGCACCTGAAAAGGATGGAGCATGAAAAAATGAAGCAGTTCGAATTCTTTGGAGGAAAGCTGGACTTTTTTGTTCCGTATATAGCAATCATGACGTGCACTGTCCAATAGAATGGAATCCGATGTGAAAACGTTCGCCTCTCCTGAAGACACATCTTCTGGCATAGATATTTTTGATTCGTAGTATCGGCGCAAATGGGCTTTCACTCGCGCAATCAATTCATTCATTCCGAAAGGCTTGCCGATATAGTCGTCTCCGCCGACACTTAAACCAATGACCTTATCAATCTCCGAATCTTTACAACTCAAAAAAAGCACAGGTACGTTCGTCTCTTGGCGAATACGTCGGCAAATTTCAATGCCATCGAGATCGGGGAGCTGGACATCCAGCAAGATTAGCTGCGGATTGACAGCTTTTAATTTTTTTAGCGCCTCTTCTGCATTGCTTGCCTCTTCGAAGTTATATCCTTCCTTTTTTAAATAGAGACCAATCAATTCCCGGATCTCTGGTTCATCGTCCACATGTAGAATCGTAGATTGATGCATCATTTCTCCCCCTTTTGAACATGAACTCTTTAAATCACTTCGTAAACGGGTGGTTCCATGACCAATGTTTGCCTAGTTTTCCATTGTTAATGCTCGGATTTTCTTATCATACCAAAGTTTTATAATTCCGAAAAGTTTATTTCTTTACTTTATTTTTACTTTTGTTTTGCTTTGATTTTACTCTACCTTGATATTCTTAGTTTTGCAAAGGCTTACATTAAGAAAGGAAGGGTGGGCTTATGAAACACAGTAAACCGTTGAACCGCAAAGGAAAAATGGCTATGAGGCGAATTAACGAAGGAGAAATAATGGATGTGGAAGGCCTACAATTGCCGATTGGCTGTACGACAGTTTTTGATCCGGGATGGGAGGCGGATAGTTCGGAGATTTCCGTAGCCGCCCTTTGCCAGCCGATGGAGCGCGATCTTTATGGCTGTTACGGAGATTGCTGGTGGGCAGCACAAGTACCGGATGGTTTGACGAAATATCCGGAATGGCATCAGGATTGTCCAGCCGCCGTAAGAGATTGGCAAAAACTAAAATTTATTGATGAGTAAGGAGGGATTTGGGTGATCCAACATAAAAGGAAATCGATTGGTGTGATTTTGTTATTTCTCGCTACTCTCGTAATGGTTGCCGCTTGTACAAAAGAAGAACCGCAAAAAATTACAGAGGACGAGGAAGCAAACGCACCGGGAGTCAGCTTAGCAAACGAAGAATGGAGCGACACATTCAAGCAATCGTGCATAACATGCCATGCTGTGGGGGAAGACGGAAAAGTCGATCGGATTAGTGATGTCCGTAAAACACCGGAAGGATGGCAGGATACAATTACTCGCATGCAGACGGCGTGGGGAGTTCAGGTAACGGATGAAGAAAAAGCTGCTATTGTTCAGGAGCTGAGCGATAAGAATGGTTTAGCGCCAAAAGAGACTGAAAAAGTCATGTATTGGCTGACAGAAAGCGGTTCAACGATTGAACCAGTTACAGAAGAATACGACAAGATCGAGGGTTCTTGTATCGCATGTCATGCGGGAGGAAGGCCGCTGGCACAGTACCGTACCGAAGCCGAGTGGATGAAATTAAAAGATTTCCATATCGGGATGAGTCCGGCCATGATTTATCAAATGCGGACGATGAAATGGGAAGAAGAGGCAGAAGAAGTTCTCGCTTATATGGCAAGCATCCATCCATATGATTCGGAAGACTGGGAAGAATGGAAAGACAAAAAGACTGATTATGAAATCACAGGGACATGGAGAATTGTCGGCCATCAGCCGGGAAGCGGAATATATAGCGGATATGCCGACATTTCAGAAAAGGAAGATATGTATTTTGAAAAACGCACGATGCTCATGCCTGATGAACAAGAAAAGAAATCTGAAGGAAATGTACGGAAGTATGCCGGGTATTCATTGCGCAGCAGTTTAACGGATGGTGAGGTAAAAACCCGAGGTGTCTTCAATGTAATAGAAGACGGTAATAAAATTGAGGGTCGGTGGAACCAGGTAAACGATAAAGGGATATTTGCAGATGAAACGTACTATAAAGCAGACAAAACAGCCCTTATAGCTACATGGCCAAGTTCCATTAAATCAGGCACAACAGAAACCATTCGGGTTATCGGCTCAAAGTTGCCCGACCAGCTGACACCGGACAGCTTTGTTGCATCTGAAGGACTGGTTGTCGATAAAGTTGAAAAGCAGAACGGGGATGATGTCTGGATTACAGTGACAGCTCAAGGGACAGGCGAAATAACACTCGATTTGAAAGACGGCGAACAGCCTGTCAAAATCATAGCATTTGATAAAGTAGATTCCATTAAAGTATTGCCGGAGCGCGGATTGGCGCGGCTGAATTATACCGATTATTTGCAGAGCGTCCAGTTTGAAGCGATTGGCTACACTGCGGATAATCAAGAAATCGGTCCGCTGAACGTCAAGTGGGAGCTTCATGAAGATAAAGAAGGAAACGATGAATTGAAGTACGTTGGGCAGATCAACACCCAAACCGGACTTTTCACTCCGGCCCAAGGGGGTCCGAATCCTGAACGGGTCTGGACTACCAACAATACGGGATACGTCACTGCCAAGGCAATCTATCAAGATCCGGCCACTCAGGATAAACTGACCGGTGAATCGAAACTCTTTGTCACACTCCCAGACTATGTCTACATCAAATAGAAAGCGGTGATTCCCATTATACAAACGGCAGATCAATTATCAGTGACAAATCAGCTCGTGTTTGAAGTAAAAGGCAAACCATATGTGTTCCAGGGGCTCAGTGGCTTTATCAGTGAAATTTCACCTCTTGGCAAATCAATCTTGGAAATATTGAAAAGCGACTCTCAATCGCTAAGCGAAGTCGAAGAGCAGCTAAGTATCCAATACGGGAAGGCGGAAGTTCGATCAGCGATTGAGGAGTTACTACAGCAAGAAGTCATCCGGTTAAATGACAGTATCGGGAGAAATAGTAGGACTCCCGGTGTTCCGCAAGGAGAATTGCCGATTCAAACGCTTGTTTTCCATTTGGTAAACGAATGCAATCTCGGTTGTACGTATTGTTATGCGGGCGGCGGTGAATACGGCGCTCCTATGAAAGCGATGAATGAGCCGACTGCTGAAAAAGCGATTGATTTTCTAATCAAAGAATCCAAAAACGCGCCAAATGTTTCTGTCATTCTGTTCGGAGGAGAACCGACGCTTAATTGGAGGCTGCTAACCCATGTCGTGGAATATGGGAAAAAAGCAGCACAGCAAGCGGGTAAAAAGATTGATTTTTCTATGACGACGAACGGGACGCTATTGAACGAGAGACGCATCAATTTTCTCGTCGAGCATAATGTCGGCGTGTCGGTCAGTATGGATGGAGATGAAAATACCCAAGACACATGGCGGCCGTTCAAATCAGGCCATGGATCTTATGAAATGGTCAATAAAAATGCACGCAAACTGATTGAAAAGCATCGTACGAAACCGGTCGCTGCCCGGGTTACACTGACAAAGGATTTCCCGCATGTAAAAGAAACGTTCACTCATCTTCAAGAGATGGGGTTCCACGAAGTCGGGTTCGCACCGGTTTCCGAAACGGACGAGGCTTTTATTTTAAATAAGCCGGAGCTTTCCCGCTTGTTGGATGAATTTGAAGAACTGACAGAGATTTTTGTTCACGAAGCAAAGGAAGACCGCTATTTTGGTTTCTCCAACTTGGTAAATGTCCTAGTCGAATTGCATACGGGAGTTAATAAAAGCTACGGCTGCGGCGCCGGCATCGGCTTTTATGCAGTCAGCCCCTCAGGCGACCTGTTCTTGTGCCATCGTTTTAATGAACAAGATGAGTACAAGATGGGAGATATCTATCAAGGAGTCGATCGTAGATTCCAGAAGACGCTGCTCGAGTCGCTGCATGTCGACAACAAAACGACATGCTCCCGCTGTCCGTTGAAGCACACGTGCTCGGGCGGATGCTACTACGAAGCGAAAGAGCGGCAAGGGGAAATCACTTCTCCGAATTTGCATTACTGCAACTGGATGTATCGCTGGTATACCATTGCGCTGAAAGCATATGTACAAGTCATGGAAGACAATCCGACGTTCCTTGACCGGATCGCGGGACTACCTCTTGACGATTGTCATGCTAATTAGAAGGGAGGAAGTATATTGAAGAGAAAATGGCTTTTTTCGATGCTCGCCGTTTTCCTCGTAGTCAGTTTGAACGCTTCAGTATTGGCCGAAGAAACCGGGAAAACGAAAGAAATGCTTTATCTCACTGGTTACGAATATGTCTTCGCTGTAGATCCGGAAACGGAGGAAGTAACGGATATTCCGGTAACCGGTATGACGAGGGATACGACTTTTTCGAAAGACGGGAGTAAATTATTCGTAAGTACGGACATAAGGCAGAAAGTTACTGTCATTGACACGGCCAAAAATATTGTAATTGATGAGTTGGATTTTACACAAGACAATTACCGTTCGCGCATCTATGGCATGGATGTGGATCCTGAAGGCAAGCTGCTCTACGCTATGACGATGCGCTCAAAAGTGGAAGGAACAGAGTTGACAACATTGCCTCCTGCCATCCTCGTTATGGACATAGAAAAGAAGGAGATTGTCAAGGAGATTGAAGTTCCGTACGGTGTGCACGTTCTGCAATTTTATGAAGACGGCAGCAAAATTGCTGTCTGGGGTAGGGATTTGTATGAATATGATATTGAGAAGGACACTTTGACACTACATTATGAGCTGTTTGATCCTGAGGATAAGAGTGCCGGCAACAGTAACTATCTCTTGCTTTGGCCGCGTGATCGAGAAACTAATTATCTAGCATCCACGGTCAACTATGTGTACCATCCCGAAACAGGCGAAACGACGGAAGGTTTTGTTACATGGGATTTAAAAACGGGCGAGGTAGAGAAAATCGAGTATAAGGAAGAACCGATCGGCTTTTTCTCAGGGATAATTTCACATGACCGGAAAAAGGCATATGGGGGAATGAACATGCTTGCAAAGACCGATCTTTCGTCACTGAAGCATGACAAGGTCATCAAAACAAAATTGGGAACATCTTATGGCTTCAATATAAGCGGTGATGGAAAAACGATTTACGCCGGAGGAGGAGGCCCCGACGTCAATTTCTATGATGCAGAAACATTGGAGTTTAAAGGGACAGTCGATTTGAAAACAGATGCGATGGACGTCCGCGTCGTACAAATAAAACAATGAATGGGAAGTGAAGCGATATGGAATTAGCGCTCGCTGTCCAGGATGCAAAGCAACTCTCCTTGTTGGAAAACAGGGAGACGCTTTCCCCGATGGAGCAAGAAACCATAGCAATCTTAGAAGAAAACATCAAACGAAAATTTAAGCTGACGGAACCCGGGCGCTTATATTTTGGGTCGGAATTTTGCCAATATCGGATTGCAGAGGTGGAAGATGTCCGGAAAGCATATGAGTATGCGAGAGAAAGAGGTTTCGCTTTCACATTTGTTACTCCATATGTTCCGGAGAATGGTATGAAGTTGCTTTTTCCCATCTTCGAATGGCTGGACTCCCAAGAAACGGAAGTGGAGGTAGTGGTTAATGACTGGGGAATGTGCTACGCAGTCGCCACAAAATATCCGAATCTGCAAATCGTCATCGGCCGCCTATTGAATAAGATGATCCGCGACCCCCGTGTCGCTCATTTATACAATCAAAAGCATGCACCGGAACGGGCAAAATCGGTATTCATGAATTCTTCATTTGAAACTCCGTATTTTCGACAGTTCCTCGACAGGATGCACGTCAAGCGGATTGAGTATGATTCGTTCATCCAACCGATCGAGAAATCGGCAGACCGGGAAGGATTGGCGACATCACTTTACTTGGGGTATGGCGTCATCGCGACGGGTCGCTCTTGTTTAGTGGGAACTCTGCACAAGCCGCGGGAGGAAAAATTCCAAGGCGATGTCCAGTGCAAGCAGCAATGCTGCCACTACGTCGCTCAAATGGAAAACACGAGACAGCAGCTCGGCCAATTGCCAGTTCGGACGATGCAAAAAGGAAATTCGGCTTTTTATCAGCAAACCGAAGAGCTCGTAGGGAATGTCCTCGATTGGGCGGATGACATGCAGGTGGACCGACTGATTATCAGTCCGAAAATACCGGTGTAAAAGGAGGGGAACTATTTGAAAGTATTAGCACCCATCAGCCAGGTCGAAGAAGTGGAAATGCTTGTCCATAATGGCGCGGAGGAATTTTACGCAGGGTTTATCCCGACAAACTGGATCCGCTCGTTCACTAGTGGTGTTTGGATGAATCGCCGTGCAACACAGGCAAGCATACCGGCTGTAGAAGAGTTCGCTAAGTTGATTGAAAAATCGCATTCCTTCGATGTTCCTGTATTTATGACATTGAATGCACCGTATTATACACAGGAACAGATCCCATTGTTGCTTGATATTATTGGCGAGGCATATAAGTGCGGCACAGATGCCTTTATTGTCAGTGATATCGGTTTGATGATGGCGGTCAAAGCGCATTACCCGGATGCCGGCATCCATGTGAGCAGTTTGGCGGCACCGCTGAATAGTGAAAGCGTCAAATTGTATCGCGAGCTTGGTGCGGAACGGATCGTTTTTCCGCGCAGTCTATCGCTCGAAGAAATGGCGGAAATTATGGATGCAGGCGGACGGGATCTCGAGTATGAGTTGTTCATTCTGAATGACGGTTGTGTATATGAAGAAAGCTTCTGTTTTACGACACATAACCAGGTTGGCGCTTTCTGTGCGACGCAAAACTGGGATTTCCAGTTTGAGTCGGCGGAAGATCGCGAGCTGTCCCTAAGAGAGCAGGAAAAACTTGCATCCCATCTTAAAGACTACCAGGATTTTGTATGGTTCACGCATAGTTGCGGGTCTACTGTTTCGGACCATGGCATCCCGCTTGGCCCATGTGGATTATGCGCACTCCCGGATATTGCGGCACTTGGCATCGATTCGTTGAAAATTGTCGGGCGAGAAGCGAATTCCGTCCGGAAACTGGCCAGCGTGCAACTCGTTTCGGATGTGGTGAAGTCGGTACGTCGCGGGATGGAAAAGGAGAAAGTTCAGGAAAGGGCCATCGCTATCCGCAAGACGCCTGAGTTTTGTGAATCCAAATATATGTGCTATTACCGATGATCCGGGGTAGGAAAATGCTCGGGTGGCTTTGGCCCTTCTTTGCGCCGCACCGTTTAGTTTTGACCCTTGTTTTCATCCTTGCCATTATTGGAACGGCGCTGGAACTATCATATCCATATTTGTCCAAAGTGTTCATTGATGATGTACTCATCCAGCCCAAATATGATCTGAAGACTATTCTGCTGTTGACTTTCGGATTGACCTTGTTGGGAACCGTCCTGCAGCTCATCAACAGTTATATCTATTTACGGACGACACTGACAATCATCAAGAAGCTGCGGCTTTATTTGTTCCACCATCTGGAAAGACTTCGCTACTCGTTTTTTGTCCGGACGCGGGTCGGGGATATTACAACGCGGCTCAACGGAGATATTAACATCGTTCAAGGGACATTGACCGACGGGTTGCTTCAGCTTTGCATGTCTGTTCTAACGTTGGTTTTTATCACATGTGTGTTGATATATCTGGATTGGAAACTATTTCTGATGACATTGCTTATATTCCCGTTCCTGCTCGCATCACTCTTTTACTTCCGACCGAAAATTACAAAGAAGACAAAGGATATCCGGGAGGATCAAAGCGATATCCAAGGTCATATGATTGAAACGTTTAGCCAGATCCGACTTATCAAATTGCTCCGGGCGGAAACAGATAGGAAAGACAAGCTCGGCGTCAAAATCGATCAGTTGAACCATCATTCTTTGCAATATGCCATTATCGAGAGCGTAGCGGGTGGCATTCCGCGAATCATCACGATGGGGATGACATCCATCATTCTATTCCTAGGAGGGATGATGGTCATTGAAGGAAGTATGACGCTTGGAAGCTTGCTTGCATTCACAACGTATTTGGGCCGGTTCTTCTCACCGGTGCAAACGTTGGCAGGCCTCTATATCCGGTTCCAGAACATGTTTGTTTCTCTCCATCGGCTAATGGAATACTTGAATCTGCCAGTAGAAGATGAAGGGGCGAGGGAAACGTGTCCGAGGCCGCGGACATCCGGCCCGCTGTTCGAATGTAGAGACATAGGCAAACGATATGGAAAGGAAATACCGCCTTTATTTCAAAATGTCAATCTGACTTTGGAAGCAGGTTATTCCTATGCGTTGATCGGACCGAGCGGAGGTGGGAAGAGCACATTCATCGATCTGCTGGTTCGCTTGAAGACACCGTCACATGGGAGGTTGCTTTATGAACAACAGCCGATTGAGGAAATGCCGGTAAGTCAACTACGCAAGCAAGTGTTTGTCGTTGCGCAAGATGTGGAAATTCTTCATGACACAATCACTGAAAATCTGCTGCTTGGACTTTCGGCAGAGGAGCGAAAGGAAATCACAACAGATGAGATGATCCGGGTATGCCGCGAAATCGGACTTCACTTGGAAATCGAAAAGTTGCCGAACCAATACGATACGGTAATCGGGGAACGCGGAAAAGTGCTTTCCGGTGGACAAAAGCAACGGCTGTCGATTGCTCGTGGCCTGCTTAGGAAACCAGATATTCTCATATTGGACGAGGCGACGAGCGGGCTCGATTACGAATTGGAGAGGGAACTGTTCAAACGGCTGCATTTCTGGCAGAAGTCAAGGGCGCATCGGATGCTCCTCGTTATCTCCCATCGATTGGAGTCATTAGATTGGGTCGACCGTTGGCTGTTGGTCCAGCAAGCTACTATTTCGGAAGCAGACTCGTATGTTGGGATGAGAGCCGTTGCAGATCATTGGAATGAAGGAGGAGAAGCGAATCGCCATGGTTACTGGGAAACAAGCAGAACGAGTTGATCCATTATCGGAATTTACGGGGAAAGGCGTGAAAATCGCTGTTCTCGACAGTGGTGTCAATGTATACCATTCGCATATCGATCAAGAATTGGAAGGATTGGCTTTCCGAGTAAACCGGGAAGGCGGCATCGAGCCTCATGAAGATATCCGGGACTACCTCGGACATGGCACCGCAGTGACCGCAGTCATGCGTCAAATGGTCCCGGAAGCTGAAATCCTCGTTGGAAAGATTTTTGATGAAAAGCTTGCTTGCTATCCCTCTGTCCTGGCGGAAGCGATCGACTGGGCAGTAGATCAAGAAGCTCATATCATCAATCTGAGCCTAGGTGTAAACCGAAGCTATCAGGTGATTGAAGAGGCTTGTGCTGCAGCCATTGAAAAAGGGGTTGCCGTTGTCGCTTCATACAACGAGCAAACAGGCTTGCTATGGCCCGCGAACTATCCTGGAGTTTTCGGGGTGCGTGCAGGAGAAGTTCCGAGAATGGAATGGCAGCTAAATGCTCCAAATGATTTTTCGGCATGCGGATACCCGCGAGAGCTGCCGAAAGAGACGCAAATTTATAATATTCACGGGCATAGCTTCGCGGCCGCCCACTTTACTTCCTGGCTTGCACGATTGTTTGAAAAACAGGAAGGGAAAACCGTTCAGGATGCAATGCCTTATTTTCATCAATACGTCAGGTGACGGAACGCTCGAACGATTGGAAAGTCATTTGATTATTTATCAAAGTAGTAACACTATTTTGTTGGAAAAAATATAAACTGCACACAGGGAGGCAATTACATGGAAACGACAATCGAATTGCATGCAAAGGTTAGAGAGTTTTTAAAAGGGACGAAAAAACTCCATATCAATGGACAAGACGTGGAATCCGTCACGGGCAAAACATTTGAAACACTGAATCCTGCTACAGGTGAAGTGCTTGCGATAGTGAGCGAGGCGGGAGCAGAGGATATCGATATGGCGGTGAGGGCGGCTCGGAAAGCTTTCGATGAGGGTCCTTGGTCGAAAATGAGCGCAGCGGAGCGGAGCCGGCTCATTTACAAACTGGCCGATCTTATGGAGGAAAACAAAGATGAACTCGCCCAGTTGGAAACACTCGATAATGGGAAGCCGATCTTGGAATCGTCGAATGCCGATGTCCCGCTCGCAATCGAGCACTTTCGCTATTTTGCGGGATGGTCTACTAAAATTGTCGGGCAAACAATTCCGGTCCCAGGGCAATACTTCAACTTTACGCGACATGAGCCGGTCGGGGTTGTCGGCCAGATCATTCCTTGGAACTTCCCACTCTTGATGGCGGCGTGGAAATTGGGGGCTGCTTTGGCGACGGGTTGTACCATTGTATTGAAACCGGCGGAACAGACGCCGCTCTCTGCGCTGTATCTTGCGGGACTTGCACAAGAAGCGGGCTTCCCGGAGGGCGTTATCAACGTGGTTCCTGGCTTTGGCGGAGGGGCCGGCGCGGCATTGGTCGAGCATCCGCAAGTGAACAAAATTGCCTTTACAGGTTCCACCGCGGTCGGAAAGTCGATTATGCGGGTCGCATCGGATACGATGAAACGCGTCACATTGGAGCTTGGAGGGAAATCACCGAATATCATTCTGCCGGATGCCGACCTATCTCGAGCCATCCCCGGAGCATTGTCGGGCGTCATGTTCAACCAAGGTCAAGTCTGCTCCGCAGGTTCACGCGTTTTCATTCAAAAGAAAATATTTGACAATGTGGTAGCAGATTTCGTCAGCCATGCCGAGAAATTGAAGCAGGGACCAGGGATCAATCAGGACACAACAATCGGGCCGCTTGTATCCAAAAGACAACAGGAGCGGGTAGTCGAATACATCGAAAAAGGAAAATCGGAAGGCGCCGAGCTACTTACCGGCGGAAACCATACGGACAAAGGATACTTCGTGGAACCGACTATTTTCGCCGATGTGCGCGACGAAATGACGATTGCGAAGGAAGAAATTTTCGGACCGGTGATCTCCGCATTGCCGTTTGAGGACTTAGATGAAGTGATCAAGCGTGCGAACAACACGCATTACGGCCTGGCAGCGGGACTATGGACGGAAAATATTCGAAACGCCCATTACGTGGCGAACCGCCTGCAAGCCGGAACGGTTTGGGTGAACTGCTATAACGTGTTGGATGCCGCTTCGCCTTTCGGTGGTTATAAGGAATCCGGCTTCGGACGGGAAATGGGCTCGTATGCGCTTAATAATTACACGGAAGTGAAGAGTGTTTGGATGAACTTGAATTAAAGGAAAGGGCACTGTGGTGAAGTTGAAGAATGATTACGAAACACGCCAACGAAATTTCCCAAAAGTGATTACGTCATTAATTGAGAAGAGTGCTTAAGTGAAAGTAGGGGCTGTCTAAAGCTCATAAGGAAGCAGGTGAACGATTTCCACCTGCTTTTTCTTATGCTCTTCAATCCGATAAAAAGACTGCCAAGGATGCAGGATAGAGTTGCTGTCCCCAATAGTAAAAGGATTTTTCGAGATACCTCATGTCGAAGCGACAAAAAGACTATGTCCCTTTGACTTGTTTCAAAATTTTGATGAACGTCGTATTACAAAAAGAAAGCAGCTTCAGTCCGCTCCGTCCAGCACGATTCCAAAAGTCTCCGCCAACACATTCTTCTTTTCCTCGGTGGTAAGCACGATCTTCGTTTCGTTCCCATTCTCCTTCACCTTCAATTCACAATCGGAAAGTGTGATCCGACCTGACTCCGTAGCCCTTGTTGCTAGATCGGCATGGGTGAACGTAGACTCTTTGGACACTTGATTGAACACACAGCCTTCATGAAAATCCACTAGCGACTTGCTCTCCCGGTTAAACCGATATAGCGTTCGTTGTGCTCCATTTCTTCTGCGTATTAAGTCAAAAAAGCCATCTTCGCGGGATTCGACCCAGTAGGTCCCGCTTGAATCCGTTCGCTCTGTGCCATTCAAAGGAATCGGCTGGATGGTGGAATCGCCGAACCCGACATCGACTAGGTATGGTTGCTCCATTTGAACGACAATTGCCGCATGCGTATCCGCTTTTGCCCATTGTCCGTTCGGCCGGCAAACAGTGGCGGATATTAGATGCGCGTCGTAGCCAAGTTCGTTCAATAGCCAGTGAAACAGGCCATTCAGTTCATAACAGTAGCCACCGCGTTTTGCGGTTACGAGTTTTTCGTAGATCGTCAATAGATTCAGATAGATGGGCACCCTTCGGATGACGTCGAGGTTTTCGAACGGGACGTGCTGCATATGCCGGAATTGCAATTCAGCCAGATGTTCGAATGAAGGCTCCGTCAGATCGGAAGCTTGGAACCGTTTTAAATAGTTTATATGATCCATGGCTCACTTCTCCTTTCGCCTATTACAT
Source organism: Bacillus sp. OxB-1 (assembly GCF_000829195.1). Lineage (GTDB taxonomy): Bacteria > Bacillota > Bacilli > Bacillales_A > Planococcaceae > Sporosarcina. The sequence goes on along the minus strand of NZ_AP013294.1, from coordinate 3,501,500 downwards.
GAAAATGGCATACCCATCATCTTGTGATGGAGTATGCCATTTCACTTTCCCTGCCTCAGTTGATATAAACCGCGACGTCTTTTGTCACTTCTTCGGGAACTTTCAAACAGAGTGGTTCCTGATGCAAGTAGTTGAACACGTTCATATCACTCGTTTCTAGCATGCCCGTCGTCATCCGCGGAATCATGCGGACATGGACCCGTTCGTTTCCATCAGCTGTCATTGGAATGAAAAGCCCCAAGTTGAAGCTGGCGAGCCCCACTTGCCCATAATATTTGAAGAACCGGGTAACGCTTTCTGCCAAGTCTGTCCATGATTGCTCATTTAACTCCCGGATGGAAGCGGCGTCGAATACGCCGATGAAATCACAGTGGCTTTTCGGTGCATAGGCATGCACCCAACTAATCGATCCCACTTTGCCGATCCAGCGTTCGTTCCGCTCCTGTTCTACTTCCACCAAAGCTGCCAAGCGGTTTTCACCGTTCTTCATAATCCGCTGATAATTCGTCGGATGTTCGGAAGCGAGCACATGGATATGCGGGTGCAAAATACTGCCGCCCGACGGAGGGAGGTAGTTCCAGTTGATGGACGCATATTTCGTGTCCGGGTCTGATTCCGCGACTTTATTCAAATAGGCAAGCGCTGCGGAGAAAGCATCTGAAATGATCGGAATGGTGAACTCGTCCAATTTCACGTAATGCTGATCGCACATCCTGACGACAGCATTATGTTTGCTGTATGGAAAAAGGTTCGGGAAAGCGACCGCTTCATTGATGGTCAATCTTCCGCCTTCGACCAACTCCTCCGGAAATTTAGGTGTGAAGGACCCTACGTTCTCCGGGCAAAACGGACATTTTGCTCCTTCCGTTTCCTTGCCGAGTGCTTCGTAATCGGGCGGTGAAAACGGCGCACCCGGATCGAAGATGATGCGGGACGTTTCTCCAGTCAACGGATCGAACCGGACTTCCGTTTTCCGGTCGATTAACTTCCCGTCCTGCATCGGATCATGGAATGTGAAAAACTCCTCTTTCGCTTCAAATGAAATCGTCATATGGATAGTTCCCCCTTTAGTCATCACTCTCTTTATCATACCGATAAATGCCAGAAAAGTCAGCCGTCACTTGTCCGCAAGCGGGGTGCCCGTGTTGTCAGAAACACACCTAAAATGACGAACAGGCCACCGATCACCTGGAATACTTGCAGCGACTCCCCGATGAACAGTACCGCAAATAGTGTGGCGAACACGGGAATGAAATTCAAGTAGATGCCTGCTTTATTCGCCCCGAGCCGGATTACGCCCGTATTCCAGCAGACGAACGCGGCAATCGAAGCGAGAATCCCCGTATATAAAATCGCCCCGATGGAATTCATCGACCATGTGATGTGGATGTCGGGGTTCATCGTTTCATACAGGTAGAAGGGCAGCAGCATGATGATTCCGAGGAAGATGCTCACTAAAAAGGTCGGACTGCTTGGGAGCCGCATCGCATACTGTTTCACAAGCAATGAGTAGATTGCCCAGCAAATGACCGCAATGATGACAATCAAGTCGCCTTGGTTGAATGAAAATTGTAGAAGACTTTCAAAAGAGCCTTTGGAAATGATGAACAGGACGCCAAGCAACGAGATCAATGTGCCGATCAGCTGATTGCGCGTTAACTTCTCTTTTAAAAAGACGAAAGATAATATGTATATAATGATCGGCGTCGACGTATTCATCAGCGATGCGTTGATGGACGTCGTATGGTGAAGCGCGACGTAAATGAGCGTATTAAAACTGGCAACCCCTGTGATGGCCATGAAAATGACCGTACGCCAATGCTCCTTGAGCTGTCGCCATTCCCGTTTCAAAGGGAGCCAAGCGATAGGCAGAAACACGAGGAATGCCGTGCACCACCTTAGGAACGATAAGGTGAAAGGCGGCAATTCACTTGCGATTCCGCGGCCGATGACAAAATTGCCGCCCCATAAAATCGTGGCGAACACGAGCAGGACGAACGGTGGAATTTTATTCAACGTAAAAATCCCCTTTCTTTGCGATGAAACAGCATTCCCTTCATCCGATCCCTAATAGCAGCAGGACGATTGGAATGGTGAGCAAGCTTAGCAGTGTCGTGATGAGTGTCGTAAAGGACACCAAGTCCGGTTCCGTCCCGAATTGCAAGGCGAACATTGTCGTGTTGGCGGCAGCAGGCATGGCAGATTGGATAATGAGCACGGTTTTCAACAAATCGCTGACTGGTAAGAATAGTACAATTACCGCCGCAATTGCCGGAGACAGGAACATCCGGATAATGACAGTTGCAGTGACGTACCGATACGCAACGCGTTTCCGGGTAATGACCGCCAACTGCATGCCGAGGACGAGCATGACGGTCGGGATCGAAGCGTCCGCAATCAGACTGATGCCTTCCATTAGGGATGAAGAGATCGGCACATGGAGCAATTGCAGGGCGACGCCGACAATGGCTGCATACAGGACGGGCATGCGGATGACCCGCTGGATTGAATCGTGAATGGATGCTTTCTCAGATCCCCCCAGCGACGCGAAGAATATGCCGAAACTATTCATCAAAACTGTCTGGAACACCATCATGATGACCGCGTAGTCGAATCCAATTGCCCCTAAAGCGAATAAAACAACCGGCGCCCCGTAGTTGCCGCTGTTCATAAAGACTGCTCCGAGAATGATTGCGGAAAATTGGGGGCGAGTCGCTCTCATCAAACGGGATGTCACCCAGACAGCGATAAAAAGGCCTCCCATCAAGAGTAGGCAGAAGAGGATGATATAGAAATAATCCATTGTAATTTCATTCACATAGAACGTCCGGAATGCAAGAAAGGGGGACATCAGGTACAATGCCATAGTAGATATCGTTTTAATATCAAACCCTATGAGCTTTTGGCCGACATACCCCGCTGCGAAAATAAGAAATACCGGTAAAATGATCAGCAGTAATTCCAAAGCGGTTCAACTCCACAAATTTTATTATGATGAATTAAAAAATGCTTTACACGTATCGGATTGCGCGGGAAGCAACCGCCAGGAACAGCAATCCGGTCAGAGGGGTTCATTTTAATGACAACCTGTTCACGTCCTAAAACTCTTTAACTTTATCATAATTAATAAAATAAGAAAATACTAACAAAGGAGATTTTACCAACGAGGCTACTATTACAAGGGAATTAAGAGGTGTTTTTGAAGAGTTATTTTTATTATTCGAAGTGGATAGAAATTACTATTGAAAAAAGTTCCACATTGAGTAAAATTAGTCAAGATATACATAGAGCGGAAACATCTAAGATTGTACGGAAAAGGGAGGCAAAAAGCAATGGTACGTTATTTACGGAGGTCGACCCCAACTGATGGACTGACAGCGATTCCCGACCTTTCCGAATCCACGGCGGGCATTATCGACGTAGGGGAATTTCCCGAAGTACAGAAACAACTGACATTGATCCATTTGACGACGAAGGATCTGGGCTTGTTAAAGAACATGAAACCTTATATCGAGCCGATGGCCAAGTCAGCAGTGAACGCGTTTTATAAGGCGTTGGAAGTCGAACCTTCCCTCATGGAAATCATCGCGAAGAACAGCACGGTCGATCGACTTAAAGTGACACTGCAAAAGCATTTGATGGAAATGTTTGAAGGGCGGATCGATGCTGATTATTTAAGACAACGAAAAACGATTGCCCGTGTCCATGTCCATGTCGGCTTGGAGCCGAAATGGTATATGGGTTCATTTGAACCGCTGTTTTACGAGTTTTCGGAGTTTGTGAAGACGTTGTCAATTCCATCGGAGCAAAAGCATAAAGTGCTCGTGGCGTTCCATAAAATTCTCAACTTTGAACAGCAATTGGTGCTGGAGGCATTTGAAGAGGAGCAGGCCCTACTCCGGCAAAAAGAGCAAGATATCAAAATGGGCGTTAAACAGGAAGTGATCGAGACGGCGCAGGGCCTTGCGTCAGTCAGTGAAGAGACGAGTGCTTCCGTGGAGCAATTGGCCACCCAAGCGGCGTCGATAAAAAATTTCACAGCCCATAATCTGGCGTTTGTGACGGAAACGGAGCAAAAGTCCAAGTTCGGAAATGAATTGATTGCTGAACAGACGAAACAGATGGACGCGGTGCAATCGAGCATTCGCCAATTGGGAAGCAAAATGGCTGAACTTCAAACATCGTCCGGGCAAATCCGGGAAATCGTCAACATCGTGACCACTATCGCAAACCAGACGAACTTGCTTGCGTTGAACGCCGCCATCGAAGCGGCTCGGGCAGGGGAGCAGGGAGCTGGATTTGCAGTCGTCGCATCGGAAGTCCGCAAGCTGTCCGAAGAGACGAAAAATGCCATTGGAGGCGTTACGGGCCTTATTCAGCAGACGGATGAAAAAATTGCGGAAATGACGGAGTCTGTGACAGAGATGAATGGATTGATCCAAGGCAGCGCGGAAAATACAGTCCGTATTTCGGGATCGTTCCGGGAAATTGCGGACGCGGTTTCCGGAATCCAGCAGCAAAGCGGGCAATCCAATGAAGAAATCCAAATAATATCGCAGATTTTACAGGAACTGAATGAGGTTATCGATACATTAGCCCATTCGTCGGATGGGCTGATTCAGACAATGGAAGACTTATGAAAAAGACCAAGTCCCGCGTTACCAGGGACTTGGTCTTTTCTTATACGTGAGTGATCCAATAGAGGTGAAGACCCGAGACTAGTAAATAAAGAATAAGCGCGCCGCCCATGAGAATGGTCCATAACCGTTTTGGCTTGATGGATTGCAGGAGGTGCAGAAGGACAAGCGGAAGCCCGATTTTGATGCTGTAGAAGTAAACGATATGTTGTTCGTAGACAAAACGCATGAGAGGGTTGGCTTCCTCGATGTGGGCATGCCGTATGCCGATGTCTGTCACCAGCGCATCAAAAACTGCTAATATCAATAATAGAAGTCCGGCTTTTTGCAACCTGGAACGTGTAATAACTTCAGCCAATCTACATCCTCGCTTTCTTCACTAATCGTTCTCCATCACAAGCTGTGAAAAAGGAAGAAGGATTATTCATGACAAAGCAACAATTTGGCAACAACCTTTTAGTATAATGAACAACATTCACCATACAGAGGAAATGGGAAGTGAACTGCTTGTCAATCAAAGAAAATAAAACAGTTTTAATTATAGAAGACGAAGACTCCATCTTGGATATTCTGTCCTACGCCTTACGCAAGGAAGGGTACCGGGTGCACGGTGCAGCAACGGGAGAAGAAGGGATTCGCTTATTTGAAGGGGTGCATCCGGATGTTGTGATTCTCGATGTGATGTTGCCGGATCAAAGCGGTTTTGACATCTGCAAGCAACTGATAGCGATAAGCTCTGTCCCGATTCTCATGCTGACTGCACGGGATGATATCGTCGATAAAGTCCTCGGCCTCGAACTGGGTGCGGATGATTATATGACAAAGCCTTTTGATATCCGCGAAGTGCTCATCCGTATCAAAGTATTGTTGCGGCGCGCTGCCAGTTCCACAACGTCCTATTTGCGAGTGAACGAGAAAGTAAGTATAGAACCGCGTTCGCATACCGTTCGAAAAGAGGAAGAAGTGGTCGCATTGAAGCCAAAGGAATATGAATTGCTATTGCTGTTTGCCCAACATAAAAATAGAGTTTTCTCAAGGGAAGAAATCCTCGATACGGTTTGGGATTTTGACTATGCCGGAGATTTGAGAACGGTCGATGTCCATGTCCAGCGGATCCGGAAAAAGCTGGACGACCCCTCTTTGCCATCCGTCATCGAAACGGTATTCGGAGTCGGTTATAAGATGAAGGGGGAGTAGGAAAATGAAATGGACTATCCGAAAAAAATTCATGGTCGGATACATTATCCTTTTCTCGTTGGCGGCTGTGGTTGTATACCAGGTTTTGAAGGATTCGTTAGAGGAAAACAGTATGGCGGCGGTTGAGAATGAATTAACTAATCTACAGCATACGACGAGGGAATACGTCAAGCAGTTCATGCTTCATTCGCCCCCAAAAGAGGATCTTTTTCAAGAGTTTGGTGGAATTATCGCTCAGGAATTAAGTAAGCTCCATAAACAAAGTGTGGCGTTATACGATAAGGAAGGTCATTTTTTATATGAAGCCGTTCCCATGGAACAGCCGATTTTATTGGAATATCAGCTGGAAAGTACGGGAAGGAAATTTCCAGAAATCGATGCGGCCTACCAGAACAAGGCAGCGTTTACACGGTTGGATGTAGAGGAAGGAAACCTTATTTTCTTTTCCTATCCTTTATATTTACATAATGAATTTTATGGTGTATTTCAGTTTACAGGAGATTATACGAATTTATTTGCCCGAAACGAAAAAGTGCTGCAAAGCTTCACCCTTTTGGTCATCGGTCTATTTTTAGGAGTGTTTCTCATTTCCCTCCTGCTCACAAGTCAAATTATCAAACCGCTAGTTCAATTGACAAAGGCGACTCGAAACGTATCGGCGGGTGATTATCATGTTAAGGTTCAAGTGAAAACGGGAGATGAACTGGAGGACCTGGCTACTAGTTTCAACGAGATGCAGCGTGACATCGAACGACATATCCAGACCATCGAAGAAGAGAAAGAAAAGATTCTTCTATTGGAAAAAAGCCGAACCGATTTTTTTAATAATGTCACACATGAATTGAAAACCCCATTGGCGATCATTTCAGGCTATGCCCAGATTATTGGTGCAGAGAGCTTTGATGATCCTGCTTATTTGCAAAAAGCTGCCAATCGAATTCGTTCGGAAAGCGATCGCTTAAACCGGTTGGTCATCGAATTGATTGAGCTGTCTAAAAATGAGGTGGATCAACAGCTGAAGAAGCGGGAAGTAGTTGAGATGTTTCCCTTGGTGGCGGGCGTATGTGAAGATATGCGTTTAAAGGCTCACCGTCGACAAATGGATATCGTTTGTAAGGGAGATGATTTTTCAGTATATGGAAATCACGATGAACTCAGGCAAGTGTTCATAAATACCGTGGATAATGCAATCAAACATGGCGTGGCAGGCGAACCGATTCAAGTTACGGTTGGGAGCGGCAACATTTCTGTTTCCAATCCAAGTCGCCCGATATCAGAAACCATAGTGGAGCATGCCTTCGATCCGTTTATCCATACACAAGGAAAGGGCAATAGCGGGCTCGGCCTGTTTATTTGCAAAGAAATCATCGACCGTCTTGATGGGACGATTTCATTTCAATATGAAAAGGGTCAAGCCATTACGGCCATCTATCTTCCTCCTTGGCAACAAAACGGCAACAACTGTTGAGAAATTGGCAATACGTAAGCTGTATGGTGTATATGTGCACAACAAAAGGAGGAAAAAAGATGAATGGAAAATGGAAGGGGCTTGCATTACTTGCCGCAACCACTCTGCTGGCAGCGGGATGTTCCACGCAAGGGAATGCGCAAAGTCCAAAAACTGTAGTGATCAATGAAGATGTACAATTTGAAAGTTCCTTGGCGGATAGCAGCTTGGAACTTTCCAGGCAAGAGGATGTTCAAATTGGTGACCGGTTTACGTTCGGCATGTTTCATGGGCAACAACTTTATTACAATAAGGACGGAGAGTTGTATTCGTTTGATATTCAATACGAAGAAGATACGAAGATTGCCAGTGTGGAAATTCGGGAGCTTTCGGAAGATGGCAGTCACGGTCTATCTTATGAACAGGATGAGTTGTTGATTCACAATCTAAAAACGGGTGAATCGAAAACCATGGAAGGTGGGTCGCCCGAACAATTGTATTTTGCGAACCCAGCAGGAACTGAAGTATTTCAATTTGAAATGAAGCCCGATGCTCAAATTGTCAACTTGATTCAAATAGATACAGGTGAAACGACAACATGGGATTTGAGTTCCATTGAGGACTATTCGATATCCTATATTAAAAAGATGGGTGACAAAATAGTGATTCCCGCCCGTCCTACAAAAGGCATGTATGGCATATATCAACTTACGGATCAGGGTACTATTGAAATGATTGAAGGATTCAATGAAAAAGCCGCCAATATAAATGATTTTCATTTCTTAGAGAATGGTACAATTCTTTTCGAAGGTAATTATGATGAGCAAGATGGGATATTTCTGCTAAATCGTGAAACGGATCAAGTACAGCTTCTCGTGGCAGGAGGAGAGGACAGTGAGGGCAAATGGATCCCATCTTATAATCTGTCTCCCGATGAAAAGAAGATCATGTTTGGTACCCCTGTCCAAGTTGATGGAGAGTTTAAAGCGAATGTCTATATGGGAGAGCTGGTGGACGGGAAATTAACGAATAGTGTACGGATCTTGGAACATGTGGATATAAACGCAGTCATCTCGTATTCGGGTTCTTGGAGCGAGGATTCCAAAACGGCTTATGTGGCAACGAATGAAAACGGCGGATCGGTTGCCGTGTTTGCGGTGAAGTGACGGAAACTAATTCAACCAATCGGTATCCATAAAGAAAATGCCGAGCATCCGACGGTTCAAATCGTCGACGTGCTCGGCATTTGTGTAATGAAGAATTATTATTTTACTTCTGCTACGGCCTCTACTGCCACATCACTCATCGGAATGCCAAGCGCATTGGCAACGCCTTCTCCATATGCCGGATCAGCTTGATAGCAATGCTTGATATGGCGGATTTTAATTTCCACAGGTGCATCACCCATATTGCGGGCTGTGTTTTCGAATAACACTTGTTTCTGGCTGTCATCCATCAAATTAAACAGCTTACCAGGTTGTGTGAAATAGTCGTCGTCATCTTCCCGGAAATCCCAATGTGCGGCATCTCCGTAAATTTTCAATGGCGGCTCTTTGAAGCTTGGTTGCTCTTGCCATTCGCCATAGCTATTCGGTTCGTATGAAGTCCGGCTGCCATGGTTGCCATCTACCCGCATTTGACCATCGCGGTGGAAACTGTGGAACGGGCATTTCGGTGCGTTTACCGGAATTTGATGGTGGTTTACACCTAGACGGTATCGTTGTGCGTCTCCATAGGAGAACAACCGTGCTTGCAACATTTTATCCGGTGAGAAGCCGATTCCCGGAACGATGGCAGCAGGAGTGAATGCCGCTTGCTCGACTTCCGCAAAGTAGTTATCCGGATTCCGGTTCAATTCAAACTCTCCCACTTCGATTAGAGGGAAATCGCCTTTATACCAAACTTTCGTCAAGTCGAACGGGTTATATGGCATGTTCAAAGCTTGTTCTTCCGTCATTACTTGAATATACATTTTCCATTTCGGGAAGTCGCCGCTGTCGATGCTGTTCAACAAATCACGTTGATGCGTTTCACGGTCATTGGCGATTAAAGCTCCCGCTTCCGCATCTGTCAGGTTCTCGATGCCTTGTTGAGAACGGAAGTGGAATTTTACCCAATGACGTTCATTATTAGCATTGATCATGCTATAAGTGTGGCTGCCGAAACCGTGCATATGACGGTATGTTTTCGGAATGCCCCGTTCACTCATAATGATTGTAACTTGGTGGAGTGCTTCCGGAAGAGATGTCCAGAAATCCCAATTGTTCTTGGGACTTCTCATATTCGTCCGTGGATCCCGTTTGACTGCGTGGTTCAAGTCAGGGAACTGCATTGGATCCCGGAAGAAGAAGACAGGCGTATTATTGCCGACCATATCCCAGTTTCCTTCTTCTGTGTAAAACTTAAGTGCAAACCCACGGATATCTCGTTCTGCGTCAGCCGCACCACGTTCTCCAGCTACTGTTGAAAAGCGGGCGAACATATCTGTCTTTTTCCCAATTTCGGAGAAAATTTTTGCTTTCGTATATTTCGTAATATCATTTGTTACGGTAAATGTCCCATAAGCTCCTGATCCTTTGGCGTGCATCCGACGCTCTGGAATCACTTCGCGGTCAAAATGGGCCAATTTCTCAATTAACCATACGTCTTGTAATAAAACAGGTCCACGCGGTCCAGCTGTCATCGAGTTTTGGTTATCTACAACTGGAGCACCCGCTGCCGTTGTTAGTCTTTTTTGAGAATGATTCTCATTATTAGTCATAAATAAAATCCCCCTTCAGAATAGTGAAATTCAAGCCCAGTGAATGAGCGGTTCATAACTGGTATAACTAGATTATAATCATTATCAATAAATAATTCAACTAAAATGATACTATGTTTAATTAAAAGGCGATAAATGTTGCTGCTACCATGTTTAATATGAGATATAGTAGAAGATATTATATAGTTTTTCTCAATGAGTCGTATAAATAGCGAGAATTGCTTATCATTTTAAGAACCTACCTTGTATAAGTTTACCACATTTGGTAACCTGATTTGTGTCTACTTTATTTCGGTTAGCTAATTATGGGCTTCCAATCTGTTTGTTAGAGAAGGAAGCAATAGAGAAAGGACTCTGTGTCGATTGCAACTTACGTTATCCTTTATCATCTTGGGCATCACCATTTTCTTTTTCATGAGCAATCTGCTTCGGGCGGATCTGGTTGCGGTACTTGCATTGCTCGCATTTGTCGTCACAGGCATTTTGCAGCCGGCAGAAGCGCTTGCCGGTTTTTCGAATTCAGTCGTCATTATGATTGCAGGGCTTTTCATCGTCGGGGCAGGGATCTTGCGGACGGGGCTTGCCCAGATGGCGGGCAATTTGCTATTGCGCTATTCGGGTGATAGTGAAAAGCGGTTATTTGTCCTTCTATTGATAATTGTCGCTTCGGTCGGTGCCTTCATGAGTAATACGGGTACCGTAGCGTTGATGCTGCCGATTGTCGTCAGCATCGCAATCAGCATCAATACAAGTCCATCTAAGTTTCTGTTGCCACTTTCCTATATGGCCAGTTTTTCCGGATTGTTGACATTGATTGCGTCTCCTCCCAACTTGATCGTTAGTCAGATACTTGTCGACAACGGCTATGCGAAGCTAGGCTTTTTTGAAATTACTCCAATCGGGATCATCGGAGTCGTCGTAGGGATCCTATACTTGTACATCATACGAAACACATTGCTTCCCCATGACAAAAATCAGGCCCGTTCGAAAAACGGCCATCGGTTATCTGCCAAACAACTAGCTATTGATTATAAATTAAGGGATCAGTTGATCCGCGTCAGCGTTCCGCCTGAATCCGAGATTGTCGGGAAACGGTTGGCTCAGCTAAAGATTCCGGCGGCGTATCAATTATGCATCTTGAAAATCCATCGTCGGTCAACCGAGGGTATGAATTTATTGCCGATCACGTTTCAGGAAATGGCCGGACCAGCAAGTATCCTGCAGGCAAAAGATATCCTGTATATACAAGGGTCACGGGACAAAGTGGAGCAGTTCGCGGAAGACTTCGGTTTGCGGATCAAGGAAGGGGACTCTGATGCGGATGAATTAATCTCCAAGCAACTTGGGATTGCGGAAGTCCTGCTCACTCCACGTTCGAGTCTGATTAATGAGACTGTGCGCAGTATCGGCTTCCGTGAAAAGTATAATTTGAATATTCTTGGCATCAACCGTAGAGGGGAGTACGTTCTCCAGGAGATGTCCAAACAGAAGCTGAAATTTGGGGATGCTCTCCTCGTGCAAGGTTCATGGGAGTCGATTGAGCTGCTGGCGAGGGAGACGGATGATGTCGTAGTCGTTGGACAGCCGAAAGAGCATGCAGGAATGGCAGCAGCGAGCGGTAAAGCGGCCGTCGCGGGAATCATCTTGCTCGCAATGGTGGTCATGATGGTTTTGGAAGTGTTTCCGGCTGTCATCACCGTCTTGCTCGGAGCGGCGGCGATGATCCTTACGGGCTGTTTGCGCAATATGGAAGATGCCTACGGGCAGATTAACTGGGAAAGCATTGTCCTCATTGCGGCGATGCTACCGATGGCCACCGCGTTGGAGAAGACGGGAGGCATGGTCATTCTGTCGGAAGGTATTGTTCATATGTTGAGCGGTTGGGGGCCGATCGGTGTGCTGTCGGGGATTTATTTCATCACGATGGTGTTCGGACAATTTATCAGCAACACCGCCACCGCAGTCCTGTTTGCGCCGATTGCGATGAACGCGGCACTAAGTATCGGCGTGAGTCCATATACATTCCTAATCGCTGTGGCCGTCGCCTCCAGCATGGCGTTCGCCACGCCGGTTGCATCGCCGACGAATGCGTTGGTCATGACAGCGGGCGGCTATAAGTTTATGGATTTTGTCAAAGTCGGAATCCCGTTGCAACTCATCATGTTTGTCGTCATGATGATCGCCATTCCATTGTTATTCCCGTTTGGATGATAGAAAGCACGTTGTGCCAAGCATAGCGCGCTTTTTTCACGGCAATGTTACAATGGAAAGGCTCATTGGCTAAGAGAGGATAGATCATTCATGGAAATTTTGGAAATCAATATTTATGCAATTCATTTACCGTTAAACGAACCGTTCATTATTAGCTACGCTGCATATGATACGATGCCGTCCATCATCGTGAAGATCACGACCGACACCGGGCATATCGGTTACGGGGAAGCCGTTGCGGATGAGCATGTGACAGGGGAAAGTTGGGAAAGTACGTTTGAAGTGCTGAAACATACACTTGCGCCGCTTTTGATCGGGGAAAATCCTCACAATATGGAAAGGATCCATGAAAAGATGGATCAGGCGATTTACGGAGTGCCCGCTGCCAAAGCCGCGCTGGATATCGCCTGTTATGATGTAGTCGGCAAAGCATTGGGTATCCCTGTCTACGATCTTCTTGGGGGAAGATACCATGACGAATTTCCCGTCACGCATGTCCTTAGCATCGCTTCGCCGGAACAGATGGCACAGGAAGCAGCAGACCGAGTGGCGGAAGGGTACCGTTCCTTGAAAATGAAAGTGGGTACGCAAGTGGACGAGGACGTCAAACGGATCGAGGCGGTACGGAGACGGGTTGGAGAGGATATCGCGATCCGGGTCGATGTCAATCAAGGCTGGAGAAATAGCGCTGCCACATTGACGGGGCTGCAAAAGCTATCCCATTGTTCACTCGATTGGCTGGAACAGCCGGTTGTCGCGGATGACATCGACGGGATGGTTGAAGTGAAATCGAAGTCGACGGTCCCGCTTATGATCGATGAAGGATTGCGGGGCATTCGCGAAATGCGCGAAATCATCGCCAAACGGGCAGCTGATAAAGTGAACATCAAACTGATGAAGTGTGGAGGCATCTATCCGGCGATGAAGTTGGCGCATATGGCCGAAATGGCGGGCATCGAATGCCAAATCGGTTCGATGGTGGAATCATCGGTCGGCTCGGCGGCCGGATTCCATGTCGCGTTCTCAAAGAAAATCATCACAAGTGTCGAATTGACCGGCCCTTTGAAATTCAGCAAGGATATCGGAAATCTTCATTATGACGTGCCGTTCATCCGGCTGACGGATAAGCCGGGACTTGGCATTGCGATTGATGAAGCCGTATTGGCAGAACTGACCAAGTTCTCCGGCAAGGTGACGGCATGAATGAGACACTTCTATTGAAAGATGGACGGTCTGTCACACTGCGTCCGTTAACGACGGGGGATCTCGACGCTATACTTGCGTTGCAGAAGAAAGTCATTGCCGCGTTGACAACAGAATCCTTCCTGCAACCGCTAACCGAAGAGGAGTACCGATATATCTTGGACGGCAAAGGATTGATGATCGGCGCTTTTTCGGATACTGAATTGATTGCATTTCGGGCGATGCTGGAACCGGAGTCGGATGACGAAGAACATCTCGGGAAAGACGCCTGCCTTCCGGAAGAAGAGTGGTCCCGTGTGTTGTATTCTGAGATCTCGAACGTCGATCCCGGTTTCCGGGGCAATGGCTTGCAGTCCATCTTAGGCAATAGGTTGCTGGACAAAATCGACTCCACAAGGTTCCGTTACATATGCACAACCGTTGCGCCTTTTAATATCGCAAGTTTGAAGGATAAATTCTCCCTCGGATTTCGGATTGTCGCATTAAAACAGAAGTACGGCACTTTACTGCGCTATATCTTGATGAAGGAAGCCAACCCACGCCCCGTCAGCGATGACTTCGAAAGACAAATCGTCGAAATGGGAGACATCGAGGGGCAACAAGCTCTTCTAGGAGCGGGGTGGATCGGAGTCGGTATGGCCCGGGACGGCGAGAAATGGCATATCATTTTGGAAAGGCCAAAACGAACATAACAGAGCGGGGATGCCTAGTAGCTGAGTTGAAGACCGGTATCGTAAAAGGAAGTTTTACTTTCCGTTGCTTTTTTGTAGGATTTCTCATTTTTTGGAACAGTTCGGTTTCATATTTTTGCTGCATAACCCTATTTATCAGAGTATATAGGCTGATTATTTTACATATAAAAGAAAAATCAGTGTCAAATTAGCTATACGTCATAATGCGATTGGTCTATAATATTGCTGTACATATAATCTAGGGGTGACAATATTGAGATTTACAGTTGGACGGAAGTTATGGGCCGGGTTTCTCTCGGTCCTTTTGCTGCTTATCCTTGTCGGAGTGACAAGCTATGCGTCGATGTCTTCGATGAATAAAGAGTACCGCTTTTTAATCGATGACCGCATTCAGAAAGTGTTATTGTTAGAAAACCTCTCATCCATACAAGGAAAAATCGTGAGCAATGTTCGCGGCTATCTAGTTTACAAGGATCAGCTCTATCTCCGGGATTTGGATCCATTGAGAGAGGATTTTACTCAGTCGTGGAATGAATTAGATGAAAGCATCCGGACAGAAAGTGCGCAAGAGGCACTTGCAAATGTGAAAAAAGCCAGTGAGCAGTATAATGATAGCATCAATTCCATGATTCAGGAGTTGGCTAAAGGCAATGATGCGGGAGCACGATCCATTGCTACTCAAGCGACCTCCTACCAAACAGTGTTGGATGCTAATATTGATGAACTCATAGAATATCAAATTGAGCAGAAGGAAATTTCAGAAGAAGGTATTAACCAACGATTACAGAATGTTCAAATTCTGATTTTTACGGTTATTGTCTTATCCATTCTATTAAGTATAGCGGTTGCTTTCATCATAGGCCACAGCATTGCGCGTCCGGTAGGGAGGATGACAAACGCGCTTGTTGAAATCGCTAAAGGGAATTTGGCAATCGAACCGATCCGCATTCGGAACAAGGACGAAATCGGCGAAATGGCGACTGCATTCAATGAAATGACGGATGACCTGCGCGGTATTATTTCACGGGCACGGGACACATCCGTCCAATTAGCTGTCCACGCGGAGGAATTGTCCGCCAGTTCGGAAGAGAGTCTAGCCGCCTCCGAAATGGTGGCGGAAATTTCGGAACGGAATTTAATTAGCAGTGACGAGCAAGTGAAGCTCATCAATGAGGCGTCAGCTGCCATGGAAGAGATGATCGCGGGAATCGACCGGATTACCGAAGATAATGAAGTGATGCTCCGTTCTTCAGAAAGAGTGGCGCAATTAGTGACGGAAGGTTCCACATTCATGGAAGATGTCAACAATCAGATGAATGTCATCAATACGACAATCGGTGAGTCGACAGAAATGATGAACGAGATGGCAAGCCAATCGGAAACCATCCGCAATGTGACAGGGCTGATTACGGCGATAGCTGAACAGACCAACTTATTGGCGTTGAATGCGGCAATTGAGGCGGCCCGGGCCGGTGAACACGGGAAAGGATTTGCAGTCGTCGCGGAGGAAGTTCGGCACCTCGCAGAACAATCGAAACAATCGGCAGCGGAGATCGGCCAGATGGTCGATACGATGATTCAAAACGTCAATCGTGCCGTAACAAGCACGCAAGAAGGCAACCAACGCGTCGAGGAAGGATTGGTCATTACAGAACGGACAGCGGAAGTGTTTGAACAGATTAAACAGGCGGAAGTGGATGTCAATGAGAAAGTGGCAACTGTGGCAGCGGCCATTGAACAAATTCGAGCGATGACGGACGAAGTGTCGAGCGGCGCGTCCCAAACACAAGTACTGGCGATACAGGCATCCGAAGAAGCGCAATCGACCAGCGCCGCGACTGAGCAACAATTGGCGGCAAATGAAGAGATTTCTTCCAGCGCGCAAATATTGGCGGAACTGGCGGAAAAACTGCAACGAGATATGGAAGGATTCATCGTTTCAATGACTAATGAAGAAGAAAACTCCGAGAAGGGCAAGGAACCTGTGGAGGAGCAACAGGATATTTGAGCGGATTTGGGTTGATTGCGCGCAGCAATCAGCCTTTTTCCATTGGAAGGGAACGATTGCCGGGAAGGAGACATACGTTAGATAGGATGAAATGAAGAAGGAGTGGAGTAGGGTGCAATCTGATTTTCTGTACGATCCGTATTATGGGATGGCGTATCCGGAAGGGATGGACTATCAGCAATGGAATCCGATGGTCGAGCAGCAAAGGGAAGGGGAAGGCCATACGCATGGCCATGGCGGAGCGACCACTTGCGAAGACGGTCATGTCCATTTACACCCGGGCGTTACGAGCACACCGATTGAGACCGAGCAAGGCCATGTCCATTGGATGGCTGGCAACACGACATTCGAGGATGGACATATCCACCAATACGAGACGTATACGAGCATTCCGATTCCGTTGCCCGGGGGCTATCATACCCATTACGTGGAAATCCGAACGACCGAAGATGACGGGCATGTGCATATTATTAGAGGGTTTACCGACCCTTCCCAAAGCTGATACTTGAAAGGGGCTGTCCGAAAAGTCCAGGCACAGAGTTGGATACCAGCAAAAAGCAAGGGCGCCGGGAGACTCCTGTGGGAAAGCCGGCCGACGAGACCCCGCACGGCTGTAAGCCGGAGGAGGCTCGTCGGCTGGCCCGCGGAAAGCGACCAGAGCCCTTGCTTTTTGCGTGTTTAACCGGAAAATCCACTTTCTGGACAGCCCCTTCGATTAACCTTCAATAAGCTCGGCAATTGCCACTTCCGACCGTTCCTCCAGCGACCGACGCAGATGAACGGTTGCCGTTCTCCCGTCCTCATGGATTTTGTCGATCCATACTGAAACACCATTGTAGCTAACCTCGATATCCCCGGGAGAGGAGACAATCTGCTTCGCGCGCTTCAATTCCATTTGCAATCCCTCCATTTTGCTTAATTTGAAGTCGGAATGAATGAAAGGCACTCTCTTACTATGAACCGCTTCGGGCATTTTATTCGAACCGCTATGTGAAGGGCGATTCGATGGACAACTTTATCCTTTCAAGGTACGATTTTTGAAACAGGCACGGTCGGGTTGCTGAATGGAAAGTAGGGAGAATGATGATCCGGACAATGGGACTTACGACAAACGAAGAATGGCTATTCGATTTTACGCTCGAGGAACTGAGCACTCTCTCCTTACAATGGTATTGGGTCGACTTTGACCGCCCTTCCTTGGAAGAGGAGTCCTTGTTGCACTCATTTTTCCAATTCCATCCGTTGGCCATTGAGGACTGCTTGCAGCGCCTGCAGCGGCCGAAGATGGATTATTACGATGGGTATGCTTTCTTTGTCCTGCATTCCCTTTGCCAAGATGATTTGGAAGCGGAGGAATTGAACCTTTTCCTAGGGGAAGACTTCGTCGTCACCTTTCATTACAATAAACTTCAGGAACTCCCGGAAGTTCGGGATAAAATTGTCCAACAGACGAAACGATGGGATCGGGGAAGTGTTTTCCTTGCTTATTTGATAATGGACAAGGTTGTCGACTTTTATTTCCCGATTCTTTATCAGATTGAAGACCATTTGAACGATGTCGAGGAGCAACTATCGCTTTCGACCGTTGAATTGTCGATGGATTATGTATTTGAAGTCCGAAGTGATCTGCTTCGGCTGCGAAGGACGATCTACCCGATGCGGGAGTTGCTGTATCGGGTGTTGAATTCGGATCGGCTTGGCCTGACTCTTCATGAACAGAGGTATTTTAAGGATATTTACGACCATCTTCTCAGGCTGGGGGAAATTATCGAATCGAATCGGGAACTGACGGCGGACATCCGGGATAGCCAACTATCCATCAACTCCAATCGTATGAATAGCATCATGATGACACTGACCATCATTTCCTCCATCTTCATCCCGCTGACTTTCATCGCGGGTGTCTACGGTATGAACTTCGATCATATGCCGGAACTTCACTGGCATTATGGTTATTTCATCGTCCTTGCCGTTATGCTCCTGATTGGGGTATCCATGTTGCTATGGTTCAAATACAAAGGATGGCTTCGGATTTAGACGCGAATGATATTTATTCAAGAAGAAACAGATGTAGTTGTCAGCTCAATGAAACAGGGAACAGAAGAATTTGCAGATACGAATAAGACATTGGTAGAAGTCAGAACGATGTTCGAGCAGATTTTATCGACTACAACGACGATTGCGGAAAATAATGTGAACTCATCCGCAAGTACAGAAGAATTATCTTCAAGCTCACAACAGATCATGGCTATTATAAAAGAGATCGAATTCATTTCACGGGAATCTGTTGAAATGTTTGAAGAGCTCATCGAGATTAGTGATGACGAATTAGGGACAATGGAAAAGCTAGTTCGGGAAGCGAAACTCCTTATTGATTTTAAAAGTGATGAAGGCGAAGTAGCTTAAAGGCTATTTCAGGCGCCCTTGGTGCCGGGCACCCAAACGATCGTGTTTATTGAAACAAACGTGAAAGTTTAAACATTCACGTTTGTTTCTGCGTTAGGTACCCGAAATACTTCCACGGCTTCGTATTTTGGGGAGTTTTGCGGGTGGATGGTGAATAAAGTGAACTCGGTGACAAGGAAGGGAATTGGGTCGAAGCTTTCTTTTGCCAAAGAGAGTGGAGGTTGGCCCTCCTTTCGTTTCTTCGCAATGGTGATATGCGGAGTGAACCGGTTATCAAGCGGCTTTCCGAGCAGAGCCGTGATTTTTGTATTGACGGACTGTTGCAAGGCATCCAGTTCGGGAGGGTGGCTGACGGACAAATAAACGACCCGCGGCCCTTTCGGGGAACCGAAAAAGGAGAGGCCGTCAACCGTCAGTTGGAAAGCGGAACTGTTGTTGGCAATGTCACTGAGTTGTTGCCGGATGGCTGGCAGTCGTTGGCTATCAACATCCCCAAGAAATAGCAAGGTGATATGTAGATCTTCCGGGTGCGGAATGACTTTATATTGGCTGGGCAACTGGTATTTCGCCAAGTATTTTTCCACTTGGCCAACAATCGAAGCTGGAGTTTTGATTCCTATAAAGTAATGCTGCAACATCGTCTCCTCCAATCCATCGTACTTTTCACAGTGTACCCCGAACGCGAGGCGGTAGTCACGACGATTCGCATGGAAAATGACAAACCTCGCCCGACAACGCCAGATAATTATGTATAATGGAGCAAGGAGGAGATGAGGAATTATGATAAAAACGATCATTTTTGACTTGGATGATACATTGCTTTGGGATCAACATAGTGTTGCGACGGCGTTCCGCAAAACATGTGAACATGCCGCCGAAGCGGTGGGTGTCGATCCTGCAGCACTTGAAGAAGCCGTCAGGGAAGAGGCACGGCAATTATACGCATCTTATGAAACGTATGCTCATACCCAAAACATTGGGATCAACCCGTTTGAAGGGTTATGGGGAACGTTTGACGATGAAGGTGTCAACTTCCAGAAAATGAAAGAAATCGTTCCCGGTTATCGCCGTGACGCTTGGACGGGCGGTTTAAAGAAACTTGGGATTGATAACCCGCAACTCGGCCAAGAATTGGCGGAGCGATTCCCGGAAGAGAGGAAAAAGTATCCGTTTGTCTACGAGGAAACGTTCCAAGTGCTGGATCGCTTGAAAGGGAATTATACTTTGGTTCTCTTGACGAACGGCTCCCCAAGCTTGCAACAAGTAAAGCTGGAAATCACGCCAGAAATCGCGCCTTATTTCGACCATATCGTCATCTCGGGAGCGTTTGGAAAAGGTAAGCCGGACGCGTCGATTTTTGAGCATGTTTTGGAGAAGGTGGAAGGTTCGGCCGATGAGGCGTTGATGATCGGAGACAATCTCATGACGGATATCCTCGGTTCATCCCGTGTCGGCATGCGCAATGTATGGATCAATCGCGAGGATAAAGCACCAAGCGCAGAAGTGATCCCGACTTATGAAATCGATCATCTGGACAAGCTTTTCGGCATCTTGGAAGAACTGGCGGAGAAAGAACCCGCTCAATAATAAGAAAAACGCTGATTCCCTTGGAATCAGCGTTTTCCATTTTCCTCTTACAGATCGACAGCTTTTACATCATGGATGTCTTCAAGCTCTTTCAGGCGTTTCAGTTCAGACGGTTCTACGTGGTGGTCGACAGTCAACATCATGATGGCATCTCCGCCAGCAGACGATCTACCCACCTGCATTGTCGCGATGTTGATGTTTTCCTGGGCTAGCATCGTTCCGACACGGCCGATTGCTCCTGGCTGGTCATGGTGTTTGATGAAGAGCAAGTGACCTGCCGGCGTGAAGTCCACGACATAGTCATCGATTTTGACAATCCGCGGCCCTAAGCCGTTGAGCAATGTACCTGCAACACTGCGAGTGCCGCGTTGTGTAATGATTTCGACAGTGACCAAGTTCAAGAACCCTTTCGTCGTCGTCGTTTTGACTTCATTCACTTTAATGCCGAAACGGTCTGCCAACAGTTTGGCGTTGACATCATTGACATGGCTGCCAAGATTCCGTTTCAACAGGCCTTTTACTGTATTGCGCGTCAATGGACGGACGTCATAATTGGCAAGCTCTCCGGAATAATGGATGTTGATCTCTTCGATTACAGAGTTATGGATGCGGGATAGGAAGATGCCCAAGTTCTCTGCCAAGTCGAAGAATGGTTCGATTTTTGCAAGCACTTCTTTGGAAACGGATGGCAGATTGACCGGGTTGCGGACAGCGCCTCCTGTGAAGAAGTTGACCACATCGATACTGACGTCGATTGCGACGCTTTCTTGTGCTTCTATCGTGCTTGCGCCCAAATGCGGTGTTGCGATGACTTCCGGAAGAGTCAACAGCTTATGGTCGACAAATGGTTCCTCTTCGAACACGTCGAGCGCCGCTCCTGCCACTTTACCGGAGACGATAGCATCATACAGGGCATCTTCGTCAATGATTCCACCACGTGCACAGTTGATGATCCGAACGCCGTCTTTCATCAGTTCGAACGCTTCCTTATTAATCATATGGCGAGTTTCTTTCAATAAAGGCGTATGGATCGTGATGAAATCGGATGCTTTCAACACATCTTCCACCGTACCGAACTCGACTCCCATTTTTTTCGCTTTCTCTTCAGTCAAGAATGGATCGTAGGCAATGACGTTCATCCGTTGGCCTTTCGCACGCTCGGCCACTTCCGCACCGATCCGGCCTAGGCCGACGATGCCCAATGTTTTGTTTTTCAACTCGACACCGATGAAAGATTTCCGGTCCCATTTTTGGTTTTTCAATGAATTGAACGCTTGTGGAATTTTCCGGGCCAATGCCATCAGCATCGCTACCGTATGTTCTGCGGCAGAGTTCGTGTTTCCGTCCGGCGCATTGACGACGATGATTCCGTGTTCCGTCGCTGCATCCAAGTCGATATTGTCGACACCGACGCCGGCACGGCCGATGATTTTCAACCGCTCCGCTTTTTCGATAATTTCTTTTGTCACTTGTGTCTGGCTTCTCACCAACAGCGCGTCGAAATCTTTGATCTTTTCAGCAAGCTCTTCGGGCGTATTCGTCGTATCGATGACAATGTTAAACCCTTCCGCTTGTCGTAATGGATAAATACCGTCTTCGCTTAATGGATCACTGATCAATATATTGTAAGTCATTCTCATTCTCTCCCTCATTATTCTGTCTTCGCTATGTACATGCAATCAACCGGTAACCTGAAACTAAAGAAATTTCAACGCGATTTCCCCTTTCGCTTCAAATGAAAATAAAAAAGCCTTCCGCCCCTACAAATGTAAGGGGCGAAAAGCTTGTTATTTACGCGGTACCACCCTTATTCGCTGCCATGCAAAAAACGACAGCCTTATGGCATGCGTAACGTGCATGAGCCGTATAGACCTACTGATCAAAAACGTTCAGCCTATCAATTCGGGAGTGCTACTTCATGCAGAAACCGCTAATTCCCACCAACCATTAGCTCTCTAAAGATTTCAACACACAAAGCTTCTCCGTCAAAATGTTTGAAGCAATATTAAATTTAGAATTAATAATAACAAATCAGGAATAAATGTCAATAGCAAACGACGTATTTTGTTCAAAGAGCTGCATTCATTTTACTTTTCGGATCTTTCCCAAACCCGTAAAGAAGGATACGGATCGAATGCCCATTCCGTCCGTCCATTGTATTTGTACATTCCATAATGCAGATGGGGCGGGAATTTTCCGGACGTCCCTTTCTTTCCATAACCTGAATTCCCGACATATCCAATGACCGTTCCAGGTTCTACGATGTCTCCTTCCTTTAGTCCTTCATTGAAATAGGCGAGATGGGCAAAATAATGATACGTATTATGATGATCACGGATGCCGATCCGCCAGCCGCCGTATTCGTTCCATCCCATGGCCTCAATTACGCCGAAAGAAGTGGCCCGTACGGGAACGCCATAACTGGCGAACAGGTCGGTACCTTCGTGTATTCGACGGCCGCCCCAGCCGCGTTTCGCACCCCAAGTCCCGCGATAGCTATAATTATGCTGTTTCGGCAGGGGGAAGGCATGCTCATCGAGATCAATCGTTTCAAAATGCTTGAAAAGCTTGGCGATGGTCAGCACTTGATTAACAGTTTCTTCCCGCTCGTAATAATCCAATAAAGCTGATTCAAAATCCTCTTCCGCAGGACCGTACTTGCTGAGGAAAGAGCCCATCGTGAACAGGGCATCTTCGTCGGCAGTTGGATCCGCTACTCCATCCCCGTTGCCATCCGCACCATTGCCCGCAAAAAAAGCAATCGATTGAGGAGAAGTGTCTTCCGGGTAGGGATTCAATGCACCGGCCCAAAATTCATTGGAATAGGTAATGGAGATTGCTCCATCTTTTTTCGGGATGTCTTTCCGGACCTGCTGGATATTCCGCTCGAATTGATCGATTGCCGCCAAGTGGTACCAAGGAATGGATTCATCTTCAAAATGCAAATACAACTGCATCCGGTTCTGTAAAATCTCTTCCCTCGTCGGCTCTTCATTTGCGGAAACGACCGTGATGAAAACGGACAGAAGCATGAGAAAATACAGGGGGACTAAAATCCGATGACGCACTTGAAAAGCCTCCTTTTTCTACGTACTTTAGCTTTTCCCGAACGCGGGTAATTATGATTGTGAAAATCTGTAGAGGAAAACGCCAGCTTCACATAATAGTGATGACCCGGAATAGCAGGGAAAAAACAATGAAAAGAGGATGGCTGAAATTGGGCATTTTAAGTGGAAATCCGAAAGAGCAACCGTTGCATTACGGAGAAGTGATCGGGATTTGGGCATACGTAGGTGCGAATAACGGGCTGATTAGTGCGTATGAAGCCTTCATGAACCATGCAGGAGACCGTGACCTGATTGAATTGTTGGATGAAGCGGTCAAAGAGATGCGGTCGGAAAATAAGGAACTCGAAAAGGTTTTGAAAGAGAATGGGATTACTCCGCCACCGTCCCTGCCGGAAAGGCCAAAAGCCGATGCGGAGGAAATTCCTCCAGGTGCCCGGTTCATGGATCCGGAAATCAGCGCTGCCGTCTCGATCAATGTCGGGCAAGCAATGGTTTCCATCAGCCAAGTGATGGGCCAATGTCTGCGGGAGGATATCGCCATGATGTTCGGTAAATTCCAAGCGGCAAAAGCAATGTTCGGCGGCAAGTTGCTGCGCATGAATAAGGAAAAGGGCTGGATCATCCCACCCCCTCTTCATAAAGATTCACCAACCACCTGAATAAATATCGGAAAAATGCGAAAAGGAAATGCCTGAAAACCAGGCAAGTTTCTTTTCGCATTTTTTTGCTGTAAGATTGGAAAAAGGGGGATGGTCCATGATTCGAAAATTAACGGAAGCCGATCGGAGAAACGCGTTGCAATTCGTATCGGAACGACCAGCAGAAAATTTATTCATCATTGGGGATATCGAGGTGTACGGATTCGACAACCCGATTCAGACATTATGGGGCGAGTTCGCAGAAAGTGGGCATTTGCGCGCCATTCTTTTGAAATTCATTGATAATTACATTGTCTATGCGCCAGGGGAATTCGATGCGGAAGGGTTTGCAAAAATCATGAACGAAGACCGAGATTTCAAATTCCTCTCCGGTATTGAATCAATCATCCGCCAAGTCGCGCTATATTTGAATAAACAACCGGCCGACCCGCGGATTCTCCATTATGCAAAATGCGAGCAGGCTGACCGGCTGCAAAAGGTTCCGTCTCACATTGAAGTGAAACGGGCAGTCCCGGACGATGCGGAACGGATTGTGGAGCAATTGGGAGGGGTTCCCGAATTTGCAACCAGCACATTCGACGTCGAACGGAATAGGGAAACATTGCGCAACGGCAGCGGACGGACTTGGTATAACGAGAAAGACGGGCAAATCATCAGCTCGGCTTCCAGCACAGCCGAAAACAGCCAATCGGCCATGATTGTGGGGGTAGGGACACTCCCGGAACATCAAAAGCAAGGGCTCGCCTCCTACTGCATGTCGGTTCTATGCAAAGAATTGCTGAACGAGGGTAAAATGCTTTGTTTATTTTATGACAATCCGGATGCGGGAACCATTTACAAGCGGATCGGCTTTGTCGATATCGGAAAATGGGGAATGTGGAGTTTTAATTGAATTCAGCCTAAGAATGAAAAAATCTAGATACTACGCCAAAGCGTAAATATCAATTGGAGGAATCGGGAAATGAAGAAGTTGGAGTCAATCGAACAATTCAAGACGTTGAAAAATGAAGGAAAGACAATTTTCATGTTCTCTGCAGACTGGTGCCCGGACTGCCGGGTGATCGAGCCTATTTTACCGGGTATCGAAGCGGGCTATCCGGAATATACATTCATATATGTAGACCGCGATGATTACATTGACATATGCCAAGAAATGGACATTTTCGGAATTCCAAGCTTCATCGCGTATCAGGATGGCGAGGAGACTGGACGCTTTGTCAGCAAAGACCGGAAGACGAAAGAGGAAATCGAGAACTTCATCAACGGACTTGGCGAGTAAAGTGTAGGGAGGCGCGGCATGAAACCAGTCATCGGATTGACATCGAATATGAACTTCGATGGAAAACATGAAATCGATTCCGAATACATGGTTGCCATTGTACAGGCGGGAGGGCTGCCGTTCATCATTCCGGCCGGCGTTGAACAAGAGGCGGAGCAGGCGGCTTCCTTGCTGGACGGTTTAGTGCTGTCAGGCGGGAAGGATATCGATCCCCAATGCTACGGAGAAGAGCCGCATCCGAAGCTGGGGGATGTGTCTCCGGCACGTGATCGGATGGAAATCGCCTTAGTACGGCAAATGAGAGCGGCAGATAAACCGATCCTAGGCATATGCCGTGGAATCCAATTGCTGAATGTCGCGTTTGGAGGGGATTTATTTCAGGATATGGAAAGCCAGATAGAGCATCCCGTAGTGCAGCATTCTCAAAAAGCTCCGAGATCTCATCCTTCACATACAGTGAAACTGGAAAAGGGGAGTGCTCTGGAAAAAATCGTCGGGGAACCTTTTCTCCGAGTAAACTCCTTTCATCATCAGGCTGTGAAAAGAGTGGCGGCATCGCTTCGCATTTCCGCGTTCTCAAACGATGGAATGGTAGAAGCGATCGAGGGCAGGGAAGGGCAGTTCCTCCTTGGGGTCCAATGGCATCCTGAGCGGCTTGCCGTGGCGGGAGATGCCCCATCCCTGCACATATTCACCAGTTTTATCCAATCTTGTGTGGATAGACGGGACAAAAGCTGAGCGCTCCGAAGCTCAGCTTTTTTTATACCAGGAGTGCAAGGAAACTGTCGATAATTGTGATCAAACAGTCCAGGGTGCAAGAAACCCGCAGGCGGGCGCAAGCAAACCAATCTTTTCGCATAAAAGCAGCGGGAGGGAACAGTCTAACAGAGTGGAGGTGAGTAGAATGACTGCGAATAAAAACAACAAGAACCAAAAGGACCGGGAAGAATACGGATATGGTTATGATCGAAGCGTGGATGACCTTCAAGTGATCGGGCAGAACAATGCAGCCAAGAAAGAGAATAAGAATAAGATCGACCCGAAGAAATGAATAAAAAAAACCAAGCTTCACGACATGTCAAAATCGGGAGCTTGGTACATATCCTGCAACTGTTCCTCTTCCGCAACGACCTGCAAATCATCCGCCGTAATCGAAAGTACTACATAACCGGTCTTCTCCACGAACTGATCCGCCATCCGCTTGACAAATTTTGGCGATCCCTCATTCTCCTCGTCATACACAAGCAGCATACCGTCCGAATTCCTCAAGAAAAACTTATCTTTCTCAATGAATTGCCACGGTGCTTCATATGGTTTATTGGTGAGCGGTTTGTAAAAGTCGGCTTGGGCGACGATGGAATGATAGTTCTCCTGTTTCGTCTCGTTCCAATTCTTCTCTTGCTCCAAAAAAGGCGGCATGACGGCGAGCTGGAGGGTGGGGTGTTCTCGTTTCAATCCAAGCACGACCTCCGCTGCCCATGTCTCGACGCCCAATTGTCCGCTGATGAGCACCCATTCCAGCCCTTCATCCAACAACGAAATGAGTCGTTTCTCAATCGCTTTCTTCACAAAGCGAATGCCGGGGTGTTTTTCATCGAAAATACCGAGCTCATGTTGTTTATAGCCTGTAATGACAAGACGTTTCAATGGCAAATACCTCCTTCATCCGATGTATGGCCATATCCGTCAGTATATCATGTGTCGACCAACTCAAACAAAAAGGAGCTACCCTTCGTAGAAGAGTAACTCCAAGCTTTTAAAAATGGAAAGCCGCCTTTGCCGTATAGGTATCATAGAAAGTTTTAAACCACCACTCCTCAAAGTGGGTGTTCGCAAGAACGTTCCTGTTTGTCCCGATTGCCTAAGGAATCGGGCCTGCCATTCCAGTTCTTATATAAAACTCCCTTTTACAGCTTAAAGGTTAAAACTTAATGTGTATACGAACAATGCAGCTTGTATATTGATTATATATGAGCAGCGGTTTGTTTTCAATGGAAAATGATTCCATGATTATCGATTCTGTGCAATTTCATCAAGTAGAATCTGCGCGCCTTTCGGACTCAAGTACATGCCGTTGGAGTACATCTTGTTTTCCGGCGTCACTTCTCCTGTTACAGCACAGGCTTCGCTGATCGTGTATTTGCGTAATAGGATCATATCCTCATCCACAAAGATCTCCATAGGGGTCCCTGTACCTAGTTGCAACGTATTTCGCAATTCTTTTGGAATGACGATACGGCCCAACTGGTCTACTTTTCTCACGATACCTAAACTTCGCATATAGTTGAATTCTCCTTTACTTCTATTTTTTATATAACTTATCTTCATTGTACTGGAAAATTTAAAAAACGCCAGAAATAAGAAAAAGTCCTATAACAGAACTTTCGACGCATCAGGCAGAAAATTCTAATCTCGGTTAAATGGACGTTTACTTTCCGGTTTTTAATAGTATAATTAAGAATAGACTTAATAATACAATCAAATATTCTTATCCAGAGAAGCTGAGGGACCTGGCCCGATGACGCTTCAGCAACCTCTACTCCGTGAGAAAGGTGCTACTTCCATCAAGAATGAATTCTTGAGAGATAAGAACAGAGCGAATGACCAAACCCTCTTTTCTTATCATATGAAAAGAGGGTTTTCAGTATTTGATTTTCAATTGACCTATGAAAGGGAGAGATAGGGCATGCCGATTAATATTCCGAAAAACTTGCCGGCAGGGGAATTACTGAAAGAAGAAAAAATCTTTGTCATGGACGAAGATCGGGCCGTATCACAAGATATCCGTCCATTGAATATTGTAATCCTGAACTTGATGCCAGAGAAGGAGAAGACCGAAGTACAGCTCCTTCGGCTGTTGGGGAATACGCCATTACAGGTGAATATTACGTTCATGACGATGGCTACCCACGAATCGAAGAATACGAGTAAATTTCATTTGGACGCGTTCTATCAAACTTTCGATGAAGTGAAAAACCGTCGCTTTGACGGGATGATTATCACAGGCGCTCCTATCGAGCATTTGGAATTCGAAGATGTGAATTATTGGGAAGAATTGAAAACGATCATGGACTGGTCGAAGAACAACGTCACTTCCGTGCTTCATATCTGTTGGGGAGCTCAGGCAGCGCTGTACCATCATTACGGCATCGATAAGCGCAAGCTTCCTCACAAGTGCTCCGGGGTCTACAATCATACGTTGACTGATCCTACGATCAATCTGGCACGCGGATTCAATGATGAATTCAAAGCGCCGCATTCCCGTTACACCGAAGTGGCATTGGAAGATATTGAAAAAGACCCACGTCTGATTTTATTGGCCAAATCGGATGATGCCGGAGCCTTTATTATCATCTCCAAAGATGAAAAACATATTATGATCACCGGCCATCTGGAATACGACGCCAATACCTTGGCTGAAGAGTACGAGCGCGATCTGCAAAAAGGCATCGACATTGCGATGCCTGAAAACTATTTCCCGAATGACGATGTGAATGCCAGCCCGGTCAACTCCTGGCGTTCCCATACACATCTGTTGTTCTCCAATTGGCTGAACTATTATGTCTATCAACAAACCCCGTACGAATGGAATTAAGGAGCAGTCCCTCGCCGACATGTCGATTGGCGAGGGTTTTTCATTTATTTAAAAAAGTCTGGATTGCCTGTTGCGCCAGTTTCGCCTTTTCCATGTCCTCCATCGGTGGATTATACAAGCCTGCTCGAACGTTCATGTAATACCGGTGCATCGGGTTGGATTCGGCCATGGCACGGGATCCGACGATGCGCATCGCTTTGTCCACGACCTGGATCGCCGTATTGGTGACGGCCACTTTCGTCACACTGAGCGCCTCGTCGAAACGAGAACGGTCCTTCGCCCGTTCATAGCGCTCGATCGTTCCGTAAAGAAGATGGCGCGCTGTTGCTAACTCCATCTCCATTTCACCTATCAACTGTTTGATATTCGGCGCTTCGGCAATCGGCTTGCCCAAGGATGTCGGGATATAGGATGTGGCAAATTCCAAAGCATGCGATCTGGCGGCTGTTGCTATCCCGATATAACATGCGGGGATATGGAGCAGCCATCCTTTGTTTTCCGGCTTCTTCAATGAGTTGCGCTGCAGGATGTTGGACACCGGTACCCTCACATTGTCCAGCACCAGGTTATGGCTGGCCGTGCCGCGCATTGCCAACATATCCCATGTCTCTTTGATCGACACGCCAGGAGCATGGCGAGGAATGATGATAAGATCTACCTCGTCGTTTTCGTTGGTCGCCGTCACAAGGAAATAATCGAGGACGGGGGAGACCGAAGTGTAAGTCTTCTCCCCATTGACGATCAATTCATCCCCGGCTGCTTTAACCGTCGTGGTCGGCAATGCACCGCGCAATGGGCTCCCTGCATTGTTTTCGGAAGCTGCCGTATTGATGAGCGCCCCTTTACGAACCTCTTTCAAGAGCCAATCCGCGGCATCTTCATCCCAATGCCGATTTTCAACGAATTGTAGAATGATCCCATTATGCCAGCCGATCGACAGACCAGTTGATCCGCTGCCTTCTGAAATCGCTTCCTGGGCTAAAATGTATTCATACAAGCCTAACCCTTGGCCTCCGTACTCTTTTGGCAAGGTCAGCCGATGATAATCGATTTTCTTTAATTCTTGGAAGTCCTCATAGGGGAAAGAACCAAGCGCATCCAATTGCGGTTCCCTTTCTTTGAATCGGGGTTTCAGTTCGTTGATCTTATGTAAGAGTTTTTCCTGCTTCTCCGTTTTGATGAATGTTTCCATTTTTATACACTCCTCATGACATTCTCTTTTTATAATACCACTAAAATTTATAGGGTTTGATTTACAAGTAGCTAAATTCTTTACGAGGCATAAGATAAAAAAGAAAGGGAGGGTCGTAATGGGTTTATATATGAACACCGATCATCATTCCGCCATCTATCGCAATAGCGAACGCATGGACGGGTTAAACCAGGACTCGTTCAAAAAGGATTTCCTCACCGATTGGAAGGAAGAACAGCAGTCGATATTCCGGCAACAGCGTTCCGCATTGGAAAATGTGCTCCGGCAGCAAAGACGGATGCAAGCGATTCAGCATCAATTGATGGAGGAACAGTCATTTGCCAAGCGGCAGCATGAGGAGCAGGACGAGGCGATAAGAGAAGACATGCTGAGGCTTTTCAATAAAATCAAGCTGGAACATATTCGATTGCAGGCAGAATTCCAGCAGTCCATAGAGCAGCAATGGTTTCCGATCTGGAAATCGATGGAAGAAATGAAGGGGCGATTGAATCATCTGGAACAACTGAATAAAGATCTGGTAAATCGGTTAGGGGAGCAAACGGAAGCCCAACATCGAATGGTGGAGTGGAAAGCGGATTATGAGAATGCACAACAAGAAGTGATGCAGCGGTTGGACAACCAAGAAGGGCTCATCGATAAAATTATGAGGAGGTTGGATCATTTGCGGTCCATCTTTTTCGAACGAACCCACTTTCTTGCAGAGAAAATAGAAGCCGGCTCACCGTCCTCCAAACAGTTAGCTCAAGGCAGCGAACGTTCCTTGACGTTATACAAAAAGAACGACACCCAAGAAGATCAGGAGTAAAGGGAGCCTTCTTATGGCATGTATACCTCGCCCCGTTTAGTGAGACACTTCGGGTAGCTGGAGGTGCAAGCAGAGATGGAGGATATGTTAAAGCTGGATTTTTGGGAAATGATCATTCGGACGACATTGGCATTTATTGTGTTGCTGGTCCTTGCCCGGTTCATGGGGAAGAAGCAGATATCCCAATTGACCTTTTTCCACTACGTAACCGGGATCACCATCGGGTCGATTGCGGCGGATATCGCGGGAGAATCGAAGATGCCGTTCTTGGATGGGATGGTCGCAATGATTTGGTGGGCAGTCTTGACAGTACTGACAAATTTCATAGCATTCAAATCGAAAAAAGCAAGGATCCTCTTCGATGATAAGCCGACCATCATCATCCGGGACGGGAAGTTGCTGAAAATATCTCTTGAGAAGACGCGCCTTCATCTGAACGATTTGAACATGATGTTAAGGGAACAAAGTATCTTTTCGATAAAGGATGTGCAATATGCTATCCTGGAGACGAATGGTCAGTTAAGTGTCATGAAGAAAAGCGATCTGGAACCTGCAACAAAAAAAGACGTCAAGGCACCGGCGCCACAACCGAAGTATGTTCCAACAGAAATCATTTCCGATTATCAATTGATTCCCGAAAACCTGAAAGAACTGAATTTGACCGAGGAATGGCTGACCGAGCAGTTAAAGAAGCAAGGAATCGGTCAGCTAGACCAAGTTTTTTACGCTGAGGTCCAATCGGATGGAACCCTTCATGTTGATCTGGGAGATGGGTGAAAAGTGAAGAAAAAGCCGTAAACATCATAGTTCACGGCTTTTTTGTCGTCTAGGAAATTATAAAATCCCGGCATCTTAGTCGCCCTAGTGATTCGAAGTTTGGATATTAATTATTCAAGAGCAA
Organism: Bacillus sp. OxB-1; assembly: GCF_000829195.1. Taxonomy (GTDB): domain Bacteria; phylum Bacillota; class Bacilli; order Bacillales_A; family Planococcaceae; genus Sporosarcina. Next base: position 3,469,831 of record NZ_AP013294.1, on the reverse strand, counting down.
ACGTTTAGTGACGGAAACGTCCGAATCCATGGCGGCTCGTGCGACTGCCTTGGCCACTCTGTCGACCACCCGCTCATCGAACGGATCCGGGATGATATAATCGTCCCTCAGGTCAGAATCGTCGATGATGTCCGCGATAGCGTGCGTCGCCGCCAATTTCATGCTTTCGTTGATTTCCGTCGCGCGTACGTCGAGCGCACCGCGGAAAATTCCTGGGAATGCAAGGACATTGTTGACCTGATTCGGATAATCCGATCTTCCTGTGGCGATAATTCGCACTCCAAATTCCTGCGCTAAAGACGGTGCGATTTCCGGCAGGGGATTCGCGAGGGCAAATACGATCGGATCCACGTTCATGCTGTCAATCAAATCTTTTGTCAAAATATTGGCGACTGACACGCCGATAAAGATATCCGCACCTTCCATTGCATCCCGCAAAGATCCTGACAACTGACGAGGGTTGGTGATTTCTGCAATTTCATATTTGATCGGGTTCATGTCATTTGGCCGGCCTTTATAAATAATTCCTTTGGAATCACAAATGATCACGTCTTTGAATCCGAGATTGAGAAGGAGCTTGATGATTGCGACTCCTGCTGCGCCAGCGCCGTTCACGACGACCCGCACCGATTCGATTTCTTTATTGACCACTTTTAACGCATTCAATAAACCAGCGCCTACGACAATCGCCGTTCCATGTTGGTCATCATGGAAAACCGGGATATCCAACTCCTCTCGAAGCCGTCTCTCCACTTCGAAGCAGCGCGGTGCCGAGATGTCCTCCAGATTAACGGCGCCGAATGTGGGGCTCATCAACTTCACAGTGCGTACAATTTCATCGACATCTTTCGTATCCAGACAGATTGGGAATGCATCGATGTTCGCATACCGTTTAAGCAAAAGCGCTTTTCCTTCCATGACGGGCAGCGCCGCTTCCGGTCCGATATCCCCCAGGCCCAATACGGCCGTTCCGTCCGTTACAACGGCCACTAAATTCCCTTTGATTGTATATTCGTATACTAGAGAGGGGTCGTTCGCGATTTCTACACAGGGTTCTGCAACACCAGGAGAATACGCCAAACTTAGGTCCGTTTTGTTTTCCAGTGGCACCTTCGAAACAGTTTCCATTTTTCCCTTATGAATTTGATGCATTTCCAACGAAGACTCATATCGTCCTGTCATGTAACATACCCCATTCTGTAGATTTTTATTTATGAATATAAATTATTAACACGAATCCAAACAAAATACAAGATGAAGTATTTGTTTAAATCAAAATATTTGAATTAAGTAACCGGTTTCATTGCTGTTACAACAACGTTTAGGAGGTCTTACGACCAGCTATAAAATTTTTTTATTAGTTATCGTTTTGACGAAGTTTATTGAATTTGTTAAATGTTTCACAAAGAATTTGTGGGGATCAGCCGTTTCGAGGAAAGGTTTAACATGGGAAAGAAAAGAAATCGTCCAAGCGAAAATCGCCTTTTTTGAAGAGGATAATGAAGAATGCGAGAATATTAGACATTGAAAAAATACAAGTTTCTCACTCTAGCTGGAAGCATTAGTTCTTCAGATTCTAGTTTCTAAGAGAAGGGGATTGGGAATAAAAGTAAATAATAAAGGGGCTGTCCAGAAAGTGGATTTTCCGGTTAAACACGCAAAAAGCAAGGGCTCTGGTCGCTTTCCGCGGGCCAGCCGACGAGCCTCCTCCGGCTTACAGCCGTGCGGGGTCTCGTCGGCCGGCTTTCCCGCAGGAGTCTCCCGGCGCCCTTGCTTTTTGCTGGTATCCAACTCTGTGCCTGGACTTTTCGGACAGCCCCTTTTCATAAGATTTCCCAATTCCGTTGTTGTGCGACCGCTTTCAAACGGCTTTCCGGATTGACAGCCACCGGATTTCCGACCAGGTCCAATACAGGCAAATCTGACAAACTATCGCCGTACGCGAAGCTATTTTCCCAGTCGATCGTTTTTCCGATCAATGCCTCTTTGATCTTTTCCGTTTTTCGAGGTCCCTGGATGTGAAAGAGCGGGGTGCTGCAGTCGATTCTCTGATCATCTGTAAACCGGATATCTGTTCCGATGATTTCATCGAAATGCAAATCCCGCGTCACGGCATACAGAAACGGAGTGTAGGCCCCCGAAACTAGCATCACTTGGATATCGTTTTCGATATGCTGCCGCAGTCTGGAGACGATCTCTTCGTTAAGCCCCTGACGGACAGGATCGACCAGTTCCGCAAAATAATGTTCCATTTCGGATTGTGACAAATCTTTTAAGGAATCCAGATAAATTTGCATCGAGCGTTCCTTCATCCGGGATTCGGGCACGAGTTTCATTTTATAACCTATGTAGGGCGGGAGAATGGTCCGGAAAAAGGTCTTATACTTGGAGCGATGGATCGGGTGGTGCTTAAGATGGTCCATTAATAACTGGAATGTCTCGGATGAATATAAGGTACCATCGAAGTCGAAGATTGCAACGCGCATCGTCATCACCTTTTTGATGTTTTTTTGAAATAATTCTTCATTCCATCATACAGCGTCTGGGGAATGATGGCAATGTATGCACGGGCTGGCGGTTAGAGTGGGTTTTATGGAAAAAGGCAGTTATAATGATATGAAGAGAGTGAGGGATTCGAACGATGCAAAGAAAGCGGAGCAAGCCCGGGGTGTCCGGGAAGGATGCCCAACAATACACCGTGGAGGAAAAGATGGAACTTCTCTCCTTTTTGCTCGGCTGCATGAAAAAGAGCAGCCGCAACTCGGTCAAATCGGTGTTGGCACGTGGGCAGGTGACTGTTGATGGCAAAGTGGTGACCCAATATAATCATTTACTGGAACCGGGGCAGCAGGTTGCGATCATCAGCAATCAGGCTGCGAAAAGCGAGAGTGATTTGAAAGGTGTATCCATCCTCTATGAAGATGATGATCTCCTTGTGGTGAATAAAGAAGCGGGGATTCTGACGATGGCAGATCGGAACGAGAGGGAGATGACCGCTTATCGTCAAGTGACAGACTATGTCCTGCGAAAAAATCCGAGGAATCGGATTTTCATTGTCCATCGGTTGGATAAGGATACATCGGGGGTTCTCCTGTTTGCTAAAAGTGAAAAGGTGAAACATATTTTGCAAAACGCGTGGAATGAACGGGTGAAGGAACGGACATATATCGCGCTCGTGGAAGGCGTCGTCGGGAAAAACGAAGGGACGATTTCGTCATGGCTGAAAGAAAGCAAAACGTTTAAGATGTTTTCCAGTCCGACCGATAATGGGGGACAGCATGCGGTGACGCACTATCGGAAAATCCGTTCCAACGGACGGTTCACGTTGTTGGAAGTTCAATTGGAAACAGGCCGGAAAAATCAGATCCGTGTCCATATGGAAGAGCTCGGCCATCCGATTGTCGGGGATCGAAAATATGGGGCAACAGGAAATCCATTAAAACGTCTCGGTCTGCATGCTTTCGCTATCGCAATCATCCATCCGAGGACGGGAGAATTGATGCGTTTCGAGGCGAAAGTGCCTTCCGGTATCACTGCGAAGTCGAGATGATGTGGGGGATAGGGAATGGAACTGAAAAAATTTGAAGATTTGGAGCAAGCCCAACTGACCGTTTCATTTGGCAGCCAGCGATTATTCGTTTCGGTCTTTTTTATCGATGGGTTGCTGATTGATACGGGGCCTTCCAAGATGAGGGCGGAACTAATTCCGTTATTCGAAGAATGGAAGATGAACGAAGTGGTATTGACCCACCATCATGAAGACCATACCGGGATGGCGAATTGGATTCAGCGGCATAAACAGATTCCTATTTATTTACACGAGATTGGAATACCGGCATGTGAGCGGGACATGGATCTTCCTTTCTACCGGAAAGTGTTTTGGGGTGAACGGAAGCCATTTCAGGCGCTGCCCCTTCAACAGAGGCATCGGACACCAAATTATGAATGGGAGGTCATTCATACTCCGGGCCATGCGGATGATCATGTGGCGTTATGGAATCGAGAAAAGGGATGGATGTTCGGGGGAGATTTGTACGTCCAATCATCTCCAAAAAGCTCATTTGCATTCGAGTCGATTCCAGGCATCATCCAATCATTGCACAAGGTGTTGACGTATGATTTCGAGACTTATATTTGTTCGCATGCCGGTGTGATCCGGAATGGAAGAAGTGTTATTGAAAAAAAGTTGGACTATTTGACCGGAATTCAGCAGGAAGTTCTCCACATGGCGGGGCAAGGGTTGACCAATCGGGAAATCCGCAAACAACTTTTCCCGAAGCGCCATCCCATGCATTATCTTTCCTTTTTCGAAAACTCGCCGATGCACCTCGTCAACTCCATACTGGCAAGATCATAAAGAAAGAGGCTTCCGATTCGGAGAGCCTCTTTCTCATGTGGTTACTGCATCGGACTATTCGGGGGCATGCCCGGTTGACCAGCTGGGGCATAGGCATTCAATATTTGTTGCATATCTTGCTGGGCCAGTTGCGGCACTTGGTAGTAGTGGTGTTTATTTTGATAAATCGACAGCTCGTAAGCCATTTCGATGCAGTTTGGCACGGAGTCGGCTAAAACGCGGCGTACGACTGGATTGGTCGTTTCGAGAGCGGCCATCGTCTTTGCTGAAGCACTTGTTTTGGCGGCGTCCAATAAAAAGCCGGAAATGATTTCATCCGAAATTTCGGACTCGTTCATGATCGGTTTCTTCGGTTGGGAAGATTTCATTCCATAAATGAAATCATTGCCTTGCTTCATCTTATAGCTTTGTGTCGGATGGGACGGGTCACGTCCGGTTTTAAAGCATTCGACGGTAATGTTGTACTCGTCCAAGGTGAAACGGTATTGACGGTCGAGTATATCGAGCAGTTCGGGGTCTTTGACATGTGGACGCATCAGCATCGCCATGTTCAGTGAAGCGATAGCCCCTGATAACACTTCGTGGACATCGAATAATTCGTGTCCGCCATGGTTCATTTCCTGTGGAACGGATCCCGTATGCATGTTCTGGTGGGTTTGCCCGAATGGATTTTGAGTCACTGCATATCCTCCTTGCGGTATTTTGGTCAATCGGGGATAGTATGGCAACAGAGGTCCAATCTATTCATGAAAAGACTTGGTCCGGAGACATAATCCATCGCCTGCAAAAATAGACTAACTACGAGGATATTTTTGTCAATGAAAGGCAGATGATCTGATGCAAATCCATGTTGTTCAACCCGGCCAAACATTGTATGGCATAGGGCAAGCTTACGGAATCCCGTATCAAGACATTGCGGAGGCCAATGAAATACCGGATCCATCACGTTTAGTCATAGGGCAAGCCTTGGTCATCCCGATTATAGGGCAGTATCATTGGGTGCAACCGGGGCAATCGTTGTATTCGATCGCAAGGATGTATGGGATGTCTTATGTTGAATTGGCGAGAATCAACGGCATTTCCCCTTCCGCTACATTGCAGGTAGGACTACGGCTTTATATTCCACCCCGTCCGAAGATGAACGCGGAAGTTCTTCTCTATGCAGAGCCGCGGGCGCCTGTCAGTCAGTCATACATTGACGAGGTCAGACGACGGGCAGGACAGGTGACATATATGGCCATGTTTAGTTATGAAGTCTTGCGTGATGGATCGCTAAAAGCTCCACCTCTCGATAATATTCCACAAATTGTAAGAGATGCGGGCGCAGCGAATGCCCTTGTTGTCACCAATTTGGAGGAATTCGCTTTCAGTGCTGATTTGGCCCATGCCATTTTTACGGATGAAGCCGTGCAAGATCGATTGTTCGATAACTTGGTCCAAGAAGCGAATCGGGTAGGTTTCAGGGACATCCATTTTGACTTTGAGCTGCTTTTTCCGGAGGATCGCGAACTTTATAATACTTTCCTCCGAAGAGCAAGGGATCGGTTTCATGCGGCGGGCTTCACGATCTCCACCGCTTTGGCTCCGAAAGCGAGTGATATCAGAACGGGGATTTACGGGGCGCATGATTATAAAGCGCATGGGGAGATTGTGGATTTTGTGTCACTTATGACTTATGAATGGGGATATACATTTAGCGAGCCTCAAGCGGTGAGTCCAATTCAACCGGTGCAAGCCGTCGTCGAATATGCCGTCAGTCAAATACCACGGGAAAAGGTGTTTCTCGGCCAAAATCTATACGGATATAAGTGGTCCTCCCCGTATCCGCCACAAGGGGGAGCCCCTGCACGGGCAATCAGTCCGCAACAAGCTATTGCATTGGCCATCGAACAGAATGTGGCAATCCAGTATGATTATGTGGCACAAGCGCCTTATTTCCGCTATATCGATGCGGAAGGTGTGCAACATGAAGTATGGTTTGAAGATGCACGCAGCATACAAGCGAAGTTCAATTTGATCAAACAATTTCAATTACGCGGAATCATGTACTGGAAGTTGGGTCTGGCATTCCCTCAAAATTGGCTTTTGCTGCAGGATAATTTTAACATCCGCAAAATTACATGAAGTCCGGAAAAAAAATGAACCGGAGTGCGTAAACGCACATCGGTTCATTTATTTTTTTAATCATTCTTTATTCAGGTAGTTCATAAAGGATTGAAGGAAATCGATGTCGGGATTAAAAACCAAGGCTGGCAGAAAAGCAAAAGTCATCAACAGCATAACATTGGCACCGACAACTGCACGGAACACTTTTTTAATTTTCATTTCAATTCCCCTCTTTCACCTGAATTATCATTTCCACACAACCGTTCAGAAACCTTGCTCATCAAGGCGGGAATCATTTGTCTGAATAGTGTTATAATACACCCTAATCAGCCATCTGTAAATTATTTTTTCTCGTATTCTACATAAAGTAGACACAATCCATTATAATATTTAGATATAGAATAAAAAAAATCTTGTAACAAATCTATTTTTCGGCGATAATATAAAAATGTACTAAATAGATTGTGAAATACCAATCAAAGTTTGATAATGGAGAAGCGGCAGCTTTATCCTTGATCTTTATTCAGCTGAAAACCTTGCTTCTACAGGTGATGGGGTTCAACGGGTGTCAAAACGCCTGTTGAATAAAGATGGAGCCTCCGGCAGATGTCACAGATTTTGAAAGGCAGTCTAAGCGCGACATAATGAAAGCGCCTTAATTTCTGCACAAAACGCAGAAATACGGCAAACCGACCCCTACGCTGTTCGATTCGCAATTCAAAATCCGGACGCAATTACACCGAGGCGCAATTGATTATATACAAGAAAGGGATGATTGCGAATGACTAGAATGGATGTAGTTCAATCAAACAAAAATAGAGCGAACGATTACGTTCATGAAGTATATGAATTGGTAAAGAAGAGAAATCCGGATGAAAAAGAATTTTTGCAAGCCACGAGAGAAATTTTCGATTCACTGCGCCCCGTCTTCTCCCAACATCCCCATTTCATCGAACATGGCATTCTTGAAAGAATTACAGAACCGGAACGGATCATCACTTTCCGAGTTGCCTGGGAAGACGATCAAGGCAGAGTGCGGGTGAACCGTGGTTTCCGTGTTCAATTCAACAGTGATTTAGGACCATATAAAGGTGGGATTCGATTCCATCCTTCCGTCAACGTTAGTATTATGAAATTCCTTGCATTCGAGCAAATTTTTAAAAATGCGTTGACCGGCCAACCGATCGGTGGAGGGAAAGGCGGATCGGACTTCGATCCAAAAGGGAAGTCGGAACGTGAAATCATGCGATTCACGCAAAGTTTCGCCACTGAGCTGACCCGGCATATCGGTCCCGACCGTGATGTTCCGGCCGGTGACATCGGTGTTGGAAAGCGTGAAATCGGATACATGTTCGGAACGTATAACCGTTTACGAGGCGGATACGAAGCAGGGGTCTTCACCGGAAAAGATCCGGAGCATGGCGGAAGTCTAGGCCGTAAAGAAGCGACTGGCTACGGCACCGTCTATTTCGTGGATGAGATGCTAAAAGGGAAAGGACTTTCCTTCAAAGGCAGCACAGTTATCGTTTCTGGATCTGGAAACGTTTCCACCTATGCAATTGAAAAAGCGATGCAATTAGGCGCCAAAGTGGTCGCGTGCAGCGATTCGGGCGGTTATATCTATGACAAGGATGGCATCAACCTGGAAACATTGAAACAATTAAAAGAAGTGGAAAATAAGAGAATCTGGGAATATACAAAATTCCATCCGAATGCGGAATATCATGAGGATTGTTCGGGTATTTGGTCCATACCTTGTGATATCGCATTGCCATGTGCGACACAAAATGAGCTGGATGAAATCGCAGCACATACGTTGGTAGCAAACTCGGTTAAAGCGGTCGGAGAAGGCGCGAATATGCCATGCACATTGGAAGCGATCCATCTATTCCAAGAAAATGGCGTGTTATTCGCTCCGGCGAAAGCGGCCAATGCAGGCGGCGTGGCCGTTTCGGCAATGGAAATGTCACAGAACAGCATGCGGCTTTCCTGGACTACCGAGGAAGTCGATGAAAGATTGCAAAGTGTCATGAAGAATATTTATACAAGTTGTATGGAAGCGGCCGACCAATACGGCAAGCCGGGAGATTTAGTCATGGGGGCAAATATTGCAGGATTTTTGAAAGTTGCCAATGCGATGGTTTCGCACGGCATCAACTAAATATAGAAGATAGACGGATACGCTGATTCATTAGTGTGTCCGTTTTTTTGTTTTAGAAATGACGTGCATACTTAGGATTGTATGCATCCAACCTTCTATTTCATGATTGATAAAATTTGAAATAAATAATAGAAAATCTATTGTGTTTCATCTTGGATATGATATTATAAAAATACTATTATTCGCATAAACATTCATCCAGGAGCTTGAAGGGAGTTTTATAAAATGACAAAAAAGAAAGTTGTTTTAGCATATTCGGGTGGACTCGATACATCCGTTGCCGTCCAGTGGTTGACAGATCAAGGATACGCAGTCGTAGCATGCTGTTTGGATGTCGGTGAAGGGAAAGACTTGGAGTTCATCAAGCAGAAGGCGTTGAAAGTCGGTGCGGTGAGCAGCTACGTCATCGATGCCAAAGAAGAATTTGCGCAAGAATTTGTCTTGCTTGCATTGCAGGCACAATCGTATTACGAGGATAAATATCCACTCGTTTCGGCACTTTCCCGTCCGTTGATTTCCAAGAAACTCGTCGAAGTGGCGCATCAGGAAAACGCGACGGCGGTGGCGCATGGCTGTACAGGAAAAGGGAATGACCAAGTGCGTTTCGAAGTCGCGATCAAAGCACTCGATCCTTCTTTGGAAGTATTGGCTCCTGTTCGTGAGTGGAGCTGGTCCCGTGAAGAGGAGATCGAATACGCGAAACAGAAGAACATCCCAATTCCTATCGACCTCGAAAGTCCTTATTCGGTGGATCAAAACCTTTGGGGCCGTGCCAACGAATGCGGCATCTTGGAAGACCCTTGGGCAGCGCCACCGGAGGAGGCATATGGATTGACCAATTCCATCGAGAATGCACCGGACATACCGGAAGTGATTGAGATCGAGTTCAACAAAGGAGTGCCAGTCAGCTTGGATGGCGTCCAATATTCGTTGAGTGAACTTATACTTAAACTGAATGATATCGCAGGAAACCACGGAGTCGGAAGAATCGACCACGTCGAAAACCGCCTGGTCGGCATCAAATCGCGCGAGGTGTATGAAGCGCCAGGTGCCATCACATTATTAAAGGCTCATAAGGAATTGGAAGATTTGACGCTCGTGAAAGAAGTAAGTCATTTTAAACCAATCATCTCGCATAAGCTAAGCGAGATGATCTATAACGGCTTATGGTTTTCTCCGTTACGCGAAGCATTGGAAGCATTCATTAAAGAAACCCAGCAATACGTCAACGGAACAGCGCGTGTCAAACTGTTCAAAGGGCATGCCATCGTGGAAGGCCGGAAATCGGTGAATTCCCTTTATGATGAAAAACTTGCCACGTATACGGCTGACGATGAATTTGACCAATCGGCAGCAGTCGGGTTTATCAAGCTATGGGGTCTTCCTACTGAAGTTCATAGTATGGTGAATAAGAAACAAACTGTAAAAAAAGGATAATGAAAAAATACCTTCCATCTTCCCGGATGGAAGGTTCTTTCTTTGAAAGACTAGGTATTTAGTGAATAGGAAAGAAATCCAAAACGCGAAAAATGGATTATTTCCGCGAAAAATGAATCTTTTTCGCTCCTATTATAGTAGAATGACTGAGGACGTTGGATGACATATCCAAATTAAAGAAGGGGGACGTCAAAATGGAGGAACAGAACTTGAAAAAGAAGTCACCTAAGTTGTTCATAGCATTGATCGTGGCTGCTCTTATCATTGTAGGCGGTAGCGCATCCGCTTATTTCGCATTTAGTAAATCTCCGAAAGTGCAATACTTTTTGGCTGAAAGTGCTACATTGCAACAAATGGGTAATCTATTCAAAGATCGCTATGCAAATGAAATGAAGTGGATGGATGTCCAGAAGGAAAAGCCGACAGAAACAACATTGGATCTGTCAGCGGAATGGAATGATCCTTATATCGGCTACGACATGGAGGAAGTCCAGTCACTTGTCAACAGTTCGAAGTTGACGCTCCAGAACGTATTCGATCCGGTAAAAAAAGAAACGAAAATCGGATTGTCTGCTGAAGTGGGAAGCACTTCAATTGATTTGGGGGAGTATTTCGCAACACCGGAAAAGGCTTTATTGGCATTGCCATTCACGGATGATCTAATTCGTTTCGACGACAAGGATTTCGGTCGGATCATGCGGGAAATCGATGAAGACTATGAGGGGAATGATGAGCTAGGTCTCGCCCAACTGTTCGAAACTGATTTTTCATCCGCCAGCGAACTGACGACTTATGTGAAAGAAGAATACTTGAAATTCATTTTCGATGAATTGCCGGAAGAGGCATTTGAAAGCGAGAAAGAAGAAGTCGAGGTGTTCGACAAGAAGATCAAAGCAACGAAGTCGACGATGAAACTTGACGAAAAGCAATTCAAAGCACTGATTGAAAAAGTCCTAGTAAAAATGCAAAAAGATGAAAAACTGAAAGAATTGATCAAAGACCAAATCGCCATGTCTTCTTTTGCGGGAGATGTAACAGCGAGTGATTTGACAGAAATGATTGTCCAATACGAGGAAGGCTTGGAATCGGCCATCGAAGATTTGGATGCAATCGATGATGTACCAAGCACAATCACATCGACAATCTGGCATGATTCGAACCACATCGTCAAACGTTCTTTGGATGTGACGAGCGGTGAAGAAGGAGAAGAGGAGTCCCTTCTGATGGAAGGCGTTCAATTGTTGGAAAAAGACGAGCAACAATGGAAGTATACGATGGGAATCAAGGAAGCTGATGATGAAGAAAATGTGTTGAAATTCAACGGCCACTTGACTTGGAAAGACAAGAAAGCGGAAGACTCGATCACCTTGACAGTGGAAGATGTGAATGCTGTCAAGATCTCCTACAAAGGGAAAGAGGATCTGGACGGTTCCAAGCGTACCTTTAAACGGACATTCGGATTCTCCGACGGGTACCAAGATGTAGAAGTGGTTTGGAGCGGAAATGCGACGCATGAAAGCGACTCGATGAGCGCAGATCATAACTTCACATTCAGCGATGGATCAATGGATCCGGATATGTATAACTTGAAAATGAAACAAAAGAGTAAAGTCGTCAAAAAAGTCGACATGCCAACCGAATCGGCTGATACCATCATGTTGAAAGATATGAGTGTGGAAGAAATGATGGAATATGCCGAAGAAACTTTAGCTCCTGAAGCTCAGAACTGGGCCTGGGAACTCATGGGCAACCTGGAAAGCGAACTTTACGGTAATTAATTGAATTGACAGGGAAAAGGGGCTGTCCGAAAAGTCCAGGCACAGAGTTGGATACTAGCAAAAAGCAAGGGCGCCGGGAGACTCCTGCGGGAAAGCCGGCCGACGAGACCCCGCACGGCTGTAAGCCGGAGGAGGCTCGTCGGCTGGCCCGCGGAAAGCGACCAGAGCCCTTGCTTTTTGCGTGTTTAACCGGAAAATCCAATTTCTGGACAGCCCCTTTTTTTAAGTGTGGGGATAGTTTTATAGGGAGTGGGAGCTGTCGGAAGGAGGGGATGAAAGCGATTTTGTGGATTGTCATGGGAAATTAGCGAACTGCCATGGGAAAAGCCGGAACTGTCATGGGGAAACGGTGAACTGTCATGGCAAGTCAGGAAACTGTCATGGCGCGAGCGAACTGTCATGTCCCCAATGGAATCTCTACTACAAACCAAAAAATAGAGGGGGAATGATTACTTCCACCCTCTAGTATTACACAACTGTTAAGGAGGTGAAACTTGATTCACCATCCTCCTTTATTTGCCGATTCCAGAAAGGGAACCTTGCTCGGAACGCTGTAAGAATTCTTTGACATGGTCGACATAAGGTTGTTTGTCGTAGCCATTATAAAGTGCACCTGCCATACGAACTGGATCGCCGAAGAAGAAACGCTCGTATAGAGTTTGGCGAGTACCGAACGCACTCATGCAGACATCCCACGCCAAACGGTATAGCTTCACGCGGTCATATGCAGAGCCAGTTGCCGATTGTAGGTATTTATCCAAATCAGGACGGAGTTCCGAAGCGAAGTCTTTTTCGTTCGGGATCGCCATCAAGCCGCTCGCACCCATCAACTGCATGATCTCGCTGAAGCGTGGGTAGATCTTAGGATAGTAGTTACGCGCTGCATTCAACGGACCAAAATCCGGCGTCATGATGCCCCAGCGGTCTTCTTTCGCGTTCGCTTCGGAAGCTGTTACAAACGCTTTCATCGTCTCCAATGCTATGATGACTTCAGACATTTTTTCGTGAATGTGCTGGAACTGACCGATGTTGATCGTTTCCACCATCAATTGAAGAAGGCCGAGGATGAATTCTGTCTTCGCAACGTTTTTCGAAACAACTTGGTGTGTCATGTGGACAACTGCGTTACTTTCGTTGTACGCTTCGTTACATACTTGAACATCGCCTAGTGCGAATACGCGGTTCCAAGGAACGACGACATCATCGAACACTACGATGGAGTCCATTTCTTCGAAGCGGGATCCTAGCGGATGGTCGAAATTGGATTTTCCATAATCGAACGACTCACGGCAAATGAACTTCAAGCCCGGTGTGTTGTTCGGAATCGAGAACGCATAGGCATATGGATTTTCTTCATCTGACTGTTTCAGCAACGTGGAAGGGAACACCATGATTTCGTCAGTGATTCCACCTTGTGTCGCAAGAAGGCGTGCACCACGGATGACAACCCCTTCAGATGTTTTTTCGACGATACGCGCAGCGATGTACGGATCAGGCAGCTGAGCCGAGTTCAATGCACGGTTCACCTGTGGCTGAATCAATGTGTGCGTCAGCGACAAGTCGTTCTCACGGCAATACTCATAGTAGTCCTGCATATTTTTTTGATAGAACGGGTCCTGTTTACCGAACATTTCAGAAGCGGAACCGTATGCCATCATACCTGCGTTGATATAGTCAGGGGAACGTCCCATCATCCCGTTGTTATGGCGTGCCCATGTCTGGATCATCATGCGGCGTTTTTCCAAGTCTTCCTTCGTTCTTGGTTGCAAGAATGATGTACCAACCTGATTTCCAGTCGTCGGAGATTTATAAGTCATATAATCCTTTTTATCTGCATCGAATTGTAAATCGTATAATTCCCCTTGCGTTTTCATTACTCCTTTAAACGCTGGGTGTTCGGAAATTTTCCCTTTCACCTGCTCACCGTCGATCCACACATTCGCCTGGGCCTTGTCGACTCCATCGATATACTGCTGTCCTGTCTTAGCTCCCATTTGTAAAACTCCTTTCAGTTTTCCTTGCATAATGAAACCGCATACATTACCAAATCAGAATTATTGAACCTTTCATTCAATTAAGGTTGTAATGACAATATACCACGTGCTATCATATATGATAAATATATATATGGTTTGTTTACTATATTTAATTCGTATATAAATTTGCTTAGAAGGGAGGAAAACAGTTGAACCTGAAACGGTTAGGCTATTTTGTCACGATAGTGGAAGAAGAGCAGATTACAAAAGCCGCGCAGAAATTGCATATGGCCCAACCACCGTTGAGCCAGCAACTTAAACTATTGGAAGAAGAACTGGGTGTCCTTTTATTTGAACGGATCGGCCGGAAATTGGAACTTACAGAGCCGGGGAAAGTGCTATATGATAAATCCAAAAAGCTGCTCTCTCAATATGAAGAGGCTTTCATGGAAGTGGAGGAAGTGGCAAAAGGGATGAAAGGCGTCCTGTCCATCGGCACGGTGAAATCCTGTTTCCCTTATGTGCCAGGAAGGTTGCGGCAGTTCCGAGAGCAGTTCCCTGATGTGACGTTCAGATTAAAAGAAGGGGATACGTTCCGGATGACGGAATACTTACGGAATCGGGAGATTGAACTTGGGATTGTCCGGATGCCTTTGGAAATGGAAGACTTCTCATCGATTGCATTGCCATCTGAACCGTATGTCCTCGTCGCGCCGAAAAAATGGAATCAAAAAAAGAGAATCCGTATGAAAGATGTAGCAGAGCTGCCTTTGCTTTTGCTCCATCGAGTTAAAGGAAGGGGACAATACGAACTGATTTTGGATGAGTGTGCAAAGCACGGCTTTGAACCATCCATCATTTGTGAGTGCCCGGATGCCGGGATGCTTCTTTCTTTGGCGCGGGAAGGGATCGGTTATGCGATGTTGCCGAAGTCCACTGTTGAATTCCTTCTATATGAAGATTTGCAAATTACCGAGATCGAAGATTGCCTTATTCAAACGGAAGGCACAATCATCTGGTTGAAGGACCGGTATTTATCAAAGGCGGCAAGCCGCTTTCTGGAAACCTTTCAACAGCCGCAATTGACAGAAGCCTCTCCATTATAAAGATAGGTTGCTAATGTAATGAGTGGAGCTAAACTTTCAGATAACTATTGCCTCTCCAGTAAGGGGAGAGTTTATAATGAAATCAATCACATCAGAGGAGGAGTAAAAATGACAAAGAAAAACTTCGACATTGTCCGGCTGCATCACGCAGAAGTAACGGTGACGGATTTAGAGCGGGCCAGACATTTCTATTGTGAAGGACTTGGATTCATCGAGACGGAATCAGATGAAAATCATATCTACTTGCGGGCTTTGGAAGATGCCAACCACCATACATTGATGTTGACGAAAGGCAAGCAGGCCAGCTTGAAGCATATTGCGTATCGTGTAAGCGCTGACAGCGATCTGGATGAGCTTGATAAACTATTTACAGAGCTAGGCGTGAAAAAGCGCTGGGTTCAACCTGGAGAGGAAAAAGGGCAAGGCCGTGCATTGCGCATCCAAGATCCAGGCGGTATTCCAGTTGAATTCTTCTTTGAAATGGATAAAGCAGAAAGAATGCTCCAAAAATATCATTTGCAAGGCAATGTGAAGATTAAAAGGATTGACCATGCGAACTGCACGATCACGAACATCGACGAGCTCTATGCCTGGTACAGCGAAAATCTCGGTTTTCGGACGTCTGAGTATACAGTAAAAGGGCATGGTGAGGATGAAAGGATTTGGGCGGCTTGGATGCACAGAAAGCCAAGTGTCCATGATTTGGCGCTCATCAGCGATAAAGGTCCACGTTTCCACCATACAGGTTTCTGGATGGATGATGCGAAATCGATTTTGGACGCATGCGACCATTTGGCGGGGCTTGGCTATTACGCGAATATCGAACGTTCTCCGGGCAGACACGGCACATCGAATGCGTTTTTCGTTTACGTCCGCGATCCAGACGGCAACCGGATGGAATTATATACAGGAGACTACTTCACAAACGACCCGGATTGGGAGCCGATCAAATGGAACCTCGAAGATCCGCAGCGGGCCACGTTCTGGGGTGCCATGCCACCAAAAACTTGGGTGGAAGAAGCGGTCCCTGTCGAAGATATCTTGACAGGTGAACTGTTGCCCGTCCATACAATTAATAAACCGGTGCAAGCATAAGAAAAAAAGCGTATCAAAGATGAAAACCTTTGATACGCTTTTTTGGTTTGATAAGATAATGGAAATGATGTGAAATGGGGCAATGAGATGAAAAATAAATTTTCAATTGGACAGATGTCCAAATTGCATAATACATCGATTAAAACATTGCGCTATTATGATGAAATTGATTTATTCAAACCGAATGAAGTCGATCCGGAAACGGGCTACCGCTATTACTCCGTAGAACAGTTCAAACTGTTGGATATCATCAACTATTTGAAAGCGTTGGGCGTCCCATTGAAGGATATCAAGAAACAGACGTCCAATCGAGAAATGGACGATTTCATCGAGACTCTCTACACCCATAAACAAACGATTCATGACAAAATGAAAGAGTTGGAAATCGCGAAAAAGAAACTGGAAATCCGGATCGAAGAGCTCGAATCCTTGAAAAAAATAAAACAGATCGGCGTCCCTTTCATCAAAGAGATGGAGGAACGGACAATCATCCAACTGCAGGAATCAATCCGGTCCCATTATGATCTGGAACTCTCCTTGCGGAAATTAAACCGGCAGCATCAAGACTTTGCCTCTATTTTTATCGGCAAAGTCGGCCTTACGTTGTCCGTTCACCGCTTCCAGCGGAATTGCTTCTACGAATACGACTCCATCTTTCTGCTGTTGGAAGAGGCGGAAAAATGGAAAGCTGCCCAAAACGTGGAGCTCGTCACGACGCTGCCGGAAGGGGAGTACGCCTGTGTGTATTTCCGTGGAGGGCATGAGACCGCGCCGGAGTATGTAACTGTGCTCCATCAATATGTATTAGACAACGGGTTAGAACCGATAGGGGATTTCATCATCCGTACAATTGTCGATCAGTTCATTTCGAATAAGGAAGATGAGTTCTTGATGGAAATCCAAATCCCTGTAAAGAGGACAGGCACCTAATGAAGGGCCAAATGCAAAAAAACACTGATCCGAAACGATCAGTGTTTTTCGCTTTTTTTGAATGCTTGCAAAGTGTTCATCTTGTGCTCGCGCGCGTATTCTTCGATTACGTCGCTGCCCGCCTGTTCTTGGATCAGTTGAATCAATCTCCGATGTTCTTCGATTGAGCGAGGAGTCCGGTTCGGCAAGAAGGTGAACCCGGTCTGGCGGACGATATCCAATCGATCCCAAGCCTCTTGAATATTTTTGATCAATAGTTTGTTCGGGCAGAAAGAGTAAATGTAGAAATGAAATTCCCGATTCAACTGACCGAGTTGATCCAGCTCATAGTTTTCCAATGTTCTTTTCATTTCTTCGTTAATGCTTTCCAGTTTTTCGATGGCTTCCAATGGAATATGGGGAGCGCTCAAGGAAGTGGCATATCCCTCCAATAAGGCAAGCACCTCTAAAGTCTCCATATACAAATCTTTGTCGATTCCACGGACAACCGCTCCAATATTCGGTTCGTATTGTATCAATTGTTCGGATTCCAACTGATGGATCGCTTCACGGACCGGAATATGGCTTGAGCCAACCTCCTTCGCAATTTGGTCGATAATGATTCTTTGGCCGGGGGCATAGGTTCCATCAACAATTCTTGTACGAATCACTTTATACGCATATTGACGTTTATTCATTTTTGTTTTCATACTCATTATGATATATGAATTTATATATGATTTCAATCTAAACTAAAAACCGGCCTCAAGTATAACATATTAGAACATCCTGCGTTTTTCAAAATGGCAAGGGATAGGAAAATTATTTAGCAATATGTCAAGTATCTTTCAAACTATTTGAAAATTTACTAAAAAGTATTGATAACATATATTAAATGATATATGATGATTTCTGATAAACCCCATTCAATATGATGTGAGAAACATCCGTCTTGTAAACGTTATCAATTGAATGAGGCATGTTTCGAA
Organism: Bacillus sp. OxB-1; assembly: GCF_000829195.1. Taxonomy (GTDB): domain Bacteria; phylum Bacillota; class Bacilli; order Bacillales_A; family Planococcaceae; genus Sporosarcina. Next base: position 3,451,917 of record NZ_AP013294.1, on the reverse strand, counting down.
GCTTTAGTATGAGGTTTATTAAAATTTTAAGGGAGTGAGAATATTGATGGGTTCAGTTAGAAACAAAAAGCATCTTGTATCATTTGTGTTCCTTCTGATGATGAGCTTGCTGTTGGCCGCATGTGGTGGAGGGAAACCAAGCGAACAAGTGCCGGTATCCGGCTCTAGCGAAGGATCGAACGCGGGAAGCGACGCGGCTTCCGGGAAAGAAGTGACACTTGACTTTTCACATTTCTTCCCACCGAGCCATGAGATGGAAACGGTAATCGTTCAAGGTTTCGTGAAAGAAGTAGAAGAGGCGACTGGCGGAAATGTGAAAATTACATCCTACCCGGGTGCGTCTTTAGCGGCTCCGGATGGACAGTTTGATGCGGCGGCAACAGGAGCTGTTGACATCGCGATGAGCGTTAACAGCTACACTCCAAACCAATTTCCTATGACTTCTGTCATGGAGCTTTCTTTCTTGAGTAAAACAGGAGAGCAAGGTTCCAAAATGCTTTGGCAGCTTTACGAGGAATTCCCGGAATTTGAAGCGGAATATGCAGGAACAGTTCCACTATGGCTTTCCACTTCCGATCCTGGACAAATCTTCACGGTCGGAAAACCGGTTAAAAGCTATGAAGACCTAAAAGGAATGCGCATTCGATCTCCATCCGCGGAAACGAATGAATGGTTGACGGCGCTTGGCGCTACACCAGTTTCCATGTCGATGAATGAAACGTACGAAGCGCTTGAAAAAGGCGTGGTAGACGGAACGATCGCGCCTTGGGAAGCGATTGAAGGCTATAGCTTGGTAGACGTGATCGACTATGCAACAGTCGGGAACTTCTATATGACGACATTCTTTGTAACGATGAATGAAAATAGCTGGAACGAGCTTGGCGAGGAAAACCAAGCGGCCATCAAAGAATTGGTTGGAGAAAAAATGGCAGCCAAAGCTGGCACTAACTTCGATGAAGTAGGACAGCGTGCGATTGAGAAGGCAAAAGAAAAAGGTGTCGAAATCTATGAGCTGAGCGATGATGAAATGGCTGAGTGGAGTACCTTTATTAATCCTACGGTGGAAAAGTGGATTAAGAAAATGGAAGACAAAGGTTTACCGGGACAAGCGGTTTATGATCGTGCAGTAGAGTTAGGCGCACAATAAGACAGGGGTGGAAGCTTATGGCGCAAACATTAAAAAAACTTGATAACTTATTACATAAGTTATCAAGTTTTCAATTATTCTTATCGAATTGTTTTTTGATCTTCATGATGTTGATCATCAGTTTTGATGTGATTGGCCGAAACTTCTTAAATAAACCAATCGTAGGGACTTTTGAAATGACGGAGTTAAGTTCCGCATTGCTTGTTTTTTTTGCTTTAGCTATGACGCATCGACATAAAGAGCATATTAGCATCGACTTTGCGGTCACGAAATTGCCGGAAAAAGCAAGAAATTTTTTGGAAGGAATAATAGAACTCGTTATTTTTGTCACGCTACTCTTTATGGCTAATCAAGTGTTCGCGAATGCGGGACGGATCATGGAACGACAAACAACAACCAGTGATTTAGGTTGGCCAATGTATCCATTTCTCTATATCGCTACTTTTGGTCTAGGTGTTTTTGCACTCGTCGCATTAGTCAGTGCAATTAAATATTTTGCATCGGCGGTGAAGAAATCATGAGTGCAGAAATGATTGGAGTCCTCGGGATTATTGCGTTACTTGTATTGTTCGCGCTAAAGGTTCCCGTGAGTGTGTCTTTAGTTATTGTGGGCACTGTCGGCATCGGGTTCATCCGAAACTGGGAGACCGCGCTTGTTCAATTGGGGAGTACACCGTTCAGTACGGCTAGTTCTTATTCTTTAAGTGTTATTCCGCTATTTATTTTAATGGGGATGTTCTTGTCTTATAGTAAGTTTGGGAATGATTTGTATACAGCAGTCGATTCGTGGATCGGGCACGTCCGAGGCGGTCTTGCCATTACGACAATCGGTACGAGTGCTCTATTTGCAGCGATTTCGGGTTCGGTCAATGCGACAACTGCGACAATGGCGAGAATTGCGTTGCCTGAAATGAAGAAATATAAGTATGACGAAGGCTTGTCGACTTCCGCTGTTGCGGCGGGGGGGACGTTGGGAATTTTGATTCCGCCAAGTGTCATTTTGGTTCTCTACGGTGTCTTAACGATGGAGCCGATTGGGAAATTATTGATAGCCGGAATTATTCCCGGGCTGCTCCAGATGGCGCTCTTCATGGTAGTGATTTACCTCATCGTCGTAAGAAAACCTGAACTTGCACCCGTTACTCCGAGAAAACCATTTCTCGTCAAAGTAAAATCTTTGAATAGCGTGTGGCCGTTTGCTTCCTTATTTCTACTAAGTATCGGTGGAATCTATTTTGGTTTCTTCACTCCGACTGAAGCGGGTGGGATTGGGGCATTCGGTGCGTTTTTACTGGCTGTCGTCACTAGAAGACTGAGCTGGGCGGATTTCAAAGCATCGCTGAATGAGACGACACGATTGACAGCGATGATGTTTTTCATTTTGATCGGTGCGGAGATTTTCAGTAAATTCTTGGCGTTAAGCCGTATACCGGTTTCCATTACACAATATGTCAGTGAACTGAATGTTTCTCCGATGCTAATCATGTTTTTCATCTTGGTCGTATACTTCGTTTTAGGGATGTTCTTGGAAGGTTTGGCAATATTCGTCCTTACTCTACCCGTCGTCTACCCGCTTATCATTGAATTAGGATTCAATGGGGTATGGTTCGGGGTTGTCATGGTACTTGTGATGAATATCGGCTTGGTGACACCGCCTCTTGGACTGAGTGTCTATATCATTAGCGGGGTCGCGAAAGAGATTCCGATTGAGAAAATCTTCCGTGGAGTTCTACCGATGTTGTTTGCGATGATTCTCTGTTTAGCACTTATTGTCCTATTCCCACAACTCGTGACATTCCTTCCGGATTTCATGAAAGGGTAACTATACATAGACTTTTGGGAGCTACTATTACAGCTTTCAAAAGTCTTTTTATTTCTATCTATTTCGCTCCAGCAAAATTTGTCTTAGAATTAATTTACCTCCGACAATTATTGTTGTATACAGAAGCTTTAGAAATCTTTACTATAGTGTATAAGATGATAGAAAATAATGATAAATTGAAGGAGCGGATACTATGACAACGATGACAAATATGAAAAGCGGCAAGCGGATGATGGATGGAAAAGATTATATGGAAAGCTTGCGCGACGGGCGCAAAGTGTTTTTGAACGGGGAAGAGATCGATGATGTGACGACGCATCCGGCGTATCAAAACTCGGTCCGGTCGATGTCGCGCCTCTATGATGCGCTGCATGACAAGGAGTCTTCCAAAATTTTGACGACCACGACGAAGGAAGGGATTCGTACCCAGAAATTCTTCAAAGCGTCTGAAAGTGCGGCGGAGTTATTGGAAGCGCGTGATGCGATTGCGGAATGGTCCAAACTCAGTTATGGTTTCATGGGAAGAACGCCCGACTACAAAGCGGCTTTCACAGGGCATCTCGGACCTTACGCGGAATTTTATAAAGGATTCGAAGACAATGCTCGACGGTGGTATGAAAAAACGATGACCGAAGTACCGTTCTGTAACCATACGATCATCAATCCGCAAATGGACCGCTCGAAGCCGCTCCATGAAAATAAAGACGTCTTCGTCCGGGTTGTGAAAGAGCGGGATGATGGCATCATTGTAAGCGGTGCCAAGATGGTTGGAACATCCGCGGCAATCACGAATTACAACTTTGTCGCTAACTACTCGCCGGTCGATATGGTCGAAGACGATCTGGACCATGCGCTCATCTTCTTTGTGGAAATGAACGCACCGGGATTGAAAATTATAAGCCGACAATCTTATGAATTAACAGCGGCGATGAACGGAACGCCTTTTGATTATCCGTTATCCAGCCGCTTTGATGAAAACGACGCGGTCATCGTCCTCGATAATGTCTTCGTTCCATGGGAAAATGTATTTGCCTACCGAAATGTGGAAATCGCCAATGGGTTCAGAGGAAAGACAGGTTGGATGAACCGCTATACGCTTCACGGATGTACCCGTTTTGCGGTGAAGCTTGATTTCATGGCGGGGCTGTTGATGAAAGCGACGGAAATGTCGGGAACGAAAGGCTTCCGCGGAGTACAGGCGAATATCGGGCAAGTCATCGCTTGGCGGAACACGTTCTGGGGACTTTCCACTGCGATGGCATCCGAGCCGGAACAAGGGTTGAATGGCGTCGTCTTGCCGAACAGCCAATACTCCACTGCGTATCGTGTACTTGCTCCGACGGTCTGGCCGCAAGTGAAGGAAATCTTCGAAACGGTCGTCGCGGGCGGATTGATCCAACTGCCATCGAGTGCGAAAGATTTCGCTAATCCGAACCTCCGTCCCTACTTGGAGCAATATTACAAAGGATCTGGCGTCGGAGCAGAGGAGCGGGTCAAATTGATGAAACTGATTTGGGACGCGATCGGCACCGAATTCGGCGGACGCAACGAACTTTACGAAATGAACTACGCAGGCAATCAGGAAAATATCCGCCTGGAAACATTGAAGGTTGCTGATCAAACCGGCCAGTCCGCAATTTATAAATCATTTGTGGATGAGGCGATGAGCGATTATGATTTGAATGGATGGACAAATGATACATGGGTGAATGCTCACCTAAAATGATTGAGTAAAGGGGGCCCGTTTGATGACAGATCGGCAGCCTGCTCTACAAGAGAAAAATGGAGTGATCGAGCTGGAAGGTGAGCGCATTTTGCTCACCTCCGCTGCCGTTTTCGGGACACTCCGGAAAGATTTGATTGAAAACTTGGGAACGGAACGGATGAAAGGGTTCTTGCTGCGCTACGGCTGGAACCTCGGAGCGACGGATGCCGCGAAAGTGCTCGCCGAACCGCATGACTCGATTGAAGACGCGCTCCGGCAAGGTCCTCATTACCATATGTTGAAAGGCTACACCTCTACCAAGACGACTGAATTGGAAATAGTGAAAACGGATGGCGGAGCAGTGGAGTCCGTCACCGTAAGCGGAATCTGGTGTCATTCCTACGAGGCGGAAGAGTCCTTGCGCTTGTTCGGATTGGAAAGTGAACCCGTCTGTCACACGCTGATCGGCTACGCAAGCGGATTTTATTCCACTATATGTAATCAGACAATTATCTTCAAAGAAGTGGCGTGCCGGGGGATAGGGGATTCCGAATGCCGATACATCGGAAAGTCGCTCGAACAATGGGGCGGGGAAGCGGACGCGGAACAGCGATATTATGAAAATGATGCAATCATACATGAGCTTGAACAGACCTATGAGCAACTCCGGGAAGAGCGCGATCATTTAGCCAAAGTGGCACTCATCCATACGAAGTTGGCCGAAGAGGTAATTGATGGCAATGACTTGGAGTCGATTACCAAGGTCATTGTGGACATTATCAAAAAGCCGATTTTAATAGAAGATATCCATTTTCACCGGATTACTTCAGCCGGGATTTCGGAAAGCGACCATAGGCAGATGAGGGAAGAGTTCCAGAAGTACGTTCAGGAACGGCAGTCTTTTCGACCAAAGCAGACAGTGCAGTTTCAGACAGAAGGATTCATCCGTCTGATGGCGCCGATTTATTTGCAAAAAAAGATTTATGGATATTGCTCTTTTCTTTACGGACTGGACGAGGAATCTCCATCTGACATCGATCGGATGATTTTGGAACGGACCGTGACGGTCTGCTCGCTTTTGCTATTGAATGAAAAAGTGAATTTCGAAGCGGAAGAACGGGTGAAAGGGCATTTTTTGGATCAAATCTTGAATGGGGAAATCAGTTCTATAGAGGAAATCCGCAAAAGGGGAAGCCATTTCCAGCTTGATTTGCAAAAACCGTACTATATCATTGCGCTGGAACAGCAAGGAGCGGGCGAAAAGCTCTTCCTAAATGAACAGATTGTCGAAGAAACCGTCCATTTCTTTAAAAATCGAAAACCGGGCTTACTAGCCGGTCAACAAAAAGGATATGCCGTCCTGCTCGTACAAACGGATTTGGCAGAAGAAGACCAAGGAATTCTGTCCTTTTGCAGGAAGCTGCTCGAACATTTGCGGAAAAAGGATCCGCGTCAATCGCTTCGCATCGGCGTCAGTACGGAAGGCATCAGTATGGATGACGTAAGAGGACGTTTTGACGAAGCGGTTACAGCTTTGAAAATTGGAAATCGGGAGCAGTCCATCGTGGCTTTTGAGAATCTCGGGGTAATCGGAATGCTTATCCATTCATTGGATCACAGCGCAGTGGAGCAAAAAGGAAGGCAGTTGCTGTCGCCCATTTACGAAAGTGATGAAGAGAAGGATGAGGAATTGCTCCGGACGATGTATGTGTTTCTATTGAACGGCGGAAATTTGGAAAAAACGATGCGGGAGCTGGCCTTGTCCATGAGCGGCTTGCGCTATCGAATTGAAAAAGTCGAAACGTTGCTTGGCAGGAATCTGCGTGATCCGGAGACGGGCTATGAAATGATGTTCCTCATCAAAGCGTTAATCGTGGCTGGTAAGTTGACATTTTAAACGGGGTTCACCTTGTGTGAATTCCGTTTTAACTTTTTACAGGAGACCCCACCTTGTTGGATGAGGCCACTGAAAAACTCACGTTTAATTTGCAAGGTACCCCGAAATCTAAAAAGACACCATCTCGTTCATTTTTTCGAACGAAATGGTGTCTTTTTCTTTGGTTTTTCTTACTTTGCTTCTTTCATTAAGGTTATGATTCGTTTGAGATTAACAGCGAAAATGGTCATGGCTCCCTGCATCTGCATGCCAAATAGACCCGTGGATGTGGCTACATCGTACCCGTGTCTTTGTTTTAATTCACTATTCTTCGCTTCGATCTTATAGCGGGATTTGGCTTTCATCTTAAACCCATCGCTATTTTGAAACGCTTCCTGCTCCTTGTGTTCTGTCGATTTTATCGAGATGGAATACGTTTTACTCTTGGCCCCCTCTTTATAACAGCCCTCGCGGAGTGGACATACCTTACATTTTTCAATGTCAAAATAGTAAGTGTGCTTTTGGTTCTTTCCTTGGTTTTTCTTGCCTGTCCGCGCTTTGCGAATAGCCAAATGACCAGCTTTACACACATACATTCCGGCATCCTTATTGAATTCAAATTCATCTTCTTTCGTGCGGCCACCATGTGTAATTTGGGGATTTAATTTCGATATCAATTCAAGCTCATTTTCTTTTGTGTAGAGGATATTATCTTTTTCCGAATAAGCGGTATCTCCGATTACCGTTTCAATCTCCATACCCGTTTTTTGGCTTTTTTCAATCAATTCTTGTAGATATTTACCGTCGCTTTTTTCACCAGTCGTCACAATTGCGGCGGTAATGAGTCGCTCATCGCTCATTGCGATATGTGTTTTATAGCCGAAGAAAGAGGAGTCAGCCGTTTTATGACCGACACGTGCGTCTGGATCTGTTGAGTAATTAAGCTGTTCTGTATAATCTTCGACTACTTCTTTTAACACATTTAATTTTTCCTGGACAGCTGGAATTCGGGCAATGTGAACTTCGCCTTCAACGACGGAGATGACCTTCCGACAGTAGGCAATTTCATCTGTCACTTCGTTAGAAGTGGTTTTAGGCGGGAATTTCTCTTTCATGGACTCATCGATTTGATAGACCGCTTTTCGTACATTTTTGGATTTCTCCATTAAAAATTCCTTGGGTGACTTTTGGTTGTATCGAGATTTTGTATGCGTCGCGTCCACGATGATGGTTTTACTTTTGATCAGATTTTCTTCCAGTGCGATCTCAACTGTTTTATTAATAAGCATGTCTACTAAACCTACATCTTGAAGACGAAGTTTACGGAATTTCGTTAATGAACTTGAATTAATCACGGGATCTTCTGGAGCCATGTCCAAGAAATATTTAAAGGACATATCATATTTCGAACGTTCAACTACATCCACATCCGAAAGATCGAAGATTGACTTCAGCAGCAGATATTTAAACATGCGAATCGGAGGCACCGCGTTGCGGCCATTATCCAAGCAATATTTACTTTTCAACTCCTCGAGAATGAATGTGAAATCAACAAGTTCATTAATTTGACGCAGCATATTATCTTTGGGGACAACGATATCGTAAATAGCCATATATGGACTGAGATTTAGGGTTTCTTGATTGGAGATCATCGGGAACACCACCTGGATTTAATACGTTGATTATACAATAAAAACAGCGATCTATTCCTCGATGAAAGGAGATGAATCGCTGTTTTTACGTTTTTATTGTATCACTATATGGAGCGATTTCCGTTGATTGGAGTGGAGAGCGGCGACTCCTGTGGGATTAGCGGGACAGGTGAGACCCCGCAGAAGCGAAGCGACGAGGAGGCTCACCGCCCGCCCCACGGAAAGCGTCCGCTCGGAACGGAAATCAACAGTTCTAGCATAAGCCCTCTTAAGTGGACTTTTTCAGTGGCCTCTGTTGGATGAAGCTGGTTTCTAATACTGTAAATCAATGGAGAAAAGGAAGTTCTTGATATCATATATGTAATAATATATGATTATGTACAGAGAGATGAGTTAGAAAGATTCATATATTTCGATACTATAAGGAGTGAGAGGAATGAGTAAGGCGAAGGTCAAGCTGCTCGGCGTCCACGAATTGGTTGAGGTGGTTGCTGATGTGAAGGAAGGGATTTTTTCCGCTTCAGGGAAAACTCATCATGTGAATGAAGTCCTGCTGGACACCCCGGTGAAAGGAACGATTTTCGGAACGGCGCTCAATTATAAAGGGGCTTTGGAACAACTCGGGGACGCGGTGAATGAAAAACCGTATCAGGCACCTCCTTTTGCACCGATCCTTTATATTAAACCGGCCAATACATACAACCGGAATGGCGGATTGATTCCGATGCCGGAAGGAATCACTGAACTGGAAGTCGGCGCATGCCTCGGACTGGTTATCGGGAAGCAAGCGACGCGAGTGAGCGAAGCGGAAGCGTTTGAATTCATCGCAGGATATACGATTGTAAACGATGTAAGCGTTCCGCATGCAAGCGTTTACCGCCCGGCGGTCCAGCACAAATCACGGGACGGATTTTGCCCGGTTGGCCCATGGATTGTAGACCGGGACGAAGTGGAAAATCCTGGTCAATTGGCAGTTCGTGTTTTTATTAATGAAGAGTTGCGCCAAGAAAATACAACTGCGAACTTGATCCGCCCGATCGCCAAATTGCTGGCGGATGTGACGGATTTCATGACGCTGAGCGCAGGCGATGTATTGCTCGTTGGTATACCGGAACAGGCTCCGCGTGTTCAGGTCGGCGATTCGGTCCGGATTGAAATTGAAGGGGTCGGCAGTTTGGAAAATGATGTAGTGGAAGAATCAGTTGTGGCAGAGACAGAAGCATGGGAGGTATTGAAATGAAAAAAGCACGCGTAGCTTACGGCGGTTCCATCCATGAGGCGCTCGAGTGGGAAGGCCGTTTGAAATTGGACGATGGACGGGTAGTCGAAGAGAACGAAGTGACATGGCTGACGCCCGTTGAACCGCGCACCGTCTTCGCACTTGGCTTGAATTATGGGGATCATGCGGCGGAATTGGCTTTTGCGGCACCTAAAGAACCGTTAGTATTCCTCAAGGGACCGAATACCTTTATCGGGCATGATGCCTTTACACGACGTCCCGCTGATGTGGTGTATATGCATTATGAATGTGAATTGGCAGTCATCATCGGAAAAACTGCCCGCAATGTGAAAAAAGAAGACGCGTATGAGTACGTGAAAGGGTATAGCGTCGCGAATGACTATGCGATACGGGATTACTTGGAAAACTACTATCGTCCGAATTTGCGGGTGAAAAACCGTGACACTTGCACGGTGATGGGACCTTGGTTCGTAGATGCAGCAGATGTGAAGGATCCGATGAATCTGAAATTGACGACGCATGTCAATGGGGAACTTGTACAAGAAGGAACGACGGCGGATATGATCTTTGATATCCCGATGCTCATCGAGTACTTGAGCAGCTTTATGACATTGAGCGAAAATGACATCATTTTGACAGGTACACCGAAAGGTTCTGTCGATACGAAGGTCGGCGATGTCGTCGTGACGGAAGTCGAAGGAGTCGGACGTCTTGTCAATACGATCATCGGCGATGAACAGTTCGCCATTAAGTAAGGAGGGGTACGGATGCCACATTTCATCGTGGAATATACGGATAATCTGAAAGAGGAAGCGGATATACCGAAACTGCTGGAGAAGATCCATGAAGTGATGATTACCAGGGGCTCGGTATTTCCAATCGGTGGTATACGTTCCAGAGCGATTGAGTTGCACGATTACCGTGTTGCGGACGGCGCGGAAGACGATGCGTTCGTCCATGCAACGTTGAAAATAGGAGCGGGGCGGTCGGAGGACGTGAAAAAGGAAGCTTGTGACGCCTTGTTCGAAGTGATCAAGGACCATTTCGCCCCGTTGATGGCAAAGCGCTTTTTGGCATTATCAATGGAATTATATGAATTCAGCGAAGCAGGAACGTATAAGCAAAACAATATACACACCAGATTTAAAAAGTAGTGAATTGTCGAAAAAATGATTTGAAATCATATATGATTTAGTATATGATGTAAGAGAAGTTTTGAATCTGCTTTATTCACTATATGTTTATCTACTATATTTAAACAATAGAAAGGGGCTTTCATCATGCAGCAAGTAGACAAAGAAATCGATGACCGCTTATTCCGGAATGCCATGGGAAGTTTCGCAACAGGAGTGACAGTAATAACGACGGAAAACGAAGACGGTGTCCACGGCATGACAGCCAACGCCTTCATGTCGATTTCATTGAATCCGAAGTTGGTGGCAATCAGTGTCGGGGAGAACGCCCGGATGCTCGAGCATATCCAAAAGGCCAAAAAGTTTGCAGTGAACATTTTGTCTGAAGACCAGCAAAAAGAATCGATGCAATTTGCTGGTCAGTTGAAAGAAGAGCAGCATGAAGTGAAATTCACGACACATCAAGGACTTCCGATTATCGAGGATTCTTTGGCGAACGTCACTTGCGAATTGCACAGTCAGTATGTGGTGGGCGATCATACCATTTTCATCGGTCATGTGACGGGCGTCATCTTGACGGAAAGAGATCCGCTATTATTTTTCCAAGGAAAGTACCGCGATTTAAAAGAACTGGAACAGCAATAATCATCGAATGGAAACGGTAAAGGATGTGATCGAGGAATGGAAACAGTGACAAAATTAGAGAAGCATCATCTATATATCGATGGATCATGGACAGAGCCGGAATCAGGAGAGTATTACAATGTGGTAAACCCTGCTACGGGAGAAACGATTGGTCAAGGCTCCTACGGGGATGATCGGGATGCGAAAAAGGCGATTGACGCGGCACACGCGGCATTCAAGGAGTGGGCAGCTGTTCCGGCAGCGAAGCGAAGTAAATACCTTGTCCGCATTTATGATTTATTGCTTGAAAACGCCGATCAATTAGCGCGGACGATTTCGGAAGAGATGGGCAAACCGATTCGGGAAGCGCGCGCTGAAGTGAGTGCGGCGGCTGAATATGTCCTTTGGAATGCGGAAGAAGCGAAACGGACATACGGCGACGTCATCCCTTCGCCGATCAAATCTAAACGCCTTCAGACAATCCGTCAGCCGGTCGGACCAGTAGCGGCCATTACACCTTGGAACTTCCCGCTCTCCATGGTGACAAGAAAGATTGCTCCAGCTCTGGCAGCAGGTTGTACGGTTGTGTTCAAGCCGGATAGTCAAACACCGGGCAGTGCTGTCGAGTTTTTCAAAATCGCGGAAGCGGCTGGATTGCCGAAAGGTGTGTTGAACCTCGTTACAGGGAATTCTTCCAAAATTGGCAATGCAGTGATGCAAGATTCGCGTATCCGGAAAATTACATTTACCGGATCGACGGAAGTTGGAAAGCTGTTGCTAAAACAAGCGGCGGAACAAGTGAAAGGCGTGTCCATGGAACTTGGCGGCCATGCCCCGTTCATCGTCTTCGAGGATGCTGATCTGGATAAAGCGGTCGAAGGCGCAGTAGCAAGCAAGTTCCGCAATAGCGGGCAAACTTGCATTTGCACCAACCGCATTTACGTTCAAGAATCGATAAAAGACCAGTTCTTGGATAAAATGAAGGCGAAAGTAGAACAGCTTGTCATCGGGAATGGCTTGCAGGAAAACACCGAGTTCGGTCCGGTTGTCAATGCAGGCAGCTTGGATAAAGTGAAAAACCAAGTGCAAGATGCTGTGTCAAAAGGCGCTGTCATCGTTACCGGAGGAGAAGAGTGCAAAGTGGAAGGGCATGAAAATGGCTTCTTTTACGCACCGACAATCCTCTCCGATGTGGACGAGAGCATGCTCATCACGTATGAAGAGACATTCGGTCCGCTTGCACCTGTATATACATTCAAGACGGAAGAAGAAGCGATCGAGAAGGCGAACGATTCCGTTTATGGATTGGCTTCTTACTTCTATACGAACGATCTGAGCCGTTCCATCCGCGTTGCGGAAGCATTGGAATATGGAATGGTCGGCGTGAACGACGCATTGATCACATCCGTCCAAGGTCCATTCGGCGGCGTTAAGGAAAGTGGCCTTGGCCGAGAGGGCGGTCCGGACAGCCTAAGTGAATTCCTGGAAACGAAATTCATTTCAACCGGCTTGTAATTTAACTTATTCAATAGAAGAGGAGACGATTATAGTGGCATACGAAGAAGCAAGAAAGAAAATCAGAGGGTCGATCTGCCCTGTTATTACACCATTCAACGAAGACGGGTCCATCGATGAAAAAACATTTGTGGAACTTGTTAACTGGCAAATTGAAAGCGGCAGCCATGGGATTTCCGTCACTGGAACGAGCGGTGAGCCAAGCTCCATGACAGTTGAGGAACGAAAACGCATCATGAAACTAGCGAAGGATACGATCGATGGACGTGTATTCTTCACGCCAGGCACAGGCTCTACAAACCACGATGAAACAATGGAACTGACGAAATATGCGGAAGAAATCGGTGCAGACGCTGCAATGGTCATCGTCCCTTACTACAACAAGCCGAACCAGGAAGCATTGTTCCAACACTTCAAAACGGTTGCAGATTCCGTGAATATTCCTATCATCATCTATAACATCCCGGGCCGTTCCGCGGTCAACATGGAAGTGAGCACGATGAAGCGTCTTGTCGAAGCTTGCCCGAACATCATCGGTGCGAAAGAATCGAACAAAGACTTCGAACACGTCAACCGTGTCCTATTGAATTGCGGCCGTGACTTCCTATTGTTCTCCGGAATCGAATTGCTTTGCTACCCTATGCTTGCAATCGGCGGCGCTGGCTTCATCAGTGCGACAGCGAACGTCGAGCCGAAGCGCGTAGCAGAACTGTACAATGCTTGGGAAGCGGGAGATATCGCAAAAGCGCAAGATCTTCATTACGAACTCATGCCGTTGAACGATGTGCTGTTCAAAGATACGAACCCGGCACCAGTTAAAGCAGCACTTGGCATGATGGGCAAAGCGACTCCAAAACTGCGTATGCCACTAGGTTTGCCATCTGCTGAATTGCAAGAGGAAGTCCGTGAAACATTAATCAGCCTGGACATCCTGCCAAAAGAAGTCGCAGCGAAGTAATCCGCATATCCAACCGGCAGTGCCAACCGCTGCCGGCCTCCCAAAAAATCTGAAGAGAAAATAGGTGAACACGCATGACCTCTGTAAAAGATCAACAAGAGTTGACTCATACGAAACAGAAAGACATCCTTCTTTACATCAATGGCGAATTCGTGCCAAGCGTCGACGGCGCAACGATTAAAAATATAAACCCGTTCACGAATGAACAGATCAACGAAGTCGCAGAAGGCCGAGCGGTAGATATCAACAAAGCGGTCGCAGCTGCAAGAGAGGCATTCGACAACGGTCCATGGCGAACGATGAAATTGGAGGAAAGACTCGCATGCATCTACCGGATCGCGGATCTGATCGATGAACACCTTCCGGAAATCGCATATTTGGAGTCTTTGGATACAGGTCTTCCAATTGCACAAACGCGTGCGATGGTAAGCCGTTCCGCAGAAAACTTCCGTTTCTACGCACAAATGGTGAAAACCCGTCTCGTCGGTGATGCGTACCAAGTGGATGAAGAATTCATCAACTATACGATCCATAAACCGGTTGGGGTAGCGGGCTTGATCACTCCATGGAACGCGCCATTCATGCTGGAAACTTGGAAAGTCGCTCCGGCATTGGCAACAGGGAACACAGTTATCCTGAAACCAGCGGAATCATCTCCGTTGACAGCGAATCTGCTGGCGGAAATCATCGACAAAGCAGATTTGCCGAAAGGTGTATTCAACGTTGTCCACGGTTACGGGGAAACAGCGGGTGACGCACTCGTACGTCACGAAGATGTCCAGCTTATTTCCTTCACAGGTGAAACGACAACAGGCTCGACGATCATCAAAAACAGTGCGGACACATTGAAAAGCTGCTCGATGGAACTCGGCGGCAAATCGCCGATCATCGTGTTCGAAGACGCAGATTTCGACCGCGCACTCGATGCAGTTGTTTGGGGAATTTTCTCTTTCAACGGTGAGCGCTGCACAGCCAACTCCCGTCTATTCGTACAAGAGTCGATCAAAGACAAGTTCGTCGATGCGTTGAAAGAGCGTGTCAAAAACATCCGTATCGGGGACCCGCTAGACCCTGAAACAGAAGTAGGTGCATTGATCGATAAAGGCCATTGGAATAAAGTGAAGAGCTACTTGGAAATCGGAAAAGAAGAAGGCTGTGAAATCTTCTCAGCTGAAATTCCGGAAGAATTCTCCAAAGGGAACTTCGTTGCGCCAACACTTCTTCTGAACGCAGACAATAGCATGCGCGTGGCACAGGAAGAAATCTTCGGACCAGTCATGGCGGTCATGACATTCAAAGACGAAGAAGAAGCGATCAAATTGGCGAACGACATCAACTACGGTCTGGCTGGTTATGTCTGGACAAACGACATCAAGAAAGGCCACCGCGTGGCGCATGCAGTCGAGGCCGGTATGCTATGGGTCAACTCCCAAAACGTCCGCGATTTGAGAACGCCATTCGGCGGCTCCAAATCATCTGGAATCGGCCGCGAAGGCGGACATTATGGATTTGATTTCTACACAGAACAGAAAATCGTACATGTCTCGATTGCAGAGCATCGGATACAGCAGTTCGGGAAGAAGTAAATTTGAAAGGGGCTGTCCATTCCGGACACCCCTTTTTAGGTTTTCCGATTTCTTGCGTGCAAGGCGTTTTAATACGATTCCTTTACAACCCGATAACGCTCCTTCACAACATTTCATCCAAACTTCACAACATTTCATCCAAACTTCAAAACATTTCATCCATAGTTCGAAATATTTCCTATTAACTTTGAAACGTTTCTTCCCAACTTCGAAACGTTTTTCCCACTTCTCAACGTTTTCCCCGAACTTTACAACGTATCATGCCAAGTTCCCAACGTTCCCTCTGGACTTCGAAACGCTTCTATAAAAAGTTCGAAACAAATCCCTTGAACTTCGAAACGTTATCCCACCTTTCAATGTATTTCCTGGACCTCGCAGCGTTTCTTGCCAAGTTCCCAACGTTCGCCCCGGGCTTCGAAACGCTTCTATCAGAGTTCGAAACAAATCCCTCGAACTTCGAAACGTTTCCCCGCCTCTCAACGTATCCTACGAACCTCTCAACGTTTTTTGCCAAGTTCCTAACGTTCGCCTCGGGCTTTGAAACGCTACTATCAAAGTTCGAAACACTTCCTCCAAACTTCGCAACGTATCCCACCTCTCAACAAATCCCCCAAACTTTTAAACGTTCCCCCTCAACCTAGCAACATTTTGTTATACTAGTCTCATCTATGCAATCCATAGAATCGTATAAAACCAACCAAAGATTGGGCGTGAGCGGTTTGCTATCCATTCAGCGGATATTATTTTTCATGAATCAATACATGATCCAGTTGAAGAAGAGGTGGGCGACCCTGCTTCTTCTTTTATTATTGCCCGTCCTCCTCGTTGGGCTGACGTTGCGGATTGTCGCGAGCTTGCTCGTACCCGAGGAAGAGGCGGCGATCCGGGTGGCACTTGTTGATGAAGACGGGACGAAGGAGTCGCAATTATTTTCGAAAGTGCTGGAAGAGACCGCGAGCGGGGATGCGCTGCTGCAAATCGTGACGCTGCCCCGGGAAACGGCAGAGCAATTCATCCATAACAATGAGATCAGTGCCTATTTTTCATTCCCTGAAGGGTTTACGGCTGATCTGTATACAGGGGTGTCCGTCACGCTGCCGATCATCGGCAACCCGGAACAGCCGATGGAAAGTCTGGTCGTCAAGGAATTGGTCGAAAGCATGTCCCGGCTGCTTGCCACGGCACAAGCGAATATCCTCACCATCAATACATATGCGAAACAAACCGACATGACCAAAGAGGAACGATATGACCTCATGCTGAAACAGTTCATCGATTTCACGCTTTATACGTTAGGGAAGAATAAACTGCTCGATGAGGAAGTGCTGACGAATGCGGCGACCGCTTCGCCGACACAATACTATCTGCTCGCCGGCTGGTTCATTTTGCTGACAATCTGGCTGCTCGTTTTTTATATCGTCACCGGCAAGGAAGAACATGCGACGATGCAGACCCGCATGCGACTGATCGGTGTCACATTATGGCAACGCCTGTTTGCGCGTATCCTCCTATCATTGCTAGGAGGTTGTTTGGCAGGGGGCGCTGTGTTTTTCATCGTCAAGAAGTACATTCCCCACGAACTATTTATGCTCGATTACTTCAGGCTAGGGCTGTATGTGCTTCTTTACGCACTGCTATTCCTTGTCGGCCTTGCGTTGCTCGACGTCTGGGTTCCTTCCGAGCGTAGTGCGTTGTTAATGCAGTCGCTATATGTCGTCGTCCTCCTATTGGCGAGCGGGGCGTTTATTCCGACGGTGTATTTCCCGCAGGCCATCCAAGAGGCGCTTCCTCTTTTATTTTCCAATGAAAGTCTGAAGTGGATGATGGATATTGCGCTGGAAGAGCGGAATTATGCCAATTACACGAACCTAGTCTTGTTAGCGGGTGTCGGATTGGCGGCACTTTGGCTATCGAGTGCCGTGAAAGAGAGGTGGTCCGCATGAGGACGAATTGGATGCCTGTCCTCTTGTTCAGGCTGCGCAAGGAGTGGAAGGGGTCGGTTATCTGGCTGCTTTTTCCGATCCTAGCCACCATCCTCGTCGTGAGGACGGTCGGCGGGTGGATTGACGAAACGAAAGTTCCGATTGCGTTGGTCGTAGAGGAAGAGAGCCTCATGGCCGGCCAGCTGGCGGATGAAATCCGGAATACCGAACTGTTCGATGTCCAATCGCTTGACCAGGGAGAAGCACTCCATAAGCTGGAACAACACGAACTGGACAGTGTTTTCATCATCCGCAGAGGATATGAAGAAAGCATTTTGGACAATCAACGTAATGCGTTAATTGAAGCGTATTCCTCCAACCGTTCGTTTGCTTATCCGGCGGTGGTGGAAACTATCACTTCTTTGGCCCAGCAGGACGCGGCCCGTTCGAAAGCGGCTTATGTCGTCAAGCATCTGTTTGCCGAGCAAGGAATGGTGGACGAGTGGAATTATGAGGAAGTCATTGAAAAAAGCAAGGAAAGGCAACAGAAAGAGGCATTGATCCAGACGACGTTCGCGTTTGCGGATGAGACAGGGAGTCAGGAAGAGTCCGATCGGGAGCTGATCAGCATTCAGGGGGTCTGGTCTTTATTCTCCATTATCGCGACGTTTTTCCTCTTCGATTGGATGTTGAAGGAAAATCGGCCGGCGATGCGAGCGAGGTGGCTATTCACGTCCGTGCCATTCCCGTATTACGCGGTCGGCATGCTTGTCGTCTATACGGCGATGTTGTTTGTGGTGGATCTTGTAAGTTTTATTGTCTTCAACGTCATATTCCCCGGAATGCTGAAAATGCCGAGTGTCATGGCGCTGTTCGCTTTCCGGCTCACCGTCAATTTACTGGCGCTCTTGCTAGCCGCGTTATTCCGACAGATGTTCCTATTTTATGTTGGAGGCATGGCCATTGCATTGGTGCTCGTCGTAACGGGGGGCGCCATCATTCCGATCCAAGCGGGTCGATCATTCGAAAGAGTCCACCCGGTTCAAGCGTTTCTGGCCGACTCGGTCCCGGCGGCTACGCTTATTCTACTCGCTGGACTGCTGGCGATATGGATCGGGAAGAGGAGGAAAGCATATGCTTGAAGTGATTGGGTTGAATAAAACATATAAAAAGAAGACCGTCTTGCACGATCTTTCATTTGAAATGCAGCCGGGAGAGATCGTCGGGCTCGTTGGGGAAAACGGGGCAGGGAAATCGACCTTGCTGAAAATCTTGGCGACCGCGCTTCCGGCAACGGCAGGAGAGGTTACGCTTGCCGGTGTGCCCTATCAAAATGGAAAGGGCATCCGTCCTAAAATCGGCTATGTCCCGCAAGAAATCGCGGTATGGGAAGAGTATACCGTCGAGCAGAATATGCGCTTCTTTGAGAAACTGTCGTGGAAACGGCGATCGCCGGAAGAATGCCGACAGCTTTGTCTCGACATGCAGCTGACCCATTGGAAAGAGCCGGTGCATTCGTTGTCGGGCGGGATGAAACGGAAATTGAATATGGCGATCAGCCTGCTTCATGATCCTATCCTGCTCTTGCTGGATGAACCGACTGTCGGCATTGATTTAAAATCGAAGACGGAAATCGGAACGTATTTACACGACCTCGCCAAACGCGAACGCAAGATGATTATGTACATATCCCATGACATGGACGAAATCGGCAATTTATGCGATCGAGTGTATTCGATCGGGGACGATCCGTTCTATACGGATTTATTGCGGAAGCGGGGAATTGCGGTGGAGGAATTGAAATAGCGGTGTTTGCTCCGGCTCCTAATTGGGGGTCGGTTTTTTGGGATTTGCAAGCAAAGTTCTGGGAAGTGCAAGAAACCGGCGACGGGGCGCAATTAAACTTCAAGCCAGTGCAAGCGGCGGGCTCGGGAGTGCAAGCAAAAGCAGTCCGGATGCAAGCAACCATCACTGCTGTAGGAACATACTTAAGCCATGCCCGTCCTATAGTTAAATAATAGAAATGTAAGGAGAGGACACTGATGAAGAAAACCACATTATACATCCTCACCCCGATTCTTTCTTATTTAAGCGGATTTATTGCTTACATTCTTGCTTATTTCATCAGAATGCAAGAATCCATCATGGGAGAGACGGTTTGGCTTCTGACGGTCAGCGGAGTCGCTTTCCTGTTCGTCTGTTTACCTATTTATATGGGAAGCATTCATTGGATTGATTCGAAATACGATACATTCAAAGGCTTGCTTTATCCTATAGGCTGTATGCTCGTTTTCTTTATTCCTACGCTGGCCATCAACTTGCGGTATGGAAGCATCAATCTGTTTTCTCCGGAATCAATGCTGTTCCATATCTTTTTCCTTGTCACTGGGGCTGTTTTCGGACTTTGCCATTGGATGATTAAACAAAAGCGGTTTCCAAATGTGCTTGCCTATTCCTTGATAGCCTTCGGGATTTTAGCGGGCGTCGCTTGGCTGAGTCTGGAAAAATTCCAATCCTATGATACTCCGGAAAAGGCGTTTGCTGCTGCGGAGGGGGATGTCGTAGACATTCCGGGATACTCCGACTTCTTCAGCCGGGAGTTGCGCTATTTCTTCGTCAAAGAAGGGGGTCTGGGAGTTACCTATGCGGAACGGGCGCCGTTCGGTTGGAAGGCGGAGGGGATTTCTTGGAGTGACCTTGACCCGCCAACAAACTTGGCGCGCTTGCACGAATATGGCAGGTACGGGGAGAACTTGATCTATGGCTTCGTCAAGCTGGACACCCTTGCGGATTATGCGGTGGCGATGGAGGGGGCGGACTCTTATATCATCCACCCGCTGCTCTCGGAAGATATTAGCGAGGCATACCAGTTGCAGGACGTGTACATTTGGTATGTTTCGAAAGAAGAGCCGTTGAAAGAAGGGAAAGTCGAATTGGTCAACAAGCAAACCGGTGATGTGATCGATACGTTGGAGTTTTGATGGCAGGGGACCTTTCCCGGACAACGAACGTCCGGTTACGGAAAGGATATATGGAAATGGGGAGTCGGTATGAAATCATGGAAATGGCTGGTCAGGTCCGGCCTCTTGCTAGCCGCCTTGGGTCTGTTCCTATGGGCGCTGACTGGATATTGGATGGGGGAGGGACTGAAGGCGAAAGCGGACGGAAAAAACGAGGTGGCAATCGTTCTTGGTGCAAAAGTGAATGGGGAAGTGCCTTCCTTGTCATTGCGATATCGGCTGGAAGCAGCACTCGCTTACGGCGAGGCTCATCCGCAGGTGAAGTTCATCCTCTCCGGAGGGCAAGGACCGGACGAGGCGGTTTCGGAAGCGGAAGCGATGCGGCGGTACCTTGTCGAGCATGGAATTGCGGAAGACCGGCTTTTATTGGAACCAATGTCCACTTCGACGTATGAAAATATCAAAAATTCGAAGGAACTGCTTCCGGAAGGCGTGAGCGCTGTCACCCTCATCACAAGCGATTATCATGTGGCGCGGGCGCGAAAGATTGCGGCGAATCTCGGCTTGACTACGGATGCGGTGGCGGCTAAAACTCCGCAGATCGTGAAAGCGAAGCTGAAGACAAGAGAGCGGCTTGCGCTGTTGAAGACCTATTTGATGGGGAAATGAAAAAGGGTATTAAAAAAATTTGAAACGTAGTTGGAAAGTTGATTTACAAATTGTTGTTCCCCCCATAAAGGGGCCATTTTGTTGCATGAGTTAATTGTAGAGGTTGTGAGCAATCTATATGAAATTTTATGATAAACCGATTAAAGCATACTTATATAATGATTTAAGTGCTGTTGAAGAACATGATGGCGAACTTATATATCTTTTTAAGGAGGGATACGTCACAGTTCTTGGTGAGTTTCAATGCGAAAAATATGTCGGTGGAACAGCATGTATCATTTTTAATCAGGAATCTGTTATATCCGTCGGAAAAGGAATGCTACGATTCGTTGACGAAGAGAGCATGTGAAGAAAATGCTTATCGTATTGTTTAGCTTTCAGAAATTAATAATATATTTTCCCTAGACGGGCCGGATTGTTGAATAACGTAGAAGGGGGACTAGTTATTAAACATGAAAAAAAGCAAAATGCCGGTGTGGTTGCTGTTTGTACTCGGTTTCGTTGTGGGAATTACGATTTTTGAAATCGTAGTATATTTCTTTTTTTAGTGGTCTACCAGTTCAAAGCAGTCGAGCTTGTTAGGGGAAGTGATCGAATTCCACATGATGTCAAACAAAATAAAAGGGGAATGAGACATGATTGCTTGGCTAAATTTTGGTAGCCTTGTGCTTGGCATGATAAGCGTTCTTGGAATTGGGTTACCTTTTCCTTTATAGGCGTGAGTGCTTGTTCTATTTCGTTGCTTTTGCAGTTTTCGGTTTCTATGAACGGCTTAAGGCTGAGGATTGGTCTGCTCTTATGGATACAGTTAGCGTTATCGCATCCGTTCCGGCAATCCTGCTTATCGGTACCATTCTATTGAATGCAATTACATTGTATATTTATTGTTACAGAACAGTCGAGTAGGGGGCAATTTTTGCTTTGGTAGGGATTAGCACCCGGGTTAAGGAGTTCAGAAAAAGGTAGAAAACAACAAAAAGCAGGCGAAGAAAATATCCCATTTTTCCCCGCCTGCTTCATTTTTACGGCTTTTTAGACAGCCCTAGAGATTTAGGTAAATCAGCAACCCATAACGTTGAACTTTACGTCGAGACACTTTGTTTATGAACTACGTGTTTTCTGAAGTGAAGAATCGGCGGAGTGTTTGAATTTTTCTTGACCATCTTTAATAACTATGAAGATACCAAAAAAAATTAAAATAGAACCGATCCAAAAGGAAATACCAAGCGTTTCACCTAGTATGAGCCAACCTAATAATGTTCCAACGATGGGTTGAAAGAAAAAGTAAAGCCCGCCACTAGAGGCATTTAACATCTGTAAACCTCGATTCCATAGCAGGAATGCAATGGCTGTCGATATTACCCCTAGATAAATTAATCCTCCCCAAATGGTAATAAAGCGTCTGTTTATGAAGGGGGAATGGATAATGGTATTCAAGATATGCTAAGAGACAGTGCACTCTTCTTTGAAAATGAAGAGTACGACACAGATTATATAGAACCGTTATACATATTGTACGGATATGTGGAAATGCAGTATAACTATATGAAAATGACTACAGATTCTGAAATTTACACAGTAGCACGTATTGTGAAAAAATTTGCTGACCCTGATTTATATGCGCAACTTTCAACTGAACAGAAGTCAAAAACTGCACACTATTTAAGGCAGTTGGCTGATGATGAATCTGTTGATTTCGGGAATCAAGAATAGAAACAATATTAGGCTGATTTGTATTTGGCAATCAAGGTGTGTACAAAATGGCAGTATGTTTATTTTGTAAGATTGATAAATATTCATCGCTCATTGTCGCTTGACATGGAGCCTCTTCGAGCATAGTGTCTGGCAAAGGGCGAAAGTTCAATAATCCGCTCTTTCGCCAGGCGAAAAGCCTACTATGCTCGCCACTCCATGTAAAGCGATCGTATGCAAAAAATATATTGCCGAAACCTACATTGTTAAATTGCCACTAACAGGCTGATTCGTTGCAAGGTTTGTTACAATGGATATTACTATCGCCATTTATGGTAAACATTTAAGTACTTAATATAGTGGCGAGTAATACCAGGGAGGTAATTAGAGTGGCAGAAGATCGGTATCAGCGAGGATTAGAGAAATTAATGGAGCTTACATTATCAGACGAAGAAAATCCAACCGGCGAGATGGACATTGGGGAAGGATTTAAAGATATTGCTCCCGATTTAAGCAAATATGTTGTGGAGTTTGCTTTTGGAGAAATTTACTCGCGTCCCGGCTTGGATAACAAGCAGAAGGTCCTTACAACCATTACAGCCCTTGTGGCACAGGGGAAGCCGCAGATCGAGATGCATATCAAGACGGGGCTTAACGTTGGCTTGACACCGGACGAGATTGTGGGCTGCATCATGCATCTCATCCCGTATACAGGATTCCCAAGTGTTCTGAATGCTTTATCCGTTGCTAAAAAAGTGTTTGCAGAACGTGGTGTATCCATTACAGCTTCTGAGAATGAATAGGTGCCATTGTATAGAACGAATTAAGCTGGCATGAGATTGGGAAGCTGTTGATTGAAGGTGTTTCCCCATTCATTCGTATTAAGAACGCATTCCTAAATTAAACCGGAATGCGTTTTTTTATTTATCCTAATTTAAAATGAACTTTTCCACGGTATGATGACTCTTATAGGGGAGAGGTGAGGACGTGAACGTCGTTCGGTTAGTGAAGAAGGCGAAAAAGGGGAATAAAGAAGCGCTGCTCCAGCTCGTCATGGAGCAGAAGGACGACTATTATCGGCTTGCGCTCACCTATATGGGGAATTCCCATGATGCAATGGATGCCATGGAAGAGATGATTGTCATCCTGTACGAAAAAGTCGGGCAGTTGAAGAAAGAGGATGCTTTCTATAGTTGGAGCAAAACGATTCTCGTCAATCGTTGCAAACAGATGTTGAAGAAGCGGAATAGAGTTGTCCTCGTAGAAGAATGGGAAGAAGGACAAGCGGCAACCGATCCGTTTAAACAGAGTGAGGACCGGATGGATATCCGCCAGATGCTTGAGACTTTGAATGACTTTCAGAAAGAAGCGATTCAACTGAAGTACTTTCATGATTTGGATAATGAAACAATTGCCAACATGACGGAGGTTTCCATTGGGACGGTAAAATCAAGGATTTTCCAAGGGCTAAAGAAGCTGAGAGACCGATTTGGAGGTGAATTCCATGATTGAATTCGAGAAGCGTTTCCATGAAGAAGCGAAGCGATTGAAAGCAATTCCAGCGCCGGAAGAGCTGGAAGGGCGTTTACGGAATGCGCTTGATTCGGTGCCTGTCCGGAAGAGGAACAGGGTGCCGAGATGGGTTATGGCAGCGGCCGCTCTGTTTTTCTTGTCTATGATTGGTTACCATTACAATGCGTTCGCCTATTATGGAAAAAAGATATTCGGGTTTGATGAACTGATGAGCAGCACGCTTTCTCAATTAAATGAAGAAGGTATGGGCCAGGAAATCGGCAAAAAGATTGAACTCGAGGATGGAACGGAGTTTGTTGTGGAGGGCGTCATGTCGGATGCCAACCAGTTGCTCGTGTATTATACGATTTTGAATTCCTCGGAAGACGAGGATATCCAATTTCCGAAAATTACGGGCCTGTTCACAGATTCCATGTTTTCAGCCGGCACCTCGATCTTCAATGAAAAGACGCACGTGCTCAAAGGGCAGCTGTCTTTTGACCCCGTCAATCCTTTTGCCAAAACATTGACATTGGAATTTACGAAACCAGCAACAGGAAATGACATGATCGAAGCACAGATTTCATTTCCATATAATCCAAACGATGCGATGCAGACGTCAATCCAACAGCGGATTAATAAGACGCTGCAAGTGGACCGGGGAACGCTCACATTCAAAACAATCAAGGCGACTCCGATGACGACGGTCATTGAAGGAAAGCTGGATGTGGAGAATTTCGACCGCATCAACCTGCCCCTATACGGTGTTGAACTGAGGGCGAATGGCCATCCGGTGGAATTGCAAGGGACCGGAAGCAGTTCCGGCCTGGTCGGAAGGAAATTTGAACTCCAGTATGACACTTTGCCGGAAAACATTGAAACGCTTGAACTGGTGCTGAAGGATTTTGTCGGCTATGCGAAGACGGAAGCTGCTATTCCGCTGCAGCAGTCCGGAATGGAGCCGGTTGAAATCGCAGGCAAGTTATTGAGCGTCCGGAACGTGGAGCAGACCGCAGACGGGTTGGAGATTACAATTGCCACCGACGAAGATGTCATGCTTGATGGCGTGACTGTTGAAGGGGAAGGCGTTACTGCCAATCTCGTGACAACCGTGCGGCAAGTGTACGAAGAACAGGAAGACGGGAGTCAGGTGAAAGTGCGGACAATGCTTTTCGACAGGCCTGTCAATGCGGAGACGCTGCATATAGAAGGAATCCATTATCGGAAAGCCTATGGCGACGTCATTGTCATCCCGGTTAAGTGAATTGATTACACATAAACAGCCCTCATCTGATAGAGACGAGGGCTGCTTATGTATGAAAATTGGCATTGTGAAATCAAGCCTTCGCTAATAAACCTTCAATGGAATGAAAGCTCGGTTCCATCCTGTCGAACGTCGAAATATAGTTGAACCCGATCGACTGGAACAACTCGAGCGAATCGCGGAATTGGAAGGCGATGTCCTGTGGCTTGTGGGCGTCCGACCCCAAAGTGAGAATTTCGCCGCCACATTGCTTGTACAATTTCAAAATATCGTCGCTCGGCATGCCGTTCGGTAATCCGTAGCGCACGCCGGATGTATTCAATTCGATTCCTTTGCCGTCCGGGATGATGACGTCGAAAATCTCTTTGATGACATCTAGATAGTCCCGATCGACCTTTTCTTTCGCATAGCGCTTCATCAAATCGATGTGCCCCAAAATGGAATAGCGTTTGTAGTTCTTCACGCAATAGAGCAATTCATCGTAATACGTCGTATACGCCTCTTCGGCAGACTTCTCGTTGAAAATCTCGCCGAAATGCAAGTCTTTTTTATCGACGGTGTGCATGGAACAGATGACGAAGTCAAACTCTTCCTTGTTCATCAACTCTTCATATTGGTCGAGGATATGCGGCTGGACTCCGATCTCCACTCCTTTTTTGATGCGGATTTGCCCATCGAATTTCTGTTGCAGCTGGGAAATCGTATCTGCATATTCCTTCTTATTGAAATCGAAAATGTAATCCTTGTCCGGGTATTCGTAATCGATATGCTCGGTGAAGCAAATTTCGGACACTCCTTTTTCAATCGATCCTTGAATCATCTTCTCCATCGGAATTTCGCAATCCGCGGAAAATGAACTGTGCATATGATAATCAAACAATGAAAACAACTCCTTGATTTTAAATGGCTAGGTTGGAAGTGCAAATCCAGTTAGCAGTATACATTAGATACATAGATTTTAGTTGACAATTCTTTCAACTGGCTTTATAGTACTATATAACTTTAGTGTAGTAAAGTGATAAAGCGAATCACGGAAGGTGGGCGGAATGACTTGTATTCCAAATTAATCTCGGACGAACATGAAAAATACGAACAAATTATTGATACGATTAGTAAACGGTTCACTACATACGGCTATGAACGGATCAAAACATCGGCTTTTGAACAATACGATCTGTATTCCAAAGTGAATAGTTCCATCAATCAACTTGAGATGATTAAAGTGATTGATTATACAGGCGAGGTGCTCGTCCTGCGTCCTGATATCACTATTCCGGTCACGCAGGAACTGGCCCATACGATCGGCAATCTGTCCGACGAACTGCGGTATTATTACGTACAGGAAGTGTTCCGCCAGCCATTTGAGCAAAACGAAAAGATCGGACGCACCCAAGCCGGCATCGAGTATTACTGCGAAAGTTCACCTGAAGCGGATGCGGAAGTCATTGCGCTCGCATGCCATACGATGAAAGACTTGGGCTTCGCCGATATCAAAATCGAAATCGGCCATGCAGGGTTTTTCAATGAACTGGTACGGAATCTTCCATTGAAACCACAGCAGATCAGCCAGCTTAAGACATTGATTCAGGCGAAAAATGTGGTGGAAATCGGGCCATTTGTCCGGAATCTGGATATCGATGAAGCAGTGAAACAGGCGATCGAACAAATTCCATTCCTTTATGGAAATCCGGCCGATGTCAGCGAGAAGGCAAAACAGCTTTCCTTGACGGGCAAGATGCAGGAAACGCTCGATTATTTGATGGACGTCTATAGTATATTAAAGATGTACGGTTTGGAACAGTATCTCGTCGTCGATTTAGGTCTCATCAATCATATGGATTATTATTCGGGCATCATTTTCCAAGGGTACGTCGGACGCCTAGGGAAACCGGTTCTGATGGGCGGCCGCTACGACCAATTGGGCAATGAATTCGGGGCGACACTGCCAGCTATCGGATTTGCTTGTGAAATCGAGTCGCTCGTGAAAGTCGTCCCTGATTCGGAACAGGGGACACGTTATCCGATCGATGTCAAAATCGTCTATGGCAAGGAGCAAGTGGAGTTGGCTATCCAAATTGCCAATGAGCTCCGGGAACAATCGATGAAAGTGCTATCCGTGCCGACGGATAAAGGACAAAGCGAAAGCAGGCCAAGCGCTTATACGGTCTATTTGCAACAGAATGGACATGAACTATGTGAAGGCGATAACCGCATTTCATTCGTAACGCCAGCAGAATTGCTGGAGTTGCTTGACGGCTTGAAGGGAGTTTCATAATGGAATACTTAACAGTGGCAATGGCGAAAGGCCGTACAGCGGACCGGGCGATGAAATTTCTGGAAAAGGCGGATGTCCGTTTTTCCGAGTTTACCGATGAAAGCCGGAAGTTGGTCATCTTTGACGACGAACAGAATATCAAATTGATCTTCGTCAAAGCGGTGGACGTCCCGACCTATGTAGAGAAAGGGGCGGCCGACGTCGGCATTGTCGGCAAGGATACGATTATGGAAGATCCGCGGGACGTCTACGAACTGCTGGACCTCGGCTTCGGCAAGTGCAAATTGGCGGTTGCCGGTTTTCCGGGGAAGGAAATTAGCGGCATGCCATTTTTGACAGTCGCCTCGAAATACCCGAATGCGGCAAAAGAATATTTCGACCGGAACGGCATTCGCACGGAAATGATCAAATTGAACGGGTCGATTGAGCTCGCTCCATTGATCGGCATGGCGGATGTCATCGTCGATATTGTAGAGACCGGGACGACGTTGAAGGAAAACGGCTTGGTCGTGTTGGAAGAAATTGCGGATATCAGTGCACGATTGATTGTCAATAAAGCGAGTTATGCGACGAAAACGGAGCGCATCCAGCAATTCATCTCCGATTTGAAGATGGGATTGGAGGGCAATTCATGAAAATTGTATCTTGGCAGGAATTCGAAAGTGAAAAGCGGGATTCCGGTGAACAAGTCGATCTGGAATTCGACCGGGCAGTGCTTGCGATCATCGATCAAGTGAGAGAAAACGGGGACCAGGCATTACGCGAGTATACAGAGCGTTACGATCGTGTGGAGTTGAAGGATTTCGCCGTATCGGAGGAAGAGTTCGCCGAAGCCCGCGAGCTTGTAGCAGATGATTTCGTTTCGGCACTGCAAAATGCGAAACAGCGGATTGCTGCCTATCATGAAGTCCAAAAGGAGCGTTCGTGGTTCATCAATCAAGAGAACGGAGTCATGCTCGGGCAAAAAGTAACTCCATTGGATAGCGTCGGCATTTACGTACCGGGAGGGAAAGCGGCGTATCCATCGACTGTCTTGATGAATGCCATCCCTGCTAAAATTGCGGGAGTCGGACGTATTGCCATGGTAACGCCGCCTCAATCGGACGGCAAAGTGAATCCCCATGTACTTGCCGCAGCTGAACTTGCAGGAGTCGATGTGGTGTATAAGGTGGGCGGTGCACAGGCGATCGCGGCGCTGGCCTACGGAACCGAGACCATTCAAAAAGTGGTGAAAATCACAGGTCCAGGGAATGCTTTCGTGGCCCGGGCGAAAAAATGGGTGTTCGGGGATGTCGCCATCGATATGATCGCGGGTCCAAGCGAAATCTGTGTAGTTGCGGACGATAAGGCCAATCCCGTATATACAGCGGCGGATCTGCTTTCGCAAGCGGAGCACGACGAGCGGGCGGCTGCCATTTGCGTCACAACAAGCCGGCAGTTTGCGGAGGAGCTGGCGCAGGAAGTGGACCGGCAATTGGCCAAGCTGGATCGCAAGGAGATTGCCGGAAAATCGATCGCTGATTATGGCCGTATCGTCTTAGTCGATTCCTTGCGGGAAGCTTTTGATTTTGTAAATGAATTGGCTCCAGAGCATTTGCAGCTCATGATTGAAAATGCGAACGAGCAACTTCCTTATATTAAACACGCAGGTGCAATCTTCCTCGGCAATTACTCCCCGGAAGCGTTGGGGGATTATATCGCGGGGCCGAATCATACGTTGCCGACGAGTGGGACAGCAGCCTTTTCCTCTCCGCTCGGTGTCTATGATTTCATGAAAAAATCAAGCATCATCCAGTTTTCCCAAGCAGCATTTGAGGAAGTGGCGGATGATATCATCACATTGGCGACAGCGGAACAGCTGACGGGACATGCCAATTCAATACGGGTTCGGAAGGTGGATCAGCATGAGAAGTAAAACGATTTCCCGCGAAACAGCGGAAACATCAATCGATATGGAATTTGCAATCGACGGCACCGGCAAGACGGTCATCGACACGGGTGTCGGCTTTCTCGACCATATGCTCACTTTATTCACAAAGCATGGACGGTTTGACTTGGATGTCAAATGCAACGGCGATATTGAAGTGGACCAGCATCACTCGGTCGAGGACATCGGCATCGTGCTCGGCCAAGCCTTTAACGCGAGCATCGGGACGAAGGAAGGAATTGAACGCTATGCCCAAGCCGCCGTTCCGATGGATGAAGCCCTTTCCACGGTCACGATCGACATCAGCGGCCGTTCCTTCCTTGTCTTCAATGTGGAAGGGATGAAGGATAAAGTGGGCAACTTCGATACGGAATTGGTGGAAGAGTTCTTCCATGCGTTCACAAGCCATGCCAAGGTGACCTTACATATCAATTTGGACTATGGAAAAAACACGCACCATATCATCGAATCCATTTTCAAAGGATTCGGACGGGCGTTGCGCATGGCCAGCGCCGTCAATCCAGACGTCAAGGGGATTCCGTCTACAAAGGGTTTATTATAATTATAAAATTGATCCGATTGTTCGGCAGATGCTTTATCATGGGCGATAAGGTTATTAGTTGATTGGAGCGGAGGGCGGCGACTCCCGCCTCGCGGAAAGCGTCCGCTGCAGTGGAAATCAACGGTTTAGTAGCGGGTATATTAAGGAGGAGCCAACGATGATTTTATTTCCAGCGATTGATATTCGGGGCGGAAAGTGTGTCCGTCTGATCCAAGGGGATTATGACCAGGAAGTGGTATATAACGACTCGCCGACCGAGATGGCGAAAGAGTGGCAACGGCAAGGGGCGGAATTTATTCACGTCGTCGATCTGGACGGCGCGAAAACAGGGGACTCGCTGAACCGCGAAGCGATTGAAGAAATTGCGAAGTCCGTCGAGGTGCCCGTGCAAGTGGGGGGCGGCATCCGCTCAATGGAAATTGTCGATTCCCATATTGCGAACGGAGTGAGCCGGGTCATCATTGGCACAGCGGCCATTCAGGACAAACAGTTCTTGAAAGAAGCGGTGGAGAAATACGGTTCGAAAATTGCCGTCTCCATTGACGCACGGAATGGATTTGTCGCAACGGATGGCTGGACGGAGACGAGCGAAGTGAAGGCGGTTGATTTGCTGGCGGAGCTTGTCGAAATCGGCGTGGAAACGGTTGTCTATACCGATATCGCCAAGGACGGCATGTTGCAAGGTCCGAATTTCCAGGAGTTGGACGTCATGAACAATGCGTCCACCATCGACATCATCGCGTCCGGAGGCGTATCGACGGAAGAAGATATCCGGAAGCTGCGAGAAATGAATATGTACGGTGCGATTATCGGAAAGGCTTTATATGAAGGCAAACTATCCTTGGAGAAAGTACTGGAGGAGTCCAAATGACAAAGAAGAAGATCATTGCCTGTCTGGATGTCGATAACCGCAAAGTCGTAAAAGGGAAGAAATTTCTGGACGTGCAAGAAGTGGCCGATCCGCTAACCTTGGCAAAACAATACGTTGCAGATGGTGTGGACGAGCTGGTGTTTTACGACATTTCCGCTTCGACGAAAAACCGTGGCATGTTCTTGGACTTGATTGAAGAAATTGCGAAAGAAGTACCCGTGCCATTTGTCGTCGGCGGCGGTATCCGGACGATCGAAGATGTGGAGAAAATCTTAAGCATCGGCGGCGATAAAGTGTCTATAAATAGCGCAGCTCTGAAAGATCCATCCATTATTGAAGAAGCCGCGAAGAAATTCGGCTCGGAACGTGTCATGTTGTCAATGGACGTCAGCGAAGTCGCGCCGGGCAAATGGAATGTGTTTGCAAAAGCGGGCATGGAAGACACGGGCATCGATGCGATCGAGTGGGCGAAGAAGGGCGAACAGCTTGGAGCCGGAGAACTCGTCGTCAACTGCATCGACCAGGACGGTGTCAAGGATGGCTATAACCTGGAATTGAATCGAGCGATGGCGGAAGCGGTCGATATTCCCATCATTGCGAGCGGTGGCGCCGGGAAGCCGGAACATTTCCGTGATGTATTGACGGAAGGGAAAGCCGACGTTGCCCTGGCCGCTTCGGTATTCCACTTCGGGGACATCAACATCCGCGAATTGAAAAACTACTTGGATGAACAAAATATACCGGTTAGGAATGACTGACGATGACCTTTGATAGTAATTCTCTGAAATTTGATGAAAACGGATTGATTCCGGCAATTGTGCAGGACGAACAGTCGGGAAATGTCCTCATGCTTGCATATATGAATAAAGAAGCGCTGCAAAAGACATTAGAAACGAAAGAAACTTGGTTCTTTAGCCGATCAAGACAGGAACTGTGGAATAAAGGCGCCACTTCGGGCAATAAACAGACGGTGAAACGGCTCTCATTTGATTGTGATCAAGATACGATTTTGGTCCAAGTCGTTCCGCAAGGGCCTGCCTGCCATACGGGCGAGACCAGTTGCTTCTATACGACCGTCTTCGAAGAAGAGCCGTCCATCCGGGAAGTGGTATATGAAGTGGCGGACGAAATCCGCGAGCGAAAAGCGAATCCGGTGGAAGGTTCCTACACTTCGTATCTGTTCCATGAAGGACTAGACAAAGTGTTGAAAAAGGTCGGAGAAGAGTCGACGGAAGTGGTAATTGGGGCGAAGAATCATGACAAGGAAGAAGTGACGAATGAGCTGGCTGATTTGGTGTACCACTCCCTCGTCATGATGGAAATTTTGGACGTGACAATTGAAGATGTGAAGACGATTTTGCGAAAGCGGCGTCCGAAAAAAGAAGTGCTGCGCAATGACTAAATATTGGAGCAGCATGGTAAAACGGACGGATCCGTATGTCCCTGGCGAGCAGATTAATCAGAAAGATATCATTAAGCTGAACACGAATGAAAATCCATATCCGCCAAGTCCAAAAGTGCTAGCTGCGATTCAGGCGGAAATGCAGCAGACATTGCAATTGTATCCTTCGCCGACAGCGGACGGACTACGGGAAGCGATCGCCAACCAGAACGGCATTTCTAAAGAGGAAGTGTTTGTCGGAAACGGGTCTGATGAAGTATTGGCCTTCTCATTCATGGCGTTTTTCGAACCCGGAAAAGTGATCCGGTTCCCGGACATCTCGTACAGTTTTTATCCGGTCTATGCAAAGATTTTCGATATTTCGTATGATGAAGTTCCGGTGAATGATGATTTCACTTTGCCGATCGAGCAGTTTTACGGGGCGGAGGGCGGTGTCATTTTGCCGAATCCGAATGCGCCGACGAGCTTGTATGCAGAACTGGAAGACATCGAGCGGATTGTGAAAAACAATCCTGATCATGTCGTCATCATTGACGAAGCGTATATCGATTTTGCGACGGAGTCTGCGGTCGCGTTGATTCGGAAATATGATAATCTGCTCGTCGTCCAGACGACTTCCAAATCCCGTTCTTTGGCAGGATTGCGTGTCGGATTAGCGATGGGGAATCCGTCCCTGATTGAAGCGCTGATCCGGATCAAAGATTCATTCAATTCGTACACGATCGACCGGTTGGCGATGGCGGGGGCGACTGCTGCTTTTGAAGACGTAACGTACTTCGAGGAAACAGTCGGGAAAATCGTAGCGACCCGGGAAAAGACAGCACGCGCACTCGGACAGCTCGGCTTTACCATCCTGCCATCCCAGGCGAACTTCGTATTCGCTCGCCATGAGACCGCAGCAGCAGAAACACTCTACAACCAGTTGAAAGAAGCCGGAATCCTCGTCCGGTATTTCAATAAACCGCAGATCGACAACTATTTGCGTATCACGATCGGAACCGATGCACAAATGGAAAAGTTGTTGGAAACATTGAAACAGTTGGTTTGAATTAAATCGAACAAAAGTGGCCAGACAGAGATTTCAGCTGTACTGGCTTCTTCCTCGTCCCCTTATAACGTGACTGGTTCGTTTGACCTGCCGTATAAATGGGTATAATGGTCATGAAGGGGGGATCTGCATGTTAGATCAAGCTGAGGTGAAGGTCTTGAAAGAAGAAATACAAAAATTGAAAAGAGATAGCGAAAAATGTCCTGCGGCTATAAAGCCTTTGATTATAAAAGATATCGATTTATTACGAAAGGCGATAAGTTCGGTTAAATGAACCATTGTCCTTTTACGATAATGATCCATAATTATTTTCTGCCCAATAACTCCAATTTTCGTTGCAATTTCCCGCCTCATTCACCTACTCCATCATCCTCTTAGAGCCACCATTTTCTGTTTTTAACAATTACCCCTATAAAGCAGCTATAATGACAAATAGAAGAGTGGAACACGGAAAATTTGAACAGCTGGCAAAAAAATTAATACTTCCGTTGCATGGTAGCGAGGGACATGTCCTTTCCTCCGTTTTCATGGATACTTTGTCAAAGCCTATATTAATATTTTTCTTACAGAAAGAGGCTGACCGGTTGGGAAGGGACTCTGCTATACTGAGAAAAGCGGGACTGCCTGATCCGGGGCAGCACATCATTTCTTTGGAAATCGGACATACTCACATGGAGGCGGGGAATTTGAAAGTGTCAAAAGCGTTAGATGTGTTATTGATGGCATTTGTTGTATATTTGGCGGTTGTACGCTTCCGGGAAGGAATGTTGGGAAGCGGTGCTCTATTCACCGTGTTGGCAATCGTTTACTTGGCTACATTCATTGTTAGAATAAAAAATGAGAAAAAGCGGATTGACGACAAGTGAGTGCCTGCTGCGTACCCGGCTTGCAATGGTTGTTCCCTTTTCATGTTTGTTGTAGTATAATATTTGAATGGCAATTTTTGAAATGAGGAATACAAAATGAAAAAATCGATATATGGATTGACGCTCGACCAATTGACCGAGTGGCTTGTAGAGCATGGACAGAAAAAATTTCGGGCCGCCCAAGTATGGGATTGGCTTTATAAAAAGCGCATCACGGATTTTACGGATATGAAAAACATCAATAAAGACTGCATCCAATTATTGGACGAGCATTTTGTCATTGAGACGCTGGAACTGGCCGTCAAACAGGAGTCGGCTGACGGAACGATCAAGTTCCTCTTTAAAATGCAGGACGGCAACTTGATTGAAACAGTGCTGATGACTTTTCCGTATGGCCATTCCGTCTGTGTCACGACACAAGTCGGCTGCAACATCGGATGCAGTTTCTGCGCTAGCGGTTTATTGAAGAAGAATCGCGATCTGGATGCAGGGGAAATCGTTGGTCAGATCATGAAAGTCCAACAGCATCTGGACACCAAAAATAACGACGAACGGGTCAGCCATATCGTCGTGATGGGAATCGGTGAACCGTTTGATAACTATACGAACCTGATGAATTTCCTCCGGGTCGTCAACGATCAAAAAGGACTTTCCATCGGGGCCCGTCATATTACCGTTTCAACGAGCGGCTTGACGCCGAAAATCCGGGAGTTCGCGAATGAAAACATCCAGATCAATCTGGCCGTTTCGCTCCACGCGCCGAATAACGACTTGCGTACTCGCATCATGAAGATCAACAAAGCCTATCCGATCGAGAAGCTCATGGAAGCGATCGATTATTACTTAGAAACGACAAACCGGCGGATCACATTCGAATATATTCTACTGCAAGATGTCAACGATCACGTTGCGGAAGCCCAACAATTGGCCAAGTTATTGGAAAACAAGCGTCATCTGTCATATGTCAACCTGATTCCCTATAATCCGGTCGACGAACACGGGCAGTACAAACGCAGTAAACCGGAAGCAATCAAAGCGTTTTACGAAACGTTGAAAAAGAAAGGGATCAACTGCGGCGTCCGGTTGGAGCAAGGCACCGACATCGACGCGGCATGCGGACAGTTGAGAAGTAAGCAAATAAAAAAAGAAAAAGTGAAATAATATCGTTTCGGGCAAATTGAACCCGTGTGCGAACTCTGAATTATAATCAGAGTTTGTCCACGGGTTTTTCGTGTGGCATAGGTTCGGGAACTGTCATAGCGATATCCTAAAATGTAAGGGCAATCGAGGAACCTGTCATGGCTCGTCCAAACTGTCATGGGAAAACCCCCGGAAGTGTCATGGCAATTCCCGAAACTATGAGGGCAATCGAGGAACCTGTCATGCCCCGATAGGTTGGTCATGGTCTACAATTACAGTTTCTTATGTGCCTGCCCGGATTCCGAATTGGCTTCGGAGAACCAATCCGAATCTGGATGATGTGACGATGAAGATAACGTGCAGACGGTGGCAACATAGCGAGTTATCTTTGATTTAATTGACTTGTGCTGAATAATCGATGATAACCTTTTTACACGTTTCGCATGAATATGCGTTGACATGGTTGATAGAAAAACGGTTCTGGCCCGACAGAAGGACGGCCCCCTCATTAAAATTAGGTTCAACACTCCATTTTGACACTTTTGGCACCCAGGCGAGCCGGTTTCCGCAGTGAATATAACCTCTTATCATGCCGTTCCCGCAATCCGGGCAATTTCCTTCATTCAAATCGTTTCCCTCCCTTATGCAATGTTCTTCTGTGGGTCTGTCTCATGCAAAAAAGGACTCCCTGTCAGGAAGCCCTTCTTGCTTATTATTTTTTCGCAATCAAGACAAGCTTCCCTTGGTCGAGTTCTTTTTCGGCATCTGCCGCTTCCTGTTCGGTCAAGCCGGCCGCTTCCATTTTGCTACGTAATTCGTCGCCTCGGGAAGAAAACATGTTTTTCATGCTATCGAGAAAGCCTTGTTCCGACAAGCCGACTTTCTCGGTGTCCAGTGCTTCCGTAATATCGTCGCCTCGTTTTTTATCATGGGCAAAAATATAAATATCATCGTGGGTGTATCCTTGTGTTACCAAGTTTTCGATTTCCTGCTTTGCTTGTACTGCATTTTCCACAGTTTTTTTAACAGTCATGTAAAAATCCCTCCAATGGTAGTTGCTATTTCTTCTATACCAACAATGGAAGGATTTTAAACAATCCCTATCCCGATTCTGCAACGCTTAGAAGGAGCTGAAGCCGGATTTCAATTGTTCGAATAGATCCATGAAACTGGATGGATCCTCGACGACCGTGAAGGTGAAGACGCCTTGAATTGTATGCAGATAAAATAGGCCGGTGCCTCCCGAAAAGGGGCGATAGGACAGGTCAAGCACATCTCTCAAATGAAATGTATTTTTTCCGGTTGCAATGACCTGTCGGGTTAAGGTGACGTGATGACTGGAACGGATAAACGTCTGCTCATGCCAGACGGTCTTCCGGTCCACAATCGTATATTCGATTTTCGATAAGATCGGATCCATGACAGCCCTCCTTCAGATGTATGTCCACTATACAAAAATGGAGCGCATCGTATCAAG
The DNA here is from genome assembly GCF_000829195.1 of Bacillus sp. OxB-1. Taxonomy (GTDB): domain Bacteria; phylum Bacillota; class Bacilli; order Bacillales_A; family Planococcaceae; genus Sporosarcina. Next base: position 3,415,072 of record NZ_AP013294.1, on the reverse strand, counting down.
GAAAACCCGGTTCATGAATCCAACCGGGTCAAACGTTCCATATCTTTCAGCAAGTCCTCCTGATAGGAGTCGTCCGCAAAATTGTATTCTTTCAACAACCGCCCATTCGGATCAATCAAATAAAAATTCGTTCCATGAATGACCTGATTTGAAGTTTTCGGCTTCTGGACAATGGTCTGGAACTGTTCCAAGGCAAATCTCTCGATCTCTTTCTGGGAATACCCGGTCAGCAGATGCCAATTCGACTCATTTTCCGTAAAGTGCTGGATGTATTTTTTGAGTACTTTGGGAGAATCCACGTCCGGATCGACCGTGAAGGTGACGAATTGTATATCCAGGCTATTTTCTTCAGCCATTTTTTGCAAGGAGGCCATCTCCATTGTCATCGGAGGGCAGACCGTTTCACAATTGGTAAAGATGAAATTCGCTACCCAAATATGCCCTTGTAATTCGTCTGTACCGAATGATCGACCATCCTGGTCTGTGAATGAAAAAGAGGCAAGTTCTCTGCCGGGAGCCATTTCGGAACCGCAACCTGCCATAAGTAGAAGAGTGGACAGCAATAATAAACGATGCAATAGCCGCTGACTCACCTTATTTCACTCCTTCCTCATCCCCGTTCATGCCAGGCAAATGAATTGTGATTGTCGTCCCACTGTCGGGGCTGCTCGCAATCTGAAACGAGCCTCCGTGTAAACGGACGATTTCCTTGACGATGGAAAGGCCTAGACCGGTTCCGCCGGTTGTCCGATTCCGCGCTTTATCCGTCCGAAAGAAACGTTCCCCGATCCTTCCGATATCTTCTTCATCGATGACGGTTCCGCCGTTTGTCACTTGGAACACGATAGAATCGGCCTCTTCCTTCAAAGTGACCGAAATCCTGCCGCCATGAAGCGAATATTTGATGGCATTGTCCAACGTATTGTAAAATACTTGTTGAAGCCGTTTCGGATCGCCTGACAAGATCGTATCCTCTTCCAGATACAAATCGAGAAGAAGCTTTTTTTCCTTGAGATGGATGCTGAATAAATCCAACGTATCATACAATAACTGGGCGACGGCAATCGGTTGCCAATCGATCGTATAGAGATCCTGCTGCAAATGATTGAGGTCGGCCAAATCATAGATCAATTTGTTCAGTCTCTCCGTTTCTTTCTCCATCGTCTGCAAATAACTTTCGGCTTCCTCTGGGGAGGAATAGATTTTCTCTTTCAACGCATGCGTATAGCCGGAAATGTAAGTCAAAGGAGTCCGCAGTTCATGCACGATATTCGAAGTGAACTCCTTTTTCCGTTCTTCCTGCTCTTCTAAAGACAGACTCATCGTATTGAATGCTTTCGTCAGTTGGCCGATTTCATCTTCCCGCTCCGTCTCAATCCGGTTGGAGTAGTTCCCTTGGGACACCTCGTAGGAAAGTTGTTGTAAGTCCTTCAAAGGCTTGAAAAGGGAGTGCCACGCCCGATTGACGACAAGGAACAGGACGAAAAAGAATAAGGAACCGACAATGATAAGTAAGGGGATGCTCTCCCGGAAAACATCCTGGATTGCGGCAAGCGGTACATAAATGTAAATGAAACCGATGAGGCCGTCTTCTCCCTTAATCGGAAAAATGGCACCCAAAATGTCCCGGTTCAGCTCCTCCACATACCCTTTCTTCTCGACATAGGCCCCTCTTTCCAATTGGGCATGGTCCTTCTCATCCACCAACGTCTCATAGTTGATCTTGTAGGGGAAGTAGGAGGAGAGCTCCTCTAAATTATCCACTACGATAATTTCATATTCCGAGACGATGTTATACCATCGAATCTTGTCAATGATCTCGTCACTTAATTCCCCGTAGTGATAATGGGATGCTGTCCGTTTCCCTTGGTAGATGATCGATTCTTCAATACTGTCCAAATAGAGCTCCGAGTAAAGATAATGGATGAAAAAGAAAGAGAATAAGATAGTGAATCCGATGCTCGTCAGAAGGACGATCAGTATTTTCTTGCTCAATGTCGGGCTTTTCATCATTACACCTCAAACTTGTAGCCGACTCCCCAAACCGTTTCGATCATTTGTCCGTCATCGCCCATCTTCAGGCGCAATGTCTTAATATGGGTATCCACGGTCCGTTCGCTGCTTTGATGTTCATCACCCCAGACAAGATGGAGCAATTGTTCCCGCGAATAGACGCGGCCTTTGTTGCTTGCTAGAAGATGCAGTACCCCAAATTCTTTCAGAGTCAACGAGAGTGGTTTGCCGTTCAAGGTGACTGTATGGGATGTCTGATTGATGACAAGTGGTCCAGCCCGTAAAACATCTTCGGATTGACGCTGCTGATATGTCCGGCGCAGGACGGATTCCACGCGTGCCAACAGTTCGCCAGGGAGGAAAGGTTTCACGATGTAATCATCGCCACCCAATTTCAATCCTTGGATTTTATCCCATTCTTCGCCTTTCGCGGATAGGAAGATGAGGGGGACAGTGGAAATCCGTTTCACCTCCCTGGCAAAGGTGAAACCATCCATATAGGGCATCATGACATCCACAATGCATAAATGGGGCTCTTCCTTTTCGACGAGAGATAATGCCTGGATCCCGTCCGACGCTTCAAGGACCGCGTAGCCTTCTTTTTCGAGGAAGGTCCGGATCAGTTTTCTCATCTGCTCTTCATCGTCTATGATTAAGATTGTCGTTTGCTTCATCTGCCATACCTCATTTCCATCGCAGTTCTTTTACCTTTAGTGTCTAATACATTTGTGAAAACTATATGAAATACAATTCTTCACCAATAGTTCGCAACTATCTTTTATAATCATACTGAAGTTACAGATTTACGGGAAGAAAAATGGTATAGGAGGAAGACGGATGAAACGGATTTTAGGGTGGTTATTGATCGGAATGACCCTTGCAGTACTGGCCGCTTGCGGGAAAAATGAAGAGCCGGAAGTGAGCACCGAACCGGAAGAGATCTTACCGATAGCAGTCGAGCTAACAGTGACGGAGCAAGTGGAGATCGGAGAAACAGTGAAGATGGAAGCGCTTGTGACGCAAGGAGACGAAAAAGTCGAAGATGCGGACAAAGTCGTTTTTGAAGTTTGGGAAGAGGGCAAGAAAGATGACAGTGTCATGATCGATTCAACGAATGCGAAAGAGGGGCTGTACACTGCCGACACGACATTCGACCATGACGGCCTATTCCACATCCAAGTCCACGTGGATGCAAGGGGCATGCACACGATGCCGAAAAAAGAAGTGACAGTCGGTGGCGGTGGCAACTATGAGGCGGTTCAGGAAGAGGAAGCTGGACATGAGCACGGTCATGCGGATGGGTTCTCCATGCATTTCGAGAAACCGGAAGCTGTCGCGGCGGAGGAAGAGCAAGAATTGATAGTCCACCTCCAAATGGACGGTCATCCATTGGAGCGAGCAAACGTCCGTTATGAAATTTGGAACGAAGGGAACGAAAATGCAAAAGATTGGGTGGATGCAAAAGAGATCCAAGCCGGCGAATACGCAGCGACCCATACTTTCCAAGAACCGGGCACGTTCCATATCCAAATCCATGTAGAAAATGAAGACGGGCTGCATGAACACGAAGAACATACTGTTGAAGTGAAATGAAAGGAGAGCCTTCTGACCGGAAATGTCAGAGGGTTTTTTAGATTCACCAGTCCATCCTGCCTAGCATTTCCAAAATCATATCAATTCTTTACAACCTCTTTACAAAGACTCAATAATCCTGATTTAAAATTGAGTACATATTCCTGGAGGGTGGTTATTGGATTGAGGAAATGGATACAGAAAGTTAAGGGGATGCGGGTCGTTCGATTGAAAAGGCAGTCAGCCGTCACAAGGGTGGAATGGTCTTTCAAATACCGTCTCATGACGGCCATCTCCTCCATTTTACTTGTGTCGACGACATGTATCGGCTTCGTTACATATGAGAAATCAAAAGAAAATACGATCGACCTTGTTTCCTCCCGACTGGAAAGGGAAGTCCATATTATCAATGATTTGGCCAAAACATTGATGCTTGCCCATGTCAGAGACCGTGGTCGATTCATGAGTGAGCTGGAAGCGGTCGTCAAGCGCCAGCATGTTTCGTTGGTTCAATCCGGCTATCGTGCGGATATGTTTTATTTGGAAGGGGAAAAGTTGATCCCTTTTTCAATAAGTAAAAATCGGGATTTGCCCATTTCTCCCTCCGTTTTGAGTAAAATCCGGGAAGATCGCAAAGGGGTACTTCATGAAACAATTGGCGGCGAGCCTTATACGCTGAGCTTTTTTGAAATTCAGGAATTAGGTGGGGAGTACATCATTGCCATCCCGGATCACGATTACTTGGCAGCTACGCAGCAAATGGCGGTTTTCGTCTTTGTGACCATTATCATATCTCTCCTGCTAGGAATCTTATTGATCTCATGGATTATCCGGAACATGACGAATCCGATGATTCAGCTGCAGCAGAAGATGCGGGTTGTAAGGGAAGGGGATTTGCGGGTGGATTTGACTGCGAAATCCAACATCCCCGAAATCCGTTCGTTGAATAAAAGTTTTCAAATGATGATTGCGAGCATGTCGCAAATGTTGGTGGGAGTTCAACAAACGAGCACCCGGCTTTTGAATACGGGACAACAATTACAACAGAATTCAACTGTTCTGTTGGCTAAAAATGAACTCGTAAAAGATATCGTCTCTGAATTGGGGACGGTGGCGAATGAGACGGTGTCGGTGTCTGCTCAGCAGCAGCAGGCGTTTCACCATATGAAGGAATCATTGCATGGCCTTTTTGGGGAGATGGAAGACGTTTCCCGCTTGTCGGCCAGGACGGAGCAGGTTGCGAATACCGGAGAAATGTCGGTTGCGGCGGCTGCCGATTCCATGCAGCTCTTTTTTGACAGCATGCGTCAAGTCGTGCAAACGATCGGAGAGCTTCAAGGGAAATGCGAATCATTGGACCAAATCGTCAACTTGATTGCGCATGTGACAGAGCAGACACGGATGCTCGCGCTGAACGCAAAAATCGAAGCAACGCGTGCAGGAAGTGCGGGGGCTGGATTTTTAGTCGTGGCAAATGAGGTGCAGCGACTGGCGGAACAATCAAATGACGCCACCGAGAAAATAAAGGACATGTTGATCGGCATGGAACAGAGTGTCCATGACTCGGCTTCGAACGTGGAAACGATGAAAGAAAAAGGGGCGGTCTTCCAAATCGTCACGACGGAGAACGGGCAACATTTCCAAGAAGCTGCCGTCCAAATTAGAGCTTTGAATGAAAAGCTGTTGATCATGTCCGATCATCTGCATACATTGGAGACGGCTGTCCCATTACTCGAAAATGTGACCGTTCAAGTGGAACAAGTTTCCCTGAAAAATAAAGAGAATGCCGTCCGAATGCTCCATTCCTTCCAAGAACAGCATGAGGCGATGGTGCAAGTGGAAAAGGCGGGGCTGGATCTGGCCGCATTATCCGACACGCTCCGTTCCAACGCAGAATTCTTCCAAGTACCCGAACCACAGCCGGAGCACGAGGATGTTGAAATGGCAGGTTCAATACCGGTGCCTGCCGAGGTAGTATGAACCAATAGAAAAACGGCGGACAAGCTTTGGCTCGTCTGCCGTTTTTTATCATTTATCTTGATTTTTATCAATTGGGACAAGGTCAAAGATTTCATGATCTTCGAACGCATCGACCAATCGATCGAGCCAATCATAATAGTCCCGCATGTATTCAAGCTTCGCTATATCCTTCTCCACGCTTTTCCGCAGATCGTCATCAATCGATTCATCCTGCAACAGTTCGCCCAATTCTTTCAATGATCGCCTGACTGCAACGGAATGGAGTGAAATGGCCCTCCTCCATTTTATCGAAAAAAGATCAATGAAACTTTGATACCAATCATCTTTCACTTGGTACAGGTCTTTTCGGACGCCCCGTTTCCAGGCGCGTTCCACCAATTTCAAATCGGAAAGAGCTCGTACGGATGTGCTCATGCTAGTTTTGCTCATGCCGAGCATTTCGGTCATTTCATCTAGAGTCAATGGTTCATCATGAAAATACATGGCACCGTATTGTCTACCGGATGAAGGTGTCAGACCGTAGAGATGAATATTTTCGGCAATGGTTTCAATGATCCGTTCCCGGGCTTTATCAAGTTTTTCCCTACCGTCCATAAAGCGTTACCTCCACTGTTATCGCTGCAATCTAGCGTATTATAGTTTCCCGAAAAAATCAATTTATATTTATTATGGTTAGTACAGTTTTTACCGTACAAACAATTCATTCGGAAATTACGGTTGTATTTCAATTTGATTACATCTATAATTGATTAGGTTCGCAGGTTTACAAAAGGTAAGGAGTGTACAAATGAGTGACCAGAGTCTTGTCAAGAAGATACAAGTGAAAAAGATAACGAAAATCTTCGGGAAAAACATGAAGCGTGCAGCCCGAATGCTGAATGAAAAAAAGAGCAAACGGGAGATCCTGCAAGCGACCGGAGCGACGGTCGGGGTCAATGATGCGTCCTTCGATATTTACGAAGGGGAAATCTTTGTCATCATGGGATTGTCCGGGAGCGGAAAATCGACATTGGTCCGGATGTTGAACCGGCTGATTGATCCGACAATGGGCGAAATTCTGCTGGATGGCGAAGACATCGTCAAGATGAACAAAGAACAACTCCGGGAAGTAAGACGGAATAAAATCGGCATGGTCTTTCAAAATTTTGCCCTCTTTCCGCATAAAACAATCCTGGAAAATACGGAATACGGTTTGGAGATCAAAGGAGTGTCCAAAGAGCAACGTCGGGAGAAGGCTTTGGAATCATTGAAACTGGTCGGCCTTGCAGGCTATGAGGATCAATATCCGAAACAATTGAGCGGCGGGATGCAGCAGCGTGTCGGTTTGGCGAGAGCCCTTGCCAACGGACCGGATATTTTATTGATGGATGAAGCGTTCAGTGCGCTCGATCCGTTGATTCGCAAAGATATGCAGGATGAATTGCTGCAGCTTCACCATGATATGGGGAAAACGATCATCTTCATCACCCATGACCTCGATGAGGCGCTTCGAATCGGAGACCGCATCGCCTTGATGAAAGATGGGGAAGTCGTTCAAGTCGGAACGCCGGAAGAGATTCTGATGAGCCCATCCAACGAGTATGTGGAACGTTTCGTCGAAGACGTCGACTTGTCCAAAGTGTTGACAGCGGGCCATATTATGAAAAAAGCGGACACGGTACAGATCGACCGCGGCCCACGGGTTGCATTGCGACTTATGAAGCGTCTCCGCATTTCATCCATATATGTCGTTGACTCCGGGAACCGCTTACTGGGTGCGGTTACTGCACAGGATGCGGTGCAAGCCGTGGAAACAGGGAAAACATTGGAAGAGGTTTTAATTACCGATTTTCCGATGATACCAGCCGATACGGTTTTGACAGATCTCTTCGATATCGTTTCGACAACTGCCATCCCGGTTGCAGTCATCGACGAGAGAAGGAAATTGGAAGGGATTATCATTCGTGGTGCACTGATTGGAGCGCTATCAGGCGACAATCAGTTTATCAATAATAACGGCACAATCGAGTCAGCTGAGCAAGTGAACGAGGAGGTGGATGGAAATGAATGAATTTTTACCTCGATTGCCATTTGCCGACTGGATCGATAATGGCATTGATTGGCTCGTCTCAACGTTCGGCTCTGTGTTTGATGGAGTCGCCGATTTTTTGGCGGGGATCGTGGAAGGGTCAGTAGAATGGCTGAACATGGTGCCATCGATTCTACTCGCTGTTCTATTCTCCTTGCTGGCGTGGTTTTTATCGACACGCCGCATTGCGATATTCACTTTGGTCGGCCTGTTGTTCATCGATTACTTAGGTTACTGGTATCCGATGTTACAAATGCTGGCGCTCGTATTGACATCCGTGTTCTTCGCACTCGTCATCGGGGTTCCGATCGGTATTTGGGGTTCACAAAAGAGGACGGTCCGAAATGTGGTCAATCCGGTCTTGGATCTCATGCAAACGATGCCGGCATTCGTTTATTTATTGCCAGCGATTTTCTTTTTCAATATCGGCGTCGTACCAGGCGTCGTGGCATCGGTCATTTTCTCGATGCCGCCCACGATCCGCTTGACCATGCTTGGTATCCAGCAAGTGCCGAAAGACTTGATTGAAGCGACAGAAGCGTATGGATCGACAACATGGCAACGGTTGAGCAAAGTGCAAATCCCGCTCGCCAAACCGACAATCATGGCAGGGGTCAATCAAAGCATCATGCTATCACTATCCATGGTCGTCATTGCCTCCATGGTCGGTGCACCAGGGCTTGGTGAGGAAGTCTACCGGGCCGTGACACAATTGAAAACAGGTGTTGGGTTTGAAACCGGGTTATCCATTGTCATCGTGGCGATTATTTTGGATCGGATCACCCAACATGCAGGTAAGAAGAAAAAGGGAGGACTTACAGAATGACTTTAACAAAAAAGGTACTTGGATTAGGAACGGCTGCGCTGCTGGCACTAGGCTTGGCAGCTTGCGGCAGTGATGACAAGGGAAGTAATGAATCGAGCAGCGATCCGGAAAATACTTCGGGCAGCAGTTCGGTCGGTGAATCCGTAAAGTACAAAATTACCGGCATTGACCCAGGAGCAGGTATCATGCAGGCAACGGAACAAGCAATCGAGGAATACGAACTCAAAGATTGGGATGTCACATCCGGGTCCAGTGCGGCTATGACAGCTGCCTTGAAAAAAGCGTATGACAAAGAAGAGCCGATCATCGTGACAGGTTGGACCCCACACTGGAAATTCGCGAAATTCGATTTGAAATATTTAGAGGATCCGAAAGGCGTATACGGCGGGGAAGAACAAATTAGGACCATTGGCCGTGCCGGTTTGAAGGAAGATCTCCCGGAAGCACATCAAATTCTCTCCAATTTTAATTGGACAGAGGAAGACATGGGAGCTGTCATGGTAGCGATCCAGGAAGGTGAAAAAGAAGAACAAGCGGCGCAAAACTGGATTGATGAAAATGCGGACAAAGTGGCGGAATGGACAGAAGGCGTCGAAAAAGTGGACGGCGATAAGATCAATCTTGCCTACGTTGCATGGGATAGTGAAATTGCGAGCCATAACGTCATGAAATTGGTTCTCGAAGATATGGGCTATAACGTAACATTGACGCAAGTTGAAGCAGGTCCACTCTGGACAGCAGTTGCCGATGGCAGTGCGGATGCTTCTCTAGCTGCATGGTTGCCGATCACGCATAAAAACTATGCGGATAAATTCGAAGGCCAATTCGAAGAACTCGGCGTTAACATGGAAGGTGTTAAAATCGGTTTGGTCGTACCGACATACATGGACATCGACTCCATTGAAGACCTGAAAGAATAAATTTCAAACGGGCCCGGACTGCGGAAAGAGCAGTCCGGGTTGTTATTGTGGGAAGAAAAAGGGTGGGGCAAGCAAGTGTGGGTGGGTGCAAGGACAAGGTAGAGTGCAAGCAAGGCGAGGCCTGGTAGCTATAATAAGGCCTGTGCAAGCAAATAGTGTGGAAGTGCAAGGAATCCGGTGCTGGGTGCAAGCAACTAAGTGACGAGTGCAAGAAAGATAAGATCTGGCAGCGATTGAAGGGCCTATGCAAGAAATCGGTAGTTGAATGCAATCAATTATGGTTGGAGTGCAAGAAACCTGGTGTTTAGTGCAAAAGAATTGGCAATGGGTGCAAGCAACCGGAATTAAACCATTTTTTCTTAAAGGATGCTATAGCTCCTTTCATACGTTTAAGGGTCAAAAGTCCTGGTACGGGAATAAGGTATTGAAAGTGACGATTAAAATTGAGATTGTGACGGATAAATCGATAATCGTGACGAATAAGTGAGCAAAAGTGACGAATACAATTATGAACTTGAAGGTAAGATTTCGAATCGGCAGAGGGAATTAGAGTTTTCTCGGCAGGTGTGCCAGTTCCCGCCCAAAGTATAGGAGATCGCCATGATGGTGTACCAGTTCATCTTACGGATATGCTATTTCCACACATGCTTTCCACCCATTACCAGAAACCCACCCCAACCCACCCGGAACTAGCACTTTTTCACTATTTCCTCCTTTGCATTTTGATTAACAGAAACGGTTATGGTACCGTTAGTAATGTACATACAATTCAAACGCTTCGGGGCAAGGTGAAATTCCTTACCGGCGGTGATCGAGCAATGGCTCGTCAGTCCGTGACCCGTCCTTCCTCCTTGGAAGGCGGTGGAGCTGGTGAAACTCCGGCACCGACAGTTACAGTCTGGATGGGAGAAGCGATTTGGGTTGGCGTACATTGCCCGATCCGTTCTGCCCTTTTCAATCATTGAAAGGGGGAATGTATTTGGATCCGGAATGTAGAATGAACACTGCTCTTGCCTTAGTGCGGACCGCGGAAGGTCAACTCTTGCCGAATCTATTCGTCGATGCCGTCTCTGTGCAAAATGGACAAAACTTCAAGGCGGGTACCGATTCGCTGCGAGTGAAAGTGTCTGCTTCCGCGATAATCGACGCAGATTCCATTCGTGACGGTTCGAATGATACGCCGCAACACGGTGTCTATCCAGGCAAAACGCCGCTATATAAGGATCTGCTTATTCAACACGGGATCCGTCGCGTCTTTATGGCATCCGTCAAACCGAGTCCTTCCGTTAACGGGAAGGGAATCGGGCTTTTTCAGGATGCCGGAATGGAAGTCGTCACCGGTATAGTAAAAGAAGAGGCAGAGCAGTTGAACCGGGCATTTATTCACTACAACATATACGGTAAACCGACCGTCACCATGAAAGCCGCCGTCATCCTCGATGGCCGCCTTTCCACGCGTACTGGGGACAGCAAATGGACCACATTGGAAGCTTCACGGACCGATGTCCATTACCTCCGCCCTACCCATAATGCGATTTTGGTTGACGTGGAAACCGTACTTCATGAAAATCCTTTCCTCACCACCCGTTTGCCCCATGGTGGAAAGTATCCTATCTGTATTTTGTTCGTTCGGCATCTAAGGACGCCGGAGACAGCCTATGACGGAAGCGGCAGTGCTGTCAAAATCATTAAATTCACACTGGACCCCCAGTTTCGAAAGGAGGGGACTGTTCCGTGTTCACTGGTATCGTAGAAGAAATCGGCACCGTATCATCCGTTCAACAAGGGCCGCATTCATTGAAACTAGCTATCCGTTGCCGCAAAGTGCTGGAAGACGTCAAGAAAGGCGACAGTATTGCGGTGAATGGAGTCTGTCTGACCGTTTCGGATTTTTCGGCCGATCAGTTTACGGCGGATGTCATGCCTGAAACTGTGAAATCGACAACTCTTTATAAGCTTCGTACAGGCAGCCGGTTGAACTTGGAGCGCGCCATGGCTGCCAATGGGCGGTTCGGCGGCCATTTTGTCAGTGGCCATGTGGATGGCACCGGTGACATCATCCAAATCCGAAGACATGATAATGCCGTCTATATGGAAGTCGCGATTGCTCCCGAGTTGTCGGATTATTTGATTCCGAAAGGCTCGGTGACGGTGGATGGCACATCATTGACCATCTTCGAAGTGACGGAAAATGGGTTTGTCATTTCCCTCATTCCAGTTACTCAAGAAGACTCTATCATTGGCGCGAAAAAAGTAGGAGAACAAGTGAATGTCGAGTGTGACATGCTCGCAAAATATATGGAAAAGCTTTTGGCAAAAAAAGAGGAGAAAGCTGTCGGTGGCGTAACAATGGAGACATTGGCCGCAAACGGTTTTCTCAGTTAAAGGAGGTCTTTTACATTGTTCGCAACAATTGAAAAGGCGATTGACGAGCTCAAAAAAGGAAAACCGATCATCGTAGTGGATGACGAGGACCGTGAAAATGAAGGAGATTTCTTAGCGCTTGGCCGGTTTGCTACACCGGAGATGATCAATTTCATGGCGACGGAAGGAAGAGGTTTGATTTGTGTCCCGATTGAAGAGGAGAAAGCCGATCAGCTTGACCTTCCGCTCATGACGGACCGGAACAGCGATGCGCATGGTACGGCATTCACCGTCAGCATTGATCATGCGAATTGCCATACCGGCATCTCGGCATTTGAACGATCGGAAACCATTTTTGCGATGCTCGATGCACAGGCGGTCCCTTCTGATTTCAGAAGACCGGGTCATATTTTTCCACTGATTGCCAAGCCGGGCGGCGTGTTGAAACGGGCGGGACATACTGAGGCCGCGGTGGATTTGGCGAAACTCGCAGGTGCGGAACCTGTCGGCGTCATTTGTGAAATTATGAATGAAGACGGAACGATGGCGAGACGTCCCGATTTGAATGTCATAGCAGAACGGTTAGATCTTGTCATCCTGACAATCCAGGACTTGATCGCTTATCGAAGAACAACTGGAGCAGTTATTGCATAACTAAGGGGGAAGTGAAATGGCAGTTACATTTGAAGGACATTTAGTCGGAACCGGATTGAAGATCGGAATCGTTGTCGCCCGGTTCAACGAATTCATCACAGGGAAATTATTGAGCGGGGCAGAAGATGCGCTGCGTCGGCATGGTGTGAGCGAGGAGGATGTAGCAATCGCTTGGGTGCCGGGTGCTTATGAAATTCCACTTGCGGCAAAGAGAATGGCGACCTCTGGAAAGTATGATGCGGTCATCACGCTAGGCACTGTCATCCGCGGGTCGACACCGCATTTCGATTATGTTTGCAATGAAGTTGCGAAAGGGGTGGCGGCCATTTCCTTGCAGGAAGGGATACCGGTAATTTTCGGCGTACTGACAACCGACTCGATTGAACAGGCGATTGAACGGGCAGGGACGAAGGCAGGAAATAAAGGATGGGATGCCGCGGCTTCCGCGATTGAAATGGCAAATCTGTTACAAGAGATGTAAGCCCTCGATTAATAGTCCGAATACGGATATAATGAGATGGGAAATCAATTGAAAGTGGGGAAACAAAGATGACTAATAATTATCCTGAGAAAACTTGCTCAATTGAAAGGCTTGTCACCATTCCTGAAGATGTTGAAAAAGTGATCAATGGGGAGAAGACGGCGACCCGGCGGAACGGGGTCTATGCCTATCCGGGAGAAATCATGGTGTTGAATGGAAAAGAATTCAAGATCGACAAGCTTTATTCCCAGACGTTGGGTGAATTGACAGATGAAGATGCAAAGACGGAAGGGTATTCGACAGTGGAAGAGTACAAGCAGGCGATGTTGGCGATTCATGAAAAAATGCCTTGGTTTCCGACAATGTCTGTGTGGGTACATGAGTATAGCCCAGTGCAGAAATGACGCTAGGTCATGAAGTTCGGCATCTATAATCTCTTTGTTTACTTACATGTGTTCAGTGCCGTCTTGTCCATCGGCCCATTATTCGTCCTGCTGCCGATCATCCGGCGATTGCGCTGCGCCGAGCTGGAGGTGGAATCCGCCTATCTCTCGGTAATTCAAGCGACCATCCGGATGGTCATGCATGCAGGCCATGTTTTGGTATTCACTGGTGTTGTTTTACTGATCATCGGTCCATGGCCTTGGTATTCATCCTGGATTCTGCTGACGTGGGCGATCATGTTGGTATCCGTCGTGTTTTTGGCGAAAGGGTTTACAAGTGTTCTGAAAAACTTCCAACAAGCGGCTGATAAGAAACAGGTCCTGGATCGGCTGCGATCCACTTCCTGGATGTACATTGGCCTGTTGCTCCTGATGCTCTGGCTGATGGTGCAAAAGCCGATGCTTTGGTGAAATACATATGTGAGAAGAGGCTGTCCGAAGATGGGCAGCCTCTTTCGCTTGTTTATGGATATTCTTTACTCACTTCGAAAACAAACCGAGCTTCTCAATCCGGGAAACGGCTTCCCTGATCCGCTCTTCACTTTCCAATAAACCGATACGGACATAGCCTTCGCCGTACTCCCCGAAACCGTTTCCGGGCGAGACGGCAACGTTCGCCTCGGCAAGAAGAAGATCCGCGAATTGCTCACTTGTGTAGCCTTCCGGGATCGGCAACCAGCCGAAGAATGAGCCTGTCGGCGGTGTGATGTCCCAGCCGATCCGGCGGCATTCTGCAACGAGGACATCCCGGCGGCTTTCATAGAGTGCCACCAGATCGTCCACGCATTGTTGACTGTCCGTCAGCGCCGTGATGGCTGCCCGTTGGACGGCAGGGAAGACACTTGTGAATAAATGATCTTGCAATAAGTTGATCGCTTCCACGATTTCTGCATTTCCGATCGCAAACCCGACTCTCCAGCCTGCCATATTGTACATTTTGGATAGCGAAAGCATTTCGATGCCGACGTCTTTCGCTCCTTCAGCCTGTAGGAAACTGGTCGGTTTCTTTCCATCAAACCCAATGGAGCCATAAGCGAAGTCGTTCAGCACATAGATGTTATGGTCCTTGGCAAATGCGACTGTTTCCTCGAAAAACGGGAGGGGGGCGGTCACGCCTGTCGGGTTGCTCGGGTAATTCAAATACATCAATTTCGCTTCTTGTTTTTGACGATCGGACAAGTTGCCGTAATCCGGGAAAAAGCCGTTTTCTTCGAGAAGCGGCATCGTTTCATAGCGGATGCTCGCCAAGCTTACACCCGACAAATAGTCCGGATAGCCCGGGTCAGGAAGGAGCAACAGTTCCCCTTCATTCATGATGGCGAGCGGCAATTCGACCACTCCGATTTTGGTTCCTCCGAGGACCGCCACTTCGGTTTCCGGGTCGACTGTCACACCGAACTCCCGCTTGTAAAAGTCCGCCGCTGCCTGACGGAGTTCCTTCGTTCCCCGGAATGGGGAATAGCCGTGAGTCGCCGGATCTTCCGCAGCTTCCTGCAACGCTTTGACAATATGGGGAGGGGTTGGCTGGTCGGGGTTGCCGCGGCCGAGATTGATGACGTCCCGGCCTTCCGCCTGTGCTGCCTCGACCTTTCCAATTAATTCTGTGAAAAAATGCGGGGGCAATGCTTTCAATCGATTTGAAGTCGCCATTCTTTTTCCTCTTTTCTCAAATTCATTCTATTGAATAGTATACATACATTACGAGACCGTCTGCAATTACATAGAATAATGTCAAAATAACTTGACTCTTTTTTAAAATGGGCTTATGATAAGCCTTGGGTTTCTAAATAAATAATAACTCTTATCCAGAGCGACCGAGGGAAAGGCCCGATGACGTCCAGCAACCCCTTGTAATCAAGGAAGGTGCCAAGTCCTACAGAGTGTAATTCCATTCTGAGAGATAAGCTGATATAGTTCAGTGCTTCTTTCGTTGAAAATGGAAGAAGTTTTTTATTTTTATTCAAAAAGTGTCGAATGAAAATAAAGCCTCCAGCGGATGTCACAGATTTTAGGCCTTGTTTCAAAATCTGGATGCAATTATGTCAAGGTGTAATTGATTTTCAGAAAGAGGAGATCGCATGATCCGCATCAAAAATCTGACAAAAGAATATAGGACGAAGGCTGGCATTGTAAAAGGCGTGGATGATGTCTCCCTTGATATCAATACAGGCGAGATATTCGGCATCGTCGGTTATTCAGGAGCGGGAAAGAGCTCCTTGCTCCGCTGTATGAATCTGTTGGAAAAACCGACTAAAGGGACCATTTTAGTGAATGATGTAAATTTGGTGAAGCTGAAAGGGAAGAAATTGCGGCAAGCCCGGTTGAAAATCGGGATGATCTTCCAGCATTTCTATCTCATCAGCCAAAAGACGGTCTATGAAAATATTGCCTTTGCACTGCAAGCGGCCAAAACTCCAGGAGATCTAGTGGAGGAACGGGTTGCCGAGTTGCTCGAGATGGTCGGGCTGGCCGATAAGAGGGATGTCTACCCCTCTCAGCTGAGCGGTGGACAGAAACAGCGGGTCGGCATTGCCCGAGCGCTTGCCAATAATCCTTCCGTGCTGCTATGCGACGAAGCGACATCCGCGTTGGACCCGAACACGACGACGTCGATTTTGCGATTGCTGAAAAAGATAAATCGGGAATTAGGCATCACGATTGTTTTGATCACTCATGAAATGAACGTCGTGAAGGAAATTTGCGATAGGATGGCGATCATGCAGGACGGGAAAGTGATCGAGGAAGGACAAGTGTATGACATTTTCTCCGATCCGAAACAGCCGTTGACGAAAGAGTTCATCAGCAGTGTTGTTTCATTCGACGTGCCGCAAGCGATTTTGGAGACATGTACCGGGACATTGGTCAAGGTGACATTCAAAGGGGACGTCGCCGTCAAGAGCATCATTTCTGATACGATGCAACATTTCAACGTCAAAGGGAATTTCTTGCACGGCTCCATCGAGTATATCCAGGAAATGCCGCTTGGTACCTTCCTGATGGAATTGCAGGGTGACCCGCAGGAAATCCAGAAAGCGATCGACTTTATGGTCGGTCAAAAGGCGAACGTGGAGGTGATGGAGAAGTGATTGACGTACCACATATCATCGAGCTGATGCCTGATATTACGAAGGCCTTCGGCGAAACTCTTTATATGATCGGCATTTCGCTGGCGGTTGCGGTCATCATCGGGCTTCCATTGGGCGTATTGCTGTTTATTACGGATAAGGGATTATTTCTCGAAAACAGACTGATCAATTCCTCTTTCGGCTTCGTTGTCAATATGGTGCGCTCCATTCCGTTCATCATTTTGCTCGTCGCCTTGATTCCGTTGACTCAATTGATTGTCGGCAGCATAATCGGTCCAGCCGCGGCCAGTGTTTCGCTTTCCGCAGCAGCCATACCGTTTTTTGCACGGATCGTTGAGACGTCCATGCGGGAAATCGACAAAGGGGTCATCGAGGCGGCCATCGCAATGGGGGCTTCCCCTTGGATGATCATCCGGAATGTCCTCTTGCCTGAAGCGAAGTCGAGCATTGTCCAAGGTATAACATTGACAGTCATCAGTCTTGTCGCCTATTCCGCCATGGCGGGATTTGTCGGCGGCGGAGGAATCGGGGACTTGGCGATCCGGTTCGGATATTACCGATACGACGATTCCATCATGATCGTCACAGTCGCGATACTCATCATTTTAGTGCAGTTGATTCAATTTACGGGAGATCGGGTTTCAAAAGCTATAGATAAACGATAATTAGGGAGAGAAGAAGATGAAAAAGGTATTATTGACTCTATTTGCCGTTGTGCTGGCAGCAGCTCTTGCTGCTTGTGGCGGGAAAGAGAAAGCGGAAAATGCAGATGATTCAGCAGCGACAGAAGAAAGCAAGACATTGAAATTCGGTGCTACGGCAGGTCCGTATAGTGATATGTTGAAAAAAGCGATCATTCCAGGGCTTGAAGAAAAAGGCTATAAAGTGGAAGTGACGGAATTCAGTGACTATATCCAACCGAACAATGCGTTGAACAGCGGCGATATCGATGCGAACTTATTCCAGCATATCGTCTACCTGGAAAACTTCGCTCAAGAAAACAATATGGATTTGACGGATTTGATTGTCGTCCCGACTGCTCCACTCGGCATTTACTCAAACAAATACAAATCTTTGGATGAAATCGAGGATGGGGCTTCCATTACGATTCCTAACGACCCTGTCAATGCGGCGAGAACATTAATCGTGCTCGAAGCGAATGGCCTTGTCAAAATGAACCCGGACGTCGAACCATTGAAAGCATCTGAAAAAGATGTCGTCGAAAACCCGAAAAACTTGGTCATCCAACCGCTCGAGGCAGGACAATTGCCACGTTCTGTAGATAGTGCCGATCTTGCAGCTGTTCCAGGAAACTTCGCGATAGCTGCTAACATGAACTTGTTAGATGCGCTTGCATTGGAAGAAATGCCAGACCAGTTCCGTAACGTGGTCGCGGTGAAAACAGAAAACCAAGATAAGCAATTTGCCAAAGACATCATCGAAGTGATCGAATCGGATAAATTCGAAGAAGTGATCGACTCCGATTTCCAAGGATTCGGGAAACCGGCTTGGATGCAGGAATAATTTGATCTAAAAGCCCGTATCTTGCATAACAACAAGTAAACCATCCCCTCTACGATCGAGGTGGATGGTTTTTGTTTGGCCAATCATATCGGAATTTGAGAAAATATAGTATACTGACTCATGGATGTTAGAGGACTGTGCATAACGTGCATCCATTGTTATTCATAGTTTCATGAAAGAGTGGAATAGAATGGGAGAGCGACTAGATGATGAAAAAAACCGTATTATCACTGATTACGATTATGCTAGTGGCGCTGTTGGGCGCATGCAGCGGTAAAAACGCAGCCGGAGATGATAAGACTTTGCTCATCGGCACGACTGGCGGGACGTTTAATTTCCTGTTGAAAAGGGCGGTTATTCCGGAACTCGAAAAAAAGGGCTATCAAGTCAGTTTTTTTGAATACCAAGATATCGATGAGTTGAATGTAGATTTGCTGGAAGGCGAAATCGACTTGAATCTGTTCCAACATCAAGCCTATCTGGAACAACTTAAGCAAGAACAGGACCTCCCGCTTTCAGAATTGATTGCGGTCCCAACCGAGCCGATCGGCCTGTTTTCCGAAGTGTACGATACATTGGAGGACATAGAAGAGGGGGCAATCCTTACAGTCCCGAACGATCCGGTGAATCTTCCGGTAGCTTTGAATATGCTCCAGGAGGCCGGTTTGATCACTTTGAATCCTGCAGTTGACGTAGCAGCGGCGACAGAGGCAGATATCGTGGAAAATCCGAAAAACCTACGGATCCAACCGATTTTGGAAAAACAATTGCCCGCTGCTCTGCAAAGTGCTGAACTATCGATTATCCCGATCGCCACTGCGTTGACAATCGACCTGGATCCGTCGGATGCGCTAGCGCTGGAAGAGGTTCCGGATTCATTTCAGACCATCTTTGTCGTCTCAACGGAAAATGAAGACAAGCCGTTCGCCAAAGATTTGGTTGAGGTTATCAATTCCAAGGAATTCGCTGATGTGATGAAACCGGAAGAAATTTACTATGTCGAGAAAAAGGAAGAGTGAAAAAATCAGGGACGGAATCCAATTCCATCCCTGATTTTTCATTCAATTATGCTTCGATCTGCTCAGTCAGCTGAATCAATTCATCAATCAGACTGCCGATATAAGCAATTGTCTTTTTCAATGGCTCCTCCGTTGTAATATCGACTCCTGCCATTTGGGAAAGCTCTGCTGGTGTCTTTGTCCCTCCTGCTTTCAAGACGTTCAGCCAATCGTCCACAGCTGGCTGTCCTTCTTGTAAGATGCGTTCGGACACTTGCGTCGAAATTGTCAGGCCGGCGCTGTACGTGTACGGATAGAGTCCCATATAATAATGCGGCTGTCTCATCCAGGTCAGTTCGGCCCCTTCGTTGATGACGACAGCATCGCCCCAGAATTCTTCCAGCACCTCGTGTTTGAGACCATTCAAAATCGTTGCGTTGACATTGCCCCCTCCATCAACCCGCTCATAAACTTTCCGTTGATAAGCCGCCTCCAGCAAATGGGTGACAAAGTTATGGTAGTACGTCCGGGATACGATCGACGAGATGACCCATCTCTTGAATTTCGGATCATCGGAGTTTTTCAGCAGATGGCTGGCCATCAGCATTTCATTCAAAGTGGAGGGCGCTTCGATGAAATAGAGTGACGGGTCCGCATTGAAAATGTTCTGTTCGCTGTTTGTATAATGGAAATGCCCCGCATGTCCCAATTCATGGGCAAGGACGAAGACATCTTCCATACTTCCTGTCCAGGAAATTAAGATATAGGAATGATTCCCATACGGGCTGGAACAAAAAGCGCCTGTCGATTTTCCAAGATTTTGTGCATGATCGATCCAACGCTCTTCATAAGCTTTATCCACCATGGCCGCATAGTCTTTTCCCATGATGGAGAGGGCGTCATCCATATACCTTTTCGACTCTTCAAACGTTATTTTCGGTTCATACGTCGGATCGAGCGGGATTTTCAAATCCGCGAATGTCATCGTATCCAAGCGATGGACCTTTTGCAGCAGTTTAGCGTATTTCCGCATATGGGGCGCCAGTTCCTCCATGATCAGATCGATTTGCCGATTGTACATCGAGCGGTCCACTTCCTGATCCATCAGTAAGTAATCGAAGATGTTCTCATAGCCACGCAAGTCGGAAGTCGTTTTTTCCATTTGGACATGCATATCATATGTTTTGGCAGTCGTATGTTGATATTCTTTTAATTTGGCTGAAAACGCATCAAAGGCGGCCCGTCGTTTTGCCGTATCGGGCTCTGATTCCCAACCGCCTTCAAAAGTGACGTAGCTCAGAGGATACGATTCACCACCTGCTACGAAATCACCGAATGTCATATCGACCAGTTTTGTCACATTGTACAATCCGTATGGCGCGTTGAAAGTGGCCGAAAAGGCGGCCAATGTCTTTTCCGCCTCTGGATGCAGTTGATGGGGTTTTTTCCGGATGATCTGTTTCAGATATCTTGCATGGCCTTCGGATTGGGCGGCGGCTTCTGTTAATGTTTCAGCCGGCAAAGCGGATAATTCGCTGGAGACAAAGGATAGGGTCTCGCTCAACTTAGCTGCAAATGTCCCGAATCTGCTTTCTCGCAGCTGAGCAGTATCGTCGGTCTGATCCACACTGGAAGCCAAGCTGGCATAGGTGGCTGCGGGTATGAATTTTTCCATGATGCCACGATACTTGCCCAAGGCTTCGTTGATAATAGTTGGATTATCGATTCGCCCCTCGAATTGCTCCGCGAATCGGCCGACTTCCTGTTCCAAATCGGCAATCGCCTGTTCATAATCTTCTTCTGTTTTGAATAAATCCGCTAAATTCCATGTGTCCTTCTCATTCACTTCTGAACGCGCTGGCAAAGTCTTCATGAAGAAAATCTCCCCTTTTTCCCATAGTCTGATTATAGGATAGCATTTCAACTGGGAAAATCACTAATAAAAGAGGGAAGGGATTTTCCACTGGTCAGCACTTCTTATAAATGATTGTCAAGAATGAATTGGACAAGCCAGTCAGTGTCAATCGGCCCATCGACTACTTCATAATATAAGGATGAATTTTGGATGATCAAATTTTCACTGATGATAATTGTAATGGAGTTGTTCTCCTCGTCTTGGAGACGGATGCTAAATTGGTCGATTTCATCGGTGACGTCAATCTCCTCGGGTTTTAATTTCCGAAAATGATAGCCTTCCAAGAAATGAAGCAAGGCCTCGATTTCGTCGGGGTCATCTACAATCCATGAGTCCGAGGGGACACCGGATAAGGCTGGTTTGGAAATAGTCAAGGAGTGGAATGGATTACGCCATTGGGAGAGGACCTGTGTAAGTTCCCTCTCTGTCTCATCTTGATAGGATTGGATCATCATATAG
Source organism: Bacillus sp. OxB-1 (assembly GCF_000829195.1). GTDB lineage: Bacteria > Bacillota > Bacilli > Bacillales_A > Planococcaceae > Sporosarcina. The sequence continues at coordinate 3,393,769 of NZ_AP013294.1, read as the reverse complement.
GCGCCGCCGAACATAAGCGCTAGGAGCAGAATTGCTCTTGTCTTCATTGTCATCCCTCCAGCATGCGTTTTTCTAGTATACGCACGGAGTAATCGTAAGATTTGTACATCGGAACAGGTTGCCGCGGATGAAGCCAATTCTAATCGGACATGAAACTTTCTTTTTGGTTACCCGTATATATAGTAACTATTGCAGGATTGGGGTAAAGAACAATATCCGGGAAGGGAGGGACAGCGATGTTATTTGTGCTAGGCATTGTGGCCGTCGTCATGACCGTCCCAATTACAGCAATCATTACGGATTATAAACGAAAAACATTGAAAATGAGAGCGGATCTGGTTCGGGAGGAAATCGAATTGGAGCAGCTCAAACAGCAAAACTTCATCATCGAGACTGAGAAAATGAAGATTGAATTGGAACAGATGAAACTGGATTATACTCAGAAGAACAGCGATATAGTAAAAATCTAAGTAATCAATGAAACTTTTTTGTACGCATGACTACTATAAGATAGAGGGGGTGTCTGCAATCGAAACAACAGGTTTGAAAGTTCTGGTTCATGCGAGCGCTTTCTTTGCACCATTTTTGGTCCCGTTCATCGTCTTTCTCGTCATCGAAGATGAGGAGATTAAGCGATTATCCGTCCAGGCATTATTATTCCAATTGGTCATGGGAGCCTTGATTTTCCTATCGATCTTACTCATCGTTGTGTTGATCGGTATTCCGATGCTCATCGTATTCGGTTTGATGACCATTATCGTTCCGATTATCGGAATCGTGAAGGCATTGCAGGGGGAAACCTATAACTACCCGTTCGTCAGAAACTTTTTCAGAGCGTGATCGAGAGGAATCGGCCCCCATCCGAAGTGAAGGAGGGGGCTTTTGGAGTGGAGGTGGTTGAAATGGGAACCTGCCTGACCAATGGAGTCGAGTTGTATTATGAGGTGGCGGGGGAAGGGGAAGCGCTCGTTTTCACGCATGGTGCTTCCTGGGATCATGCACAATGGCGGCCGCAAATGGAGCACTTCCAAAAGAATTACCGGACGGTCGCGTGGGATGTCCGGGGGCACGGCCATTCCACCTTGCCGGATGGGGAAGTGGATTCGGAAGAGTTCGCCCGCGATCTCATTGGGTTACTCGACCATTTACAAATAAAAAAAGCGCATTTATGCGGGTTGTCGATGGGGGGCCATATTTCTCTTCAAACCGCCATCCGATACCCGGATCGGGTCATTTCGTTAGCATTAATCGGCACGCCTTTTACGAATGTTTTTAATTGGTATGAGAAATTATTGGTTCCCTTCAATCGGTTTTCCAATTTATTCATTTCGATGGACTGGATGGCCAGCATGCAGGCAAGTATGTTATCCCGGTTTAATCCAGATAATAAACGCTACATTGAGCAAGCCGTAAGCAACATTCCGAAAACCAATTGGATTCGGCTCTGGGACGCCATTACGAGAATGGAAAGTAAAGAGGAGTTGGCAAAAGTCGAATGCCCGACTCTCATTCTATACGGCGACCATGATACAATGGTTCAGCGGCAGCAGGAATACATGCATCGCACCATTCCCTTCTCCATCTTGGAAGTCATTCCAAATGCGCATCATGCAACCAATCTGGATAACCCGGAGGCGGTCAATCTAGCGATGGAGATGTTCTTACGGGGAATTCAACAGGCAAGGAGTGAAACATAATGGAACCTTTTATTCAAAGTGCTCAGTTTAATTTTATCAAGTTTCAAATTAAAAATTTAGTGTATGGACATGCCTCGGCGAAGGACGCAGGGGTGATTCGTGCTTTGGAATCTTTGACGGTGGAAAAGGTTATCGGGCTGTTCGGCGAATTGACGGATGAACAGAGGCAAGTGCTGGAGCCGATTTCAGAAATCCGGGAACCGTTAGAGGCGGACCAATATTTGATTCAACTGAAACGGTATGTACTCCCTTTTCCGTCCGTGGAGGAGAAGGAAATCCGTAAATTGTTTTCGAAAGTGAAAAAATTGACGATCCCAGTTTTGGACAAGTTGGACCTCCAGGAAATTTCCTACCTCGGCTGGAACGATACCGGTTCGAATAAAAAATATATCGTCGTCCCCCAAGATGAGAAACTGATTGGAATCCAAGGGACTTTTCAACGTTCCACTAAAAAAGGGATTTGTGCTATCTGCAATGGACATGAGGAAGTCGGCATGTTCACGGCGGGGACAAGAAGGTCGGGGCAAGACACGTACACAAAAAGAGGGAATTATATTTGCGTTGATAGTATGGCTTGCAACGAGAACTTGACCGATTTGACGAAGCTTCATGATTTCATCCAATTGCTGCAGAAGTGATTACATTCTTTAGGAAAGAAAACGCGCGGACTTACATATATATCTAGAAAGTCGAAATGCTAGGTGGGGTTCCGTGTTTTTCTTACAGAAAGCGATCCGGATTATATTGGGCAGTGTCTTGGTGGCGGTCGGCATCAATTACTTTCTGTTGCCATTCAATTTGCTGGAAGGCGGTGCACTGGGCATCAGCCTTATTTTCCATTACCTCTATGACATTAAAGTCGGCCTGACTTTTTTGCTCATCAGTCTACCGATTTTTTTCCTGGCTTGGATGTACTACCGTCCCTTTTTTTACAATGGCATTCATGGGATGTTGCTGTCGTCGGTTATCATCGATATGTTCTATCCGCTTCGTGAATGGGGCGCAGCTCATGCCGTATCTCCTTTATTAAGCGCTGCGGGTGGGGGGGTTTTGATCGGAATCGGTGTTGGTTTCATGCTTCGTTCGGATATTAGCATCGGCGGGACGGATCTGCTTGCCCAGATGATTGCCAGAAAGTTGAAGATCAATTCGGGCGTGATGATTTTCTGTTTTGATATCTTGGTCGTCACTGTCGGAAGCCTTGTCCTCCAATCCGCCTCCATCCTGCTGTCAGTGACAACAGTGCTATCGGTCGGTGTGACAGCGAGTTTATTAGTAGCGGCGCCTTCCTTTCGACGGGAAAGGCTCCATTATCGGAATCATTAACAAGCCATGCGAGGAAAAAGCTGAAAATACCCTGCAATTCCAAAAAATGCGGTATACTGAATCTACTGTGTTTTCTAGAATTAAGAAAGAATGTGGGGTATCAAATGACAACAACTACAGAAAGCAATAAGCTCGGAAACCCCGTCTATCCGATCATGTTTGCGATCGGCGGTGTCCATCTGCTCAATGATTCGCTCCAATCTGTCATTCCCGCAATGTTCCCGGTTTTGGAGGAAGCAAGAGGCTTGACGTTCAAACAGCTCGGGTTCATTTCCTTTGCGCTGAATATGGTGGCTTCTGTTTTACAGCCGGTCGTCGGCTATTACAGTGACCGGAAACCGCGTCCGTACGCGTTGCCGATCGGGATGACATTCTCCTTGGTTGGAATCGGGGCGCTGGCTTTCGCCCCCGAATATTGGATGATTCTATTGTCGGTTATCTTCCTCGGATTCGGATCCGCTGTCTTTCATCCAGAAGGCTCCCGGGTTTCCTTCATGGCGGCGGGATCGAAGCGCGGACTTTCCCAATCGATTTATCAGGTTGGTGGAAATTCCGGACAGGCATTGGCGCCTTTGATCAGTGCCTTCATCCTTGTGCCGCTCGGGCAAAAAGGGGCGGCCTTGTTCATGGTAGTGGCGGCAGTCGCCATTTTCATTCTGTCGAAAATTTCGGCCTGGTATAAGCAGCAATTGGAACAGGAGAAGTTGAATAATCGCAAGAAGGTCCTTTTATCGTCCATGGCTAACTTGACGAAAAAGCAAGTCGGCATTGCATTGACCTTGCTGTTGATGGTCATTTTTGTTCGTTCCTTTTATGTAACGAATATCACGAACTTTTACATATTCCATTTGATGAGAGAATACGGGCTCGCCATCGACAAGGGACAACTGATTATCTTCCTGTTTTTGGCACTTGGCGCGGTCGGAACCTTTTTCGGCGGCCCGATGGCGGATCGGATCGGACGCAAGAACGTCATTGTCCTGTCCATTGCCGCTCCGATTCCACTGACCCTATTATTGCCCTATGCTCCGTTATGGGCAGTCATCATACTGCTCATTGCCATTGGATTCTTTATCATGCTCAGCTTCTCGGTCACGGTTGTCTATGCACAAGAACTCGTACCGAGTAAAATCGGAATGATGGCCGGTTTGACCGTTGGATTAGCGTTCGGCATGGGGGCAATCGGCGCAGTCGTCATCGGAATTTTAATGGATGAAATCGGCATCTATATGACGATGATCATTATCTCCTTTCTACCGATTCTCGGACTCGTCGGTCTCGCCTTACCACGGGACGGCAAAATTACAGCAGCAAACGGGTAAACATGTGGAAAACCTGTCTTCTTGGCTTTGGCTAAGGAGGCAGGTTTTTTGTTATGAAATGTGTGGGGACAGTGGTGCCGCCCTTAAGTTTGTCTTGCGTGCGCAAAGTTCGTGCCATGCGCTCATAAATTCCAGCCATTCGCTTATAAGTTCACGTTGTCCGCTCATAAGTCCTGCCGTTCGCTTATAAAGCTTGCAAGTCCGTTTCATAAGTCCATGTCGCCCGCTTATAAGTTTGCATTGTCCGCTTATAAATACCAGCCGTGAGCGCATCATTTCGCCCCGGACATCTTTCACCCCCACACCAAGCTCAGCAAGAAGGAATCCCTTTACAAACTACGAAGACAGGAGTATACTGAAGTAGTTACCTAGGTAAATAAAAGGAGATAAAATCATGAATCCACTTATTCACGAACTGTTTCAAAATACTCGCCTGATCAGCAGGGAATTGAACCAAGCGTTAAAAGCCCATGACTTATTTGCGGCACAATGGACCGTCTTATTCTGTGTTGACCAACATGGAGAGATGAGTTTGACGCAAATTTGGAAATACTTAAATGTGGAAGCACCGACCATCACCCGGACCGTGAATCGACTGGAAGAACTCGGGTGGCTGACGACGCATCCCGGAAAAGATAAACGCGAGAAGATTGTGCGATTATCCGAAATGGCTGAATCTAAGATTCCAGCTGTCAAAGAATCCGTCATTGAATTTGAACAAAGTGTTTTAAAAGGTATGTCCATAGAAGAACAGACAGTGTTAGCGCAATTGCTTAGAAAAATGACGAAAGGAAGTTGAAGCTCGTTTGAGTAATAAAGAACCGATATGGACCAAACCTTTTATTAGTTTATTTGCCACTAACTTATCCATATTTATCGTATTTTATGGATTGGTTACCGTATTGCCGTTGTATGCAAAGGAACAACTGAGCCGTACAGATGAAGAGGCCGGTTTATTGATGACCATTTTCATGATCTCGGCAATCCTTGTCCGCCCGTTCACCGGAAAAATCCTGGATATCGTCGGGAAACGGAAGATGTTGGGGATCGGCCTCATTTTTTACGTAGTGTGTACATTCCTTTATTATTTCATCTCTCCGTTTGAGGGATTGCTGGTCATCCGTTTTGTGCAAGGTGTTTGGTTTAGTATCGTGTCGACGGCGACCATCTCATTAGCGGCGGATTATGTGCCGGAGAGTCGGCGGGGCGCCGGGCTTGGGTATTTTTCCATGTCCTTGAATCTGGCAGTTGTCATCGGTCCGTTCATCGCGTTGACCATTATTCAGTCTTTTTCCTTTGACATATTCTTCATTCTCCTCAGTGTGCTCATGGCGATTGGCGCCTTGGCTTCCCTTACATTACCTCCTGAACCGGTCCAGCACCGGCCATCTGGTAAATTTACAATCACTTTTAATGATTTGTTTGAGAAAAAAGCTTTGCCTGTTGCCATTTTTGGCTGTGTCATCGCTTTTTCCTATGCAAGTGTTCTGTCCTACCTCTCGATTTTCGCGCAGCAACAAGGATTGCTTGATTATGCAAGCATCTTTTTTGTCGTGTATGCGGCTGTGATGTTAATCAGCAGACCTTATACAGGAAGGCTTTTTGATGAAAAAGGACCGGCTTATGTCATCATCCCAGGTCTCATCTTCTTCATTATCGGCTTCTTCCTGCTTGCGGATGTGCATTCGGTCTTTGTCTTTTTGTTAGCGGGCGCATTCATCGGCTTTGGGTATGGATCTATTTTGCCGAGCATGCAGACTCTAGCGGTCCAATCCACAGATGCTTCACGAAGCGGTTATGCCACGGCCACTTTCTATACCTTATTTGATTCGGGGATTGCGGTAGGTTCCTATGTGCTCGGTTTGATCGCCGTCTATACGGGGTACCAGACCGTCTATGTTTTATCTGCCGGAATCGTAATAATGGCACTGCTTGGCTATTTGGCACTCGGAAAGAAAAAGAAGGCTGTCCGATAAATTTTTTGGCTAGGTTCCTATGGGGAGCCTGGCTTTTTCCATTTGACAAGAATTATTAGGGGGTGGCTTTTTGGACAGTTCTGCCATTTCAGTAGCTGTCATTCTGAACTGGAAACCCATCACCGTAAGGCCGGCGGATGTCCGTCAATTTAAACGGATGAAGAGGGAAGTGAAAAAGAAGAAGGAACGGAAAGCCAAACGGGAAAAATAGAGCTGATCAGGTAATCAAAACGCCAGACAGCAAATCGCGTCTGGCGTTTTTCTATTCCTTTTCATAGATGCGGATCAGAGCTTCCTTGAAAGGCTGCCTGATATTCACGTCCGGTGATATGGACATCACCTTTTGTTCCGCATCCATTACGGAATCGGCAAGTCCGAGTTGGAGTAAGACGGCTGCAGCTATCGTCCCGCCACGGCCCCGTCCTGTATTGCAATGAAAGTAGACGTTTTTCCCCGACTCGTAATCATCAATCACTTTTTGGACAGCTTCCTGGATAGACCCGTCCTGTCGTTCCACGTCATCGACAATCGGTTGATGGACGCTGATTTCGGTTGATAAAGGCCCTTTCACTTCTGCCCGTAAATCATAGATCACGTCAATTTTCTCATTTTCGAGCAGCTCATCGATTGCATGGATGCCGCCGATGAAAATCCGATTATCAATCAATTGGCGGTAATTCGGAGATTCCATTTCCTGACACCTCGTTTCATGACTCTGTTCAATATCCATGATACAGTGAATAGGAGGAAATTCAAATAGGGAAGGAGGATTTCAATGTGTGGGCGATTCACATTATTTGCTCCGTATTATGAAATAGTAAAACGTTTTGATATTGAATCTGCGTTTGAAGAAAGCGATTATGTACCTAGTTATAATATCGCTCCATCCCAACAGGTCGTCGCCATCCTCAATGATGGTGAAAAGAACCGGCTTGGCCATCTGAAATGGGGGTTGGTCCCGTCTTGGGCAAAAGAGGAAAAAATCGGTTATAAGATGATCAACGCCCGGGCAGAAACCGTCGCAGAAAAACCGAGTTATCGGAATGCGTTCAAGAAAAGAAGATGCATTCTTCCGGCGGATTCCTTTTATGAATGGCGACGGAAAGATGGTGATAAAATCCCGATGCGCATCAAGTTGAAAGGTGACGGCCTCTTTGCAATCGCCGGCCTTTGGGAGGCATGGAGAAAGCCCGATGGCAGCATGCTCTATACATGTACAGCGATTACGACTAAGCCGAATGGGTTGATGGAGCCGATCCATGATCGAATGCCTGTCATTTTACGGAAGGAAGATGAAGCAGCGTGGCTTGATCCAAAGAATGAGGATATTCATTTCCTGGGAAATATGTTGAAACCATTAGATGAGGAACAAATGGAGGCGTATATCGTATCTTCGAATGTGAACTCGCCAAAAAACAATGAGGAATCATTGATTATTCCAATATGTTGAAGGGGGATTGGCATTGTTAGCTGATTTGATGAAAAAATCTAATTATATTATTGTTTATTCTGGTGCAGGTATGTCCACGGAGAGCGGACTGCCCGATTTTCGATCTGCTAAAACAGGGCTATGGGAGAATGAAGATCCCGCACAGGTGGCCAGCACGGAAGCGATGAACAAGGACGTGGAACGTTTTTTTGAATTTTACAGGAAGCGTGTATTGGGAGTGAAAGACTGCCAGCCTCATATTGGGCATGAGCTGCTCGCGAAATGGGAGAGGGGAGGCATTATCCAGGGCATCATCACGCAAAATGTCGATGGCTTTCATTCGGTCGCCGGATCGGAAAATGTGATGGAACTGCACGGCACTTTACAAAAGGTTCATTGCCAAACTTGCGGCAGGGAGTACGAGAATACACGGTATGAGGAGCAAGCTTATTATTGCGAATGCGGAGGAAAACTTCGACCTTCCGTCGTACTATTCGGCGAAATGTTGCCGGAGGAGACCTTTATGAAAGCGACTAGGGAAAGTGAACAAGCCGATTTGTTCATCGTCCTAGGCTCATCGCTGACCGTCACTCCCGCCAACCATTTCCCGCTAATTGCGAAAGAGACAGGAGCCAAGCTTGTCATCATCAATTTAGAGCCTACCATATTCGACGGCTATGCGGATCTGGTCATCAATGACCGGAAAATCGGGGAAGTGCTGGAGGAAGCCGATCAACAGTTATGAATGAAGAAAACCTGTCATCTGCCAAGTTTGCAGAGGACAGGTTTCATTCACGTAAAGGACATCAACTGATCGAGTGGACCCTCCGGCTGAATAATGGTTTCCAAGTCTTTGATGGGAATCGGGAAGTAAGGAAACCCCCAATAATACGGGGTGATTTCATATAATTGGAAGTAGATGACGATGGAGGTGTCCGCCAGATAGAAATCCTGGTCCGGCCGAATCTCCTTAAATGGAGGATCCAACAAATCGACATTCCAGCGTTGCATCTGCTTCCTAATGATCGAAGACAAAGTTTCTACATAAGGGCTGTCTTGTTTAAATAACTCCTTCAATGTATATTGCTTGCCGGTTTTCGTGTCGAAGGTCAAGGAACGGACGACCGTCATTCCGTGCGCTCCGCCTGTAAACGAGTAGACAATCAGGTTCAAGCTAAGAATGCCGCGTTCATTCGTCTTTACCTCATAACTGGCCAGCAATTCCACCAAGTTTTTATCGTAATAATCTAGGTCTATTAAGATTTGATTCAATAGCTCAATGATGGCATGGTTCATTTTACTTTGTACTTCACTGTTTTCTAAATGGACGATAACAGGATAATAGACATTCACTTTGGGTGAAACATTCGGCAGTTTCCGGGTAACAATTGAAACAGGAAATTCCATTCATAACCCCTTTCCTTCTCTGTCGAGTAATCCATCATATGACAGGCGGGCCGGATCTAATCAAAGAAATCCCCAATTTCTGCAAGATTCAATCATACACCACTTTCGGTGCTGTCCGGATAATCACTTCCCAGTTCGTGCCGGTGCCGACACGGTAGGCGTCTGCAAATGAACCTTGGTTAATGGCGATGCCCAAATTATCAAGGGAATTGATATAAAGAAGCGGTTCGCCGATATGGGAGTCGGCAAAGGAACGGCCGAATTTCAAAATGTTATTGTAGATCGTCCGCCCGTCCGTCGTAATGGAAACTTCATAGGAACTTCCATACGGGCCGGCAATGTCATTGAATTGAAGTCGGCTAATATTCGTCCACAAGTTGCCGAATGGCCGGTCGATGATGTCAACAATCCCGGTGATCACCTCGTCTTGAATTGTAGAGTTTTTCAAAGGAAGTTCGATCAAGGTCGCCGGGTCTGCAGCATTACCGACATCCTCAAAACCAATGAGTCCGGCCGCCAAACGGGCACCCGTATAGGCGAAAATATCGCGTCCATGGAATGTATGAGATTCGCCTGATTTCGGAAGGCGGTTTTTCGTTTCATCGATGATCCGGACATCCGTGATGCCGACAAATCGTTTTAAATGGGTGAGCGTACCGTTATCCGGTGTGATAATCGTATGCCCATTTGCCGTCTTTGCGACGACTCCCCGCCGATCCGAGCCGACCCCCGGATCGACAATGGAAACGAAGACTGTGTCACTCGGCCAATATCCGACAGTTTGCAATAAACGGTAGGATGCTTCCCAAATATTATATTGGGGAATCTGGTGAGTGATTTCGAAAATCGGAATGCCCGGCTTCACCGAATTGGCGACTCCATGCATGGCACTGACCGCGCCATCCCCTTTTCCGAAATCCGATTGAAATACCAATAAACCATTGTTCATCTACTTCCACTCCTCGCCAGCGTAATAAAAAAATCCCGCCCTCTGCAATCATTCGATTGCAAAGGACAGGATCGATTCCCGTGGTACCACCTTTGGTTCATTGCCCATTCACAAGGACAATCTCAGCAAGTGCAAAATCCGGTCCAACAGGATTTTAGACTTGTGGTATAGATAACGGATACCAAATCCCGCTGCCATCTACTAATGCGAATTAGCGCACGTTCAATGCAGAGCTCAGAGGCCATTTTCAAGTAGTAGTTTTCCGCTTCTTCTCAGCTATCGAAGCTCTCTGTAAGGAACCTTGCCACTTTACTTTTCTCTTCATCGCCAACTGTATTACCCATAATTTACACGAATGCTCTTAGGGTGTCAAATTTTTCTTCAGCCCATCATGTAGTCAGGCATCTTCTGAGAACCGGCTTTGCTATTTTGTGGTAGACTTTACAGAGGCAATCTCCTTGAATATCATATCGAGAAAAGGGTGGAAATGTGGATAAGCGACTCCAAAAAATTGTAGATCAAACAAGAACGGATTTTGGCTTGGAAAATTATGATTTAGGCCGGCATGGGATCTATAAACGCTTTAATGATCGAGAAGAAAAAGAATATTACTTCAGTATGGAATGGTTTCCGAACGATATTCAGGAACCGGTGGAAGAGGATGAAAATCCGACGGGCACCGCGAGTATCGAGTTCAATCTTCAACAGCAACGGTATGACAGTGCCATCTTTGTTATGCAGACATCCTATTCTACGAAAACTCCATTTATAGAAAAGACGCCTGAGGAAGTCGGCGAATGGGTTAAGCAATATACCGGCTTAGAAGTAGGGAAGGAGCTGCGCCTATCGGAGGCTTATGAGGATGGATTCCTGTTCAAAGTGGAAATCGATGGAGTCCGACTATCGCCCGGTTGCACAATCGAAGTGAAATTTAACGAAGAAGGCCAATTACTCTTGTATTCCAAAATAGGAGATTTTCCAAAAGTGGAAGAAGTTATGCCTGCCGAATTTTCATTAACGCTTGAAGAAATAGAGCCAATCGTGAAACAGCAGCTCCAATTAATTCGGTTTCCTTCTGAATCGGAAAAACGCTTCGTTTCCGTCTATGCGATGGAAGAAGTGTTTGTGAAAGCGGACGGATCAGGGACGATCCCGTTTTTCGTACATGAACGAACAGAACGGATTATGAATGAAGTAATGGAATGGGATAGCCCGCTTACGAATGAACTGCATCGGGAGCCGATTTTCACTAGTCAGGAAGTGACTGTTGAGGAAGCTTTCAATAATCCGGATGTCGAAGATGAACACCGACTGACCGAGGAAGATATAGAGCAGTGCAAAGTGGTCACACGTGATGTATTGCGAACGCTTTTTCCGGAGGAAGCTGGTTCTTGGATATTGGGAACGATCGGCCGTTCAGAAGACTTCATAACAGCGAAATGCCATCGATCCAGTGAAGTTCCAGCGTTTTTTAATCGGAAAGTGGTCGTGATCATCGAGCCTGGGACCTATCGTTTGCTGAACTATATGGACAATTTGGAAATGGTCCGTCTATTCGACGGCTATTCGTCAGCAGTTGACTGCAGAGTGGTCGCAGAAGAAGCATTTGAGAAGATGACGTCGTTTATTACACTCGAACCTACTTATGCCTTTGACCCTTCCGCAGGTAAATACGTGCTGTGCGGACTGCTAGATGCGGAAGAATGTGTAGACGCGGTGACGGGCGAAATCCGGTTGCTGGGGGATCTATGAATTTCTACACAAAAGCCTATGAATAAACAATGAACAAAAGCGCAGGGTGCTTGCTCAGCTAAGGTCGGCAGTCTAAGTTCGCCGCGTTCTGCGGCAACGGCTGCATGACCGGCATCCTGTCGGCCTCAGGCATAAGACGAAGGTGCGGCATGGCGCTTTTTGCCACAGAGCAGCTTTGGCTTATGGCCCCGAGCCTCTAGCGCCCGGAGTTGGACGGAAACAAACCCAGTTTCGAAGGTTATCCACATGCTCAGAATTTATGATTTCCTAGATGACAAGAAAGCTGTGAAACTGCTCACAGCTTTTTTAAAAAATTTCCGCTTTACTTTTGAAAAGGGTTATATTAATATATGATTATCAAAGTTTCCTGTGGGAAACAAATTTTTTTATTCGAAAACTTGTGCAAGGGAAAGAAATTTATTTTTTTAATTGAAAAGTTGCACTTAGGAAACAAAATGAGCATACAATGAGAAACCAAACGTTCTTTTTATATGGGATAAATCTCTTGCATGGAAAAAGTTGCACGGGGGAAAGTATTTTAGTTGAATTCATACAAAAGAAAGAAGAAAGTGGGAGGGAAACAAATGATCGACTCTGTGACAGTGAATAATCTCAGCGTATCCTATTATGGAAACCAAGTGGTGAAGGATGTCTCTTTTTCTTTCCCATCGTCCAGCCTGATCGGAGTCCTCGGACCAAACGGGGCGGGCAAATCGACATTAATGAAAGCGATGCTTGGATTGATACGAAAGGATAGTGGTTCTGTTCTGATCGGTTCACGCCCGATCAAGGATTTCAGGAAAAAGATCGCGTATGTGCCGCAAAGGTCCAATATCGATTGGAATTTTCCAATCATCGTTAAAGATACGGTGCTTCTCGGTACGTATCCGAATGTCGGATTATTGCATCGTCCCAAAAAATCGGATAAGGAATGGGCGATGGAATGTCTGAGACGTGTCGGGATGGAAGATTTCGCCGAAAGGCAAATCGGCGAATTGTCGGGTGGGCAGCAGCAACGCGTCTTTCTTGCGAGAGCACTTGCCCAAAAGGCAGATTATTTTTTCTTGGATGAACCGTTCGTCGGCATCGATGTCTCCAGTGAGGAAGTCATCATTAATATATTGAAGAGTCTGAAAGCGGAAGGTAAGATCGTCTTTGTGGTGCATCATGACTTGTCGAAGGTGAGATATTATTTCGATGAGCTAGTTTTGATCAATAAAGAATTGATCGATGCAGGTCCTGTCAACCAAGTGTTCCAGCCGAACAAAATGTCCAAAGCGTATCAGCGTAGCTTTTCGATGCTAGGAGATTTGGAGGTTACGGTGTAATGGACTTTATTAATGATTTGATGAATTATGGATTCCTCCAAAAAGCCTTTGCCACTTCCGTAATGGTTGGTATCATCTGCGGAATCATCGGCAGTTTCATTGTTTTGCGCGGTATGGCATTAATGGGAGATGCCATTTCCCATGCGGTCCTGCCGGGAGTCGCAATCTCTTATATGCTGGGCGTCAATTACTTTTATGGTGCGGTCTTCACCGGCGTTTTAACAGCTCTTGGCATCGGTGTGATCAGCCAAAACAGCCGTGTGAAAAACGATTCTTCCATCGGCATCGGATTTTCCGCGGCCTTTGCATTCGGAATCATACTGATCACGAGAGCAGGAAGTGCGACTGATTTGACTCAAATCCTATTTGGTAATGTGTTATCCGTCCGGTCTTCTGACATGTGGCTTACTTTAGTAATTGGCAGTCTCGTCATTCTGGTCGTAGTGTTATTCTTCAAGGAACTGCTTATTTCCAGTTTCGATGAAACGATGGCAGCGGCGTATGGTTTAAAAGTGCGAATAATTCATTATGGAATCATGTTCTTACTGACATTAGTGACGGTAGCTTCTTTGCAGACAGTGGGTGTCATTTTGGTCGTGTCCATGTTGATCACCCCGGCGTCTACTGCGTATTTATTGACGAATCGGTTGTCGGTCATGGTAGTGTTGTCCGCATTCTTTGGAGCGCTTTCTGCCATTATCGGCCTGTATGTCAGCTTCTTGTACAATATGCCATCCGGACCGGTCATCGCATTGGCGGCAACGTCTTTATTTGTCCTGGCATTTTTGTTTTCGCCGAAACAGGGAGTTGTATGGAGAGCGCTGCGATCAAACGAAAAACAGAAAATGATGGTGTCCTAATTTCATCTAGAACCGGAATCCCGGTTTTTCTATAAATTATTTATTAAAGGAGTAGAGACCAAGAAATGAGAAAATTAGCGATGTGGTTTGGTGTATCCTTGCTCGCTGTCTTTTTACTGGCAGCTTGCGGCAATGGAAACACAGGAGAGGGAAATCAGCAAGGCAAAAATCCAGACAATGATACAGCCGCTGCAACAGGGGACTCTAAAGACGATAAACTGAAAGTTGTCACGTCGTTCACGATTATCGCCGATATGGCAAGACAGATCGGCGGGGATGCGGTCGACGTGTACAACTTGGTGCCAAGTGGTACAGATCCCCATGAATATGAACCGTTACCGGATGATATCAAGGCCGCTACCGATGCCGATATACTTTTTTATAACGGTTTGAATTTGGAAGGCGGGAAAGAGGGTTGGTTCTTTAAAATGATTGGAACCGTCGGCCAAAAAGAAGAAAATGTCTTTAGTGTAACGGAACGTGTTGAGCCGATGTATTTGACGAATGAAGATGGAAGAGAAGAAGAAATCAACCCACATGCTTTCATCGACCCGGCTGTCGGTATTAAAATGGCGGAAGATATGCGGAATGTGCTTGTCAAAAGACATCCTTCCAAGAGTGATGAAATACAAGAGCGTGGCGATGAGTATGTAGCGCGTTTGAAAGAATTGGATGAAGAATATGAAACACGCATTGCCGACATCCCGGAAGAAGATCGGATTTTGGTGACTAGTGAAAGGGCATTCCAATATATGACCACGCATTATGGTCTGTATGAAGCATATATTTGGGAAATCGACACAGAAGAAAACGGCTCACCCACTCAAATCAAAAACCTTGTGACATTTATCAAAGAAAATGAAGTGCCGGTCCTGTTCCTGGAGTCCAACGTCGACCCTCGTCCGATGGAAACGGTCTCCAAAGAAACCGGTGTGCCGATTGCGGAGAAGGCTATCTATTCAGATGAGATCGGCAACCCTGGGGATGAGATCGATACGTATGTAAAATATTTGGATTACAATATTAACCTTATCCATGATGAATTGAGCAAGAATTAAGTAATAGGAATTCCTCCCTTGAAGGGATTCGATAAGGAAGCTACTGTAAAACAGGACATCCGTATTCGGGTGTCCTGTTTTCATGTTTGCGGGGGGATATGCCAAGGACTTCTGCCTAATATTTAGATAACTACGTACTATTTCGCTTCAGCAAACATACCTTCTGTTTCACAGTCAGTTCTTGTAAAATAGAAATAAAGAGAAGTAGGGGGAGATCAAATTGAAATTTTTCCATACGGCGGATTGGCATTTGGGCAAGCTGGTCCAGGGTGTATATATGACGGAGGACCAGCGGCATGTGCTCGATCAATTCATCAAGGCCATCATCGAAGAGAAACCGGATGCGGTCGTCATTGCGGGAGATTTGTATGATCGGGCGGTTCCACCAACGGAAGCGGTGGCGCTGTTGGATGAAGTTCTCGAAAAGATTGTCATGGAACTAAAAACGCCGGTTCTGGCAATAGGCGGCAATCACGACAGCCCGGGGCGAATCCATTTCGGAAGCAATATTATGCGAGCCAATGGACTGCATATGGTAGGCCAGATGACGAAAGCATTGGAGCCGGTCGTATTGGAAGACGAATTCGGCGAGGTCCATTTCCATCTGGTGCCGTTTGCTGACCCTTCCGTCGTCAGACATCTTTATGAGGATGAATCCGTCTCGAATCATCAGGATGCGATGAAAAGAGTGGTCGACGGCATCCGCCAAAAGCTGTCGGCGGAAGCCCGCCATGTTTTGGTCGGACATGCTTTTGTTACGCCTCACGGGGAAACCGCCGACAACACAAGCGATTCGGAACGGCCGCTTGCAATCGGCGGGGCGGAATATGTCGCCGCTCATTTATTCGAACCATTCCATTACACGGCACTTGGTCATTTGCATCAAGCCCACCATGTGTTGCATGAAACAATCCGTTATGCGGGATCACCGCTTAAATATTCGATTTCCGAGGAACGGCATCAGAAAGGATTTTTCATCGTGGAAATGGATGGGGACGGCCAAGTCACCGTTGAGAAAAAGTTATTGGACGCACGGCATGATATGCGGACGGTTGAAGGCCGCTTGGCAGATCTTTTGACGCAACCGGTCAATGAGGATTATGTCTTTGTCAAACTGCTTGATGAAACCCCGGTTTTATTTCCAATGGAACAGGTGCGTACTGTTTTCCCGAATGCGATGCATGTGGAGCGGAAAATGACAGTCCAACCTTCGATCGGTAGAGGAGAAAAACAGGCGATAACCGGTAAACAGGATGATTTGACTTTATTCAAATCGTTCTACGAAGCGGTCAAAGGGGAAGCGGCCGATCAAGAGACGTCCGACCTGTTTACGGAAGTCCTGCTCGAAGTCATGCAAAAAGAAGGGGATTTGAAATGAAACCGATCCAATTGAAAATGACGGCATTCGGACCATACAAACATACCGAAACGGTTGACTTCACCAAGTTGCAAGACCATCGGCTGTTTGTCATTTCAGGTGCGACAGGCGCGGGGAAGACGACGATTTTCGACGGCATCTGCTTTGCCTTATACGGACAGGCAAGCGGGGAAGACCGGGCCGATTTGCGAGCAATGCGAAGTGATTTCGCCGATGATGGCGTACAGACATCGGTGGAATTGATATTCGAATTACATAATCGGCGATATCGGATCATGCGTCAGATTCCTTATACGAAAAAGGGGAATAAAAGCGAAACACTTGCCAATTGTGAGTTCTTCGAACTGACGCCGGACGGGGAAACCCCGTTTGTCGACCGGCAGATTGTGACGGAAATCAATAAGAAAGTCGTGGATCTGATCGGCTTCACCCAAGCACAGTTCAGCCAGATCGTCATGTTGCCGCAAGGGGAATTCCGGAAGTTCCTTACATCCACTACCGATAATAAGGAAACGATCATGCGGAAAATCTTCAAAACGGAACCTTACAAGGAGATTGAAGCGCGATTAAAAAGCCGGAAAGACCAGGCCCAAGCGAAATGGTCAACCGAAAACCAGTCAAGGGAGACATTATATAGCCAAATCCCATCATTGCTTCCGAACCGGGATTCCCAGATTTTCAATGTCCTGGCCACGGGGCAATACAATGCCCATCAAGTCATACAGGCGTTACAAGAGGAATGGGTGTTTTATTCAGAGAAAACGGCGATCATGAAACAGTTATATGAAGAAAGCTACGCCAAACACGGCAAAATGCTGGAAACTTATCACGACGCCAAAAACATGAACGACCGCTTGACCGAACTGAAAGGTAAAGAAGAAGCGCTAGCCGGGTTGTATGAACGAAAACCGAGTATGGATCTAAAAGAAACACGGTTGGCCGACGCGGAACGGGCGGTTGCCATCAGTGAAATCGAATTACAGTTCCACCAATTGGAAGGGGAGACGATTTCCAAAACAGCAGCACTGGAAACTGCGGAAAAAGAGGCGATAGAGGCAGAAGGCTTTGCAGCAAAAGCCGACGCGGATTACAAAGCGGAGGAAAGCCGGAATCCGGAGCGCCAGCAGTTGACGGAACGATTGATCCGCTTGAAGGACCACCTGCCGACCGTGATGAATCTGGCGACTAAAAAGGAAGAACTTCAACAAATCGAACAACGGATCTCCGCGTTGAATGTTGCCTTATCTACCGCTACTGAAAGATTTGCCAATGAAATGGAGCAAGTCGGACAATGGAAAACGGAAATCGGTTTGCTGGATCGGCTATTGTTGCCTTATGATGAAAAACTGGATCAGTTAAATGAAGTGAATGAGAAGGTCAAATGGATGGAGGACATCCAAAAACTGCAACAACAGATCCAAGCGCAGGAAGCGGAAATGGCAGATAAAAAATCGGTTTTTGAAAGTTGCCAAAGAGATTATGAAGGATTAGAACAGCAATGGTTGGCCAACCAGGCACTGGTGCTGGCGGAGCGTCTGCAGGAGGGGGACCCTTGCCCAGTTTGCGGAAGCGAGCATCATCCGGCTCTCTTAAAGGAGCATTCAGATGAGAACGTGACCCGTGAGGAGTTGGATCGGGCGAAAAAGCGATTAGCGGAAAGCGAAAATGCTTACCGCACTGTAGCAATCCAACAGCAACATGCGGGGGAGCGGCTAGAGGAAATTCAGAACAAATGGGATGTGCAAGTGGACTACGCAGGATTGCTTGAACAGCAGCGAGAACTTCAAACAGAAGTAGCGAATATGCGAAACAGCCGCAGGAAGCTCGTTCAGTTGAAAGAAGAACTGGAGAAACAGGAAGCGCTGCTCGTCAGGCTGCAAAATGACAAAACGGAGAATGAAAGATCCCTTGCCGAATTGCAGAAGAATTTTGATACGAAGGAAGCTGTCCTCAAATCAGATATCGATAAAGTACCGGAAGAAATGCAGGAGTTGAACGTCCTTCAACAACGGATCATGGAAACCGAGGGCCTGAAGGGTGAGTTGGATGGCGCTTGGCAAAAGGTGCAGGAAATCCGTGAAGCCGCGAAAGAAAAGCTCGTGACCGCTCGATCATCCGTGGTTCATGCAAAGGGTTCATTGAAGGAGAGTATTGAAAAGAAGGAAATTGTTTGGAAACGATTTAAAGAAGCTCTCCAATCATCGGATTTCCCTACTGAAGCAGCTTACCGAGAAGCGAAAATGGCAGAGGCGGATCGGCAGCTGCTCAAACAGCAGCTTGCTGCATTTGCACAACAAGTCCATACGCTCCAAGAGTCTATCACAGATTTAAGGGCGAGTGTGGAAGGCCGGGAAATGATGGATTTGGGTCAACTGGAATTGGAAGTTGAACGATTGAAAGAGGAATATGAAAAAGCGTTGACTGAGTATCATAGTTGTTTAGAAAACGAGAAGGCGGCACGCGAGGTAAAAGAAAATATCGAGAAGGCGACGTTGGCCATTGAACAGGTGGAAGTCGAGTATAGAAAAATCCTGGACCTTTACGAAGTGGTGAAAGGGGATAATGGAGCAAAATTATCTTTCGAACGTTTTATCCAGATCGAGTATTTGGAAAGGATTGTCCAATCGGCAAATGAACGATTGAAGGAAATGTCGAATGGCCAGTTTGAATTGATCTGCAGCGCAAGGAAGGAAGCGCATGGCAGGCAAAGCGGCTTGGGCCTTGATGTGTATGATGCCTATACCGGCGCCAATCGGGATGTCAAGACATTATCGGGGGGAGAAAAATTCAACGCATCCCTTTGTCTGGCGCTTGGCATGGCGGACGTCATACAAAGTTTCCAAGGATCCATTTCAATCGATACGATGTTCATCGACGAAGGATTCGGCTCATTAGATGAAGAATCACTGCATAAAGCGATCGATGCCTTGGTCGAACTCCAAAAATCAGGGAGAATGATCGGCGTGATTTCGCACGTGGAGGAATTGAAAGCCGCCCTCCCGGCCATTTTGAAGGTGGAGAAATTAAAAGAAGGCCATAGTATGACAAAGTTTATTATCAAATAAATTCACTCAACCCCTTTGCAGGATTGAATCCGCAAGGGGGTTGGTTTTTATAAATTAATGAATAAATTTAATATTTAAAATTAATTAATACGTTGCATTTTCATGACAAAAAGGGTATCATTATTTTCTGTAATATATTGCATTTCCCAGAGAAAGGAACCTATACTTATGCAGAAAAAACTATCATTTTCTTCCTACCTTGTAATAGGGGTTATGTTATTTGCATTATTTTTTGGTGCTGGAAATTTAATTTTCCCTGCGCAACTGGGCCAAAATTCCGGTATGAACTTAACGCCTGCTGTAATTGGTTTTTTGATTACTGGAGTCGGATTGCCGTTTTTAGGGATCTTGGCGATGGGATTTTCGGGAAGCCGGAATCTCCAAGACCTAGCGAGCCGTATTCATCCGGTCTATGCGATCGTCTTCACATCGCTATTATATTTGACAATCGGACCGTTTTTTGCTGCACCACGGACGGGAGCCGTAGCGTTTGATATCGGATTCGCTCCATTTATCGATGAAGCGTGGATGACAATAGCACTTGCCATCTTCACTTTCTTCTTTTTCGCTATCACATTATGGTTGTCCTTGAATCCGTCCCGAATCGTCGACTCAGTAGGTAAAATATTAT
This sequence comes from Bacillus sp. OxB-1, assembly GCF_000829195.1. GTDB lineage: Bacteria > Bacillota > Bacilli > Bacillales_A > Planococcaceae > Sporosarcina. The sequence goes on along the minus strand of NZ_AP013294.1, from coordinate 3,373,591 downwards.
CACCAGGAATCATCATTTTACTTATCGGTCTAATTGTCATGGTTGTCATAAAGCCGATGGGGGCCATTCAACCTGCGGAAGAGGCATATGCAAGCGGGCCGTTTATCAAAGGTTTCATGGAAGGCTATAACACAATGGATGCATTGGCTTCCCTCGTATTCGGGATTATCGTCATCAATGTCATCCGCTCGATGGGCGTAACGAATCGAAAAGGCATCTTAGCGGCAACCGCGAAAACGGGGGTTGTGGCAACCGCTTTTCTTGCACTGATTTACATGGGGATCGCCTATTTGGGAGCTGTAAGCACGGAGACGTTCGGCTTACTCGAGACGGGAGGGCAAGTCCTTTCACAAGCGTCCGAATATTATCTTGGATCCCTCGGTATTATATTGCTTGCGATCGTCATCATTTTAGCTTGTTTGACGACTAGCATCGGATTGATAACAGCTTGTGGTGAGTATTTCCATACGATCCTTCCGAAAGTCAGCTATAAAATATGGGTTACGATTTTCTCGACGTTTTGTTTTGTTATTTCAAATTTTGGATTGTCGAATATCATTACGTATTCCGTTCCCGTGTTAATGTTCCTTTATCCGTTAGCCATCGTCCTTATCCTATTGACATTTCTATCTCCACTATTCAAACATTCACAAATTGTCTATGTGTCCGCGACCATCGTCGCCTTTTGCATCGGGATTATCGATGGATTGAAGACGCTTTGCAAGTCACTTGAAATTGAATACTTCGGTTGGATGAAACCGATCGTTTCATTTTACGAACAAGTATTGCCGTTCTATAATGACGGTCTCGGTTGGGTCTTGCCGGCGCTCGCTGTCATTCTGATCACAGGTTTGATTGCACGAGGAAGTAACCTTGCAACTGAGGAAGCATAAGGAAAAGCCGATTCCCTAAGAAGGGAGTCGGCTTTTTTAGTCTTTCTTTAATGCGTAGAATTCTTCTATTGCCCGTAACCAGTTTTCCCTCATGACAGTGGACACTTTTTCCCTGTTACCCTCCTGCATGAGTCGGATGACTTCATTATGTTCTACGATCGATTTCTCGGTCAGCACAATCGAATTATGGAAGAACAGTCGTCGGACATGCGCTTGAAGGGATTCGACCATCGAAAGGATGTATGGATTTTTTGCAGTATCCACAATGATTTGATGGAATTCTTCATCAATTTTCAAAGCGGAAAAGTAATTTTCGGAATGCACCGATTGAGCAAATCGGTCATTCGTCTCTTTTAATACATCATATATTTCCGCAGTCATATGGGGGATCGCCAGCTCTGCTGATAAAGCTTGCAAGGCAGCAAGTGGTGGAAGCAGATCGTTAATCGCTTCTTTTTCCACTTCTGTCACTTGTGTCGCTTTACCCGGATACATTTTAACGAAACCTTGGACTTCCAAAAGTTGCAATGATTCCCGGATCGGTGTCCTGCTAACGCCCAACGCTTCTGCGAGCTCTGTATCGTTCAATTTTTCGCCAGGCTGCAACGTTCCATCAATGATCCAGTGTTGAAGCTGGTTAAAGGCCGTTTCTTTCGCAGTTCTCCTGACTGGAGTGGAATGTTCTGTAGGTATCGGCATTGCGAATCACCATCCTGTTCAATATTCATTAAGTATACAGGAAAATGTAAAAAGAATAAAGTATGCAATATATTGTATGTACTCTATTCTGGGGTTTTTTGATAAAAAAGTGTCTGTAATAATATGTTCGGTGTTTAATAAGTAAGAAAGTTTTATGTTTAAATGAAAGAGGTGTGACTTTGATCCCGAATTGGACGGTTTTAATACATAGAAATGCTTGTCATGACAACATTCGACCTCATTTCGGGTTGAAATTACATAAGTTTTTAAAAATATTCTACTAAAAAATCTTAGATTTCTCTTAATTGCCACTCATTAGTCAGGTTTTCGTCTACAAGAGCCCAAGCATGCAAAGGCGGATGAAAAGATGATGATACCAGTAGTTTGCTCGCTATTTCTCATCTTATGATATCCTAGGAGTTCCCTTATTTCCCCATTTGATTTCGTTGATGATTTTATTAATATGGTACTCGTTTTGTAATATAACCTTTCTTTTTGTAACGTGAAAGGTTATTTGTTGTAACCGTTTTGTAATATTCGACTGCTAGACTGTGTGTAGACTAAATCGCAAGGAGAAGAGCTATTGAGAAAATTTCTTGGGACCCTCATTATCGTAATTGCTTTATTGGTCAGCGGTGCGAATGAAAGCTATGCCGCATCGTCCACGTACACCGTAAAGAAGGGCGACTCGTTATATAAAATCGCGAAGACGCATCAGGTGTCGGTTGCCCAATTGAAATCCTGGAATAACTTAAAATCGAATACGATCCATCCGAAACAAAAATTGAAAGTGGCGGCTCCAAGCAAGACAGCCGCAGCGAAAAAAGCAGCAGCCAAACCGGTCGCGAAAACTCCGTCGCGGTCGGATGAAGGGAACGTCGTGAGGGAATTCACGGTTTCCGCCAGCGCCTATACAGCAAATTGCAATGGCTGTTCGGGTGTTACAAAAACCGGCATCAATTTGAAACGGAATCCGGATGTTAAAGTCATCGCCGTTGATCCGAATGTCATTAAGCTGGGAACGAAAGTGTGGGTGGAAGGTTACGGCTACGCAATCGCCGGAGATACCGGAAGCGCCATCAAAGGGAATAAGATAGATGTATTCTTCCCGACGAAAAGCCAAGCGTATCAATGGGGACGCAAAAGCGTTAAAATCAAGGTACTGGAATGACAAAGAACCAACCTCTTCGTGTAAGAGGTTGGTTCTTTACGTTCCCGGGAAGTGAAAAGGTGCTACGTCTTCAAACCAAATCATTGGAAAACGAACAGTTTAACTGAAATAGCTTTAATCAGGGTTCCTTTGTTGTGGAGTCAATTATTGCTTTCACTTCCTCAACGGACATTCCAGTGACCTCGGCAATAAAAGAGAGAGGAGTGGACTTCTCATAGAGCCTTTGAACAATTTCTATTGCTTTAGCCTCCTGTCCCTTTTCTCGTCCCTCTTCTAAACCTTGTTCTCTCCCTTTTTTTATTCCTTTTTTTATTCCTTTTTTTATCCCTTTTTCAAATCCCTCCTCTTCGGCATCGGCCAAACGCTGAATATGATCCCGTAACGCAATCTCTCGATTGATGGCGAGTTGGACTGTTTCGGGGTCCATGCTTAACCGTTTGATCTCTTCGAAGGCTTCTTTGAAAGCGGAACTTTCCATAGCGATTTCCTCCTTAGTCTCATAATCTCCTTTGAAAAAAAGCATCCATTTTTCCAGATTGTCCATTTCTTTTGATGATTTTTCCTGCTGTTTGCCTAATTGCAAGACATGAATCACCAAGTTGTTAGAAAAGACGATACCGGAAGTTGGTTCTATTAATTGGAATGTACTATGAATACCGCTAGAAGGCAACATTTCAAAATCAACAATAATAATTTGTATGACTTTTTTCAGGTTCACATAAGGTTCACTGCTTTTTATCTGCGAGGCATACGTTTTTGACCAATAGTACAGCACCCTTTCATTGAAGGCCTTATGCCGTTCCAATTGTACTTCGATGTTGATCTGCTCCCCGGTTCCCGTTATCGCCCTTAGATCCAAAATAGACAATTTATCGGATGAATGCCCCATCTTGTTTGTAGGATCAATAACTTTCAAAGAGATGATGGTCCCGCCTATAATCGAGTTGACGAAATGCAAAAGTAGATTATTGTTTCTTACATCCGTGAAAAACGATTTGAAAACAAAATCATTGCGTAGTTCAAGCAGTTTCACGCCGTATTGTTCGGGCTGCTCCTTCACTATAGCGACCAAAACGACACCCCCTAATTTATTAATTTCATTATAAAACATATGTTCTGTACTAGCAACCAAAATGAGTGAATATTCAATTTGGTTAAAATGACACTTTTTCAGGACAGTAAAACCCCTCAACCGGTACATCAAAGAACATGAACATATCTTTGAAATAGGCCTCCTCGATCAACTTGTCCAAGACCCCTTTGAAATAGCCCGGCAAGTTGCGGATCATCTTCGTTTTTGTCGCCATCACCGCGATGCGCAATGCCCGATAGGCCAATTCTTCAAAGATGTTCTGATCATTCTTATAAACTTCAAACTTCAGCATCCGTCCTGAAACCGCCCGATGAATTCCATAAAATTCGCGGGCATTTTTCGTGTCTCCGATCGTTCCGGCAAGAAGTTCTTTCATCCGGCTGAATAGGCTTGTGGATAACTTGGACGGTTCCTCGGGAGACGTTTTTATAAGATCTTTGGATTTTATGGATTTAGAAAGAAGAGCTTCGTCCCTAGAAATCTGCCCACTATCCTTGTTACTTAGGAAATTATAAAATTCGGGCATGTGGATAACCTTCAAAATTAGGTTTGTTTACGTCCAGCTCCGGGCGCTAGAGGCTCGGGGTCATAAGTCAAAGCTGCTCTGTGGCAAAAAGCGCCACGCCGCATCTTCGTCTTATGCCTGTCGCCTCTGAGCAAGCGCCCTGCGCTTTTGTTCTCGTCATGCGGTTTGTCGCTGTCATCCCGGTCGTTCATCTTCCCCTGGTCATCGAAGGGCAGGATGATGTAGATGTTGGCGCCGAGCCCGCTCATGACAGGGCGGATAAAGTGGACTTTTTCAATAATCTGCAGGGCGACGAGCTTGCGGATGGCCCGACGCACGGTCACATTCGATTTGCCTGTGACGTCTTTAATAGTTGCGTGTTTGAGATGGGCGGCCCCGTATTTCACCGAGTAGCGCCGGATGACGTCGAGCACTTGACGATCCGATTTTGTCATGGCATCCCAGTTATGCAAGACGTGCTGTTCTGCCGCAGCATCCATTTCGGCGATGGTGGTGAAGCGAGCGTATTCTTTCAAGTACTGTTTCATTTCAAATTCCCCCTTTACCCTCTACATAGAAGGGAGGGGTCGGAAAGGATACTCGGTTGGTAAAAAAACAACAAACATGCCCTGCGAAGATATGTGAGTAAGATGATTATGAACTTGTTTCGATAATAAAGTAACGAAAAAGAATATATATTTATTGTAAAACGATAAATTTTGTATTAAAATTATCTTATATTAATCCAAGTGAGGTGCTTTTTATGAAACAAGGGTCAACCCTTTTTCTAAAGTTGGCTGTCATCCTTATGGGAATTCCGGTTCTAGCATTATGTATTTTTTTAGTGCCTGAAATTGCGAACTTTGCTGCAGAACTATATCCCGATCATGGATTCCTGAAATATCTCGTGCTAATCGATTTGTATGCAGCGGCCATCCCTTTTTACGCAGCTCTTTACCAAGCGTTCAAGCTGTTGGTCTTAATTGATAAGAACAGTGCTTTCTCTGATTTGTCTGTGGCCGCACTAAAGAATATTAAATATTGCGGCGTTGCGATCAGTCTGTTGTATGTGGCGGGCTTGCCGCTGTTCTATCTCATTGCAGAGAAAGACGACGCTCCGGGCATCATCGTAATCGGAATGGTCATCGTTTTTGCTTCGATGGTGATTGCCGTGTTTGCGGCTGTCCTTCAAAAGTTGCTGCAAGAAGCCATCGTTATCAAATCAGAAAATGATTTAACGGTCTGAGGTGAACCAAATGACAATTATCATAAATATTGATGTGATGCTGGCGAAACGGAAAATGAGCGTCACGGAACTTGCGGAGAGGGTCGGCATCACAATGGCCAATCTGTCCATCTTGAAAAACGGCAAGGCGAAAGCGATCCGATTATCGACGCTGGAGGCGATTTGCAAAGCGCTGGATTGTCAGCCTGGCGATCTGTTGGAGTATCAGCCGGATGAGGGAGCCGATGATGAATAAAGCAATGAAAAGAGCATCTGCTTATGAATTCTCGACAGTGGAGCGCATGAAAGGTGCATTCCAACAAATTGTCCGTTTTGGCTGGGAGCAGGCACTTTCCTGTTTGTTCCCCGTCATCATTTTCGGTTCTCTAGCTCTAACTCAAGTTATTCCGCTTCCTTTCCTGCCGCGGTATGACTGGCTGCTCATCATTTTCCTTCTCACGCAGTGGGGAATGGTGCGTTCGGGACTTGAAACGCGGGATGAGCTGAAGGTCATCACGTTGTTCCACTTGATTGGCCTGGCTCTTGAGCTATTCAAAGTACATATGGGATCCTGGTTATACCCGGAAGAAGGATATATTAAAGTCGGAGGCGTGCCTTTATATAGCGGATTCATGTATGCAAGTGTCGCCAGCTATCTTTGCCAAGCGTGGAGGAGGTTACGGGTCGAACTTGTGAAGTGGCCGCCGTTTTTCGTTGTTATTCCACTAGGTGCTGCGATTTATTTGAACTTTTTTATGCATCATTTTTGGATTGACGTTCGTTGGTGGTTAGCCGCGTTCGTCATTCTCGTCTTTTGGAAATCTTGGGTCACCTATGAGGTGAATGGGACAAAGTATCGGATGCCAATCGCATTATCATTTGTGCTCATCGGATTTTTTATATGGATTGCTGAAAATATCGCCACATTTTTAGGAGCTTGGCAATATCCGAATCAAGCCGAAGCATGGAGTCTCGTGCATCTTGGAAAGGTGAGTTCGTGGCTTTTATTGGTCATCGTCAGTTTTCTAATCGTCGCTACGTTAAAGCAGGCGAAGGGAAAAATGAACTAATTTACGCTGAAGGGTGCATTGTCCCGATTGAGAGGATAAGAAGAAAAGCGAAGAAACATTGGATGGGCCTAGTCGCAGTTACTCTTTCCCTGCACATCCCTTAAGGATGGAAGCTTCTTTCCTATAATGATAAACTAGAAAGTTATTGCTATGGAAAGACATGGGGTGGGAACGTGGCATGGTGAAGCAACATGATTTTACAGAAGGGAATATTGTGAAGCAGCTCTTTTTCTTTTCGGCTCCTATCTTAATTACGAACTTACTGCAAGTATCATATCAATTCATCGATAGCTTATGGGTCGGTAATCTGATCGGGGCGGATGCCCTGGGAGCTGTGGCATTGTCTGGAACAGTCATTTTCACGGTCCTCTCTTTCGTGATCGGTGTGAATAATGCAGCGCTGACGATCTTATCCCAACAAAAGGGGAAAGGGAATGAGGCGGGACTTCGGCGATATTTGAACGCTTTTGTTGTCCTCCTAACGGTTATGGCAATCGTGCTTGGCGTGGCAGGTTACTTGCTGGCAGAGCCCATTTTACTATTACTCGGAACGCCGGAGAAGATGGTAGAAATGGCTGCATCCTATTTGCGGATCAATTTTATTGGGATTTTGTTTTTATTTGGCTATAATTTCATCGGCACGGCCTTCCGAGCGATGGGAGACTCAAAGTCACCGCTTTATTTCGTACTGACAGCTGTTATTTTGAATGCCGTATTGGACCCGTTTTTCATTGCTGTGTGCGGTTGGGGCATCGAAGGGGCGGGGTACGCAACGGTAGTTTCGCAAGGAATCGCTTTTCTAATAGGGATTTACTATTCCATCAAGGGAAGTCGCATACCGTTTTCCAAGCCCCATATTCCGGCGCGACACGAAGTACTCGCTATATTGAAATTGGGAATTCCCGCAGGTTTACAGATGAGTGTCATTTCCGCCGGAGTGATGGCCATCATGAGTGTAGTCGCGTCTTTCGGTCCTGCTGTAGTAGCCGGCTACGGGGCCGCCCAGCGGTTGGATAGCTTGATCATGCTGCCGGCGCAAGCGCTCGGAACAGCCGTCAATAGTATGGCGGGGCAAAATATCGGAGCGGGGAGATGGGACCGTGTACATCTGATTACAAGGTACGGCTTCCTGTATAATCTTATTGTCATGCTTATCTTGGCGTTTGCCATCGTTCTGTTCGCGGATTATGGGATCCGGTTATTCATCACAGAGACGGAAGCTGCCGATTTTGGTGCTAATTATTTGAAAATGATCGCTTTTTTCTATCCTTTCCTTGGCGTCAATTTCATCCTCAATGGGGCAGTCCGAGCAGCAGGAGCCATGTTTCAAGTTCTTGTTTTGAATATTATATCGTTTTGGGTGTTGCGCTATCCGATTACGTATTTCCTATCGGGCCTTTTCGGTGAAAAAGGAATCGCACTTGGCATGGGCATCAGTTTTATTATCAGCAGTATCATCGCATTCCTTTATTATCGATACGGAAGATGGAAAAAGGTGAATGCGATCGCGGATGGATCATAATAGAAAAAAGACAAGAAGGACGTCAGCTGTCCGACTTGTCTTTTTCAATTAGGGGTGTCTGCACAGGTTCCTTGTCGGTCACGTCCAGTATGTCGAGTAGGAAAACGAAGACGGGAATTCCAATGATCAGTCCCCAGACGCCAAAGAAGTTTTGTGAAAAAATAAGTACGATGAACGTATAAAAAACAGGCAAATCCGTTTTGGATGACATCAGTTTCGGATTTAGAATATACGCTTCAATGGCATGGATGACCATGATAGCGATGAGTAAGTAGGTGACGGTCAGGAATCCGCCAATTGTAAAGCCGATGATTGTGAGGGGAATCAATGAAATGATAACACCTGCGACTGGGATGAGTCCCAGGAAGAAAATCATAATGGCTAATCCGACGATTTGCGGGTAGCCCAATACCATTAACACAATGACCGATAAAAAAGTATTGACGAGGGCAATGATAAATTGCGCCTCAATCACTTTGCCGAATGTACGAGAAAATTTCTTTCCGAAAAATTCAATTTCATAATAAAATGGAGCAATCTTACTGTTTTTAAACTTACCCGTGAATTTGATGAGGTTCGGTTTTTCAAGAAGGAAAAACAAGCTCAAAATCAAAGCGATTAGCACTTGAACACTCGTTTTACTAATATCTGAAAATGATTTCAGTAAAAACGAAAAGCCGTTCTCGATATAAGCCTTGATCTGTTCTCCGGAAATAATGGATTCCAGCATGCCTAGCAAAGGGTTTTCATGTGGCTGCGTGAAGAAATTCGTCATTTGCTTAATGAGTTGGCTTATTTCCAGCGAGATGAGTGGAAAATATTTCACAACACCGACTGTCAGTATGCTGACTATCACTGTATAAAGTATGATGACAATCAGTTTATGATTCAATCGAACACGCTTTGCCGTAAATTCAACGAGCCGATTCATTAAAAATGAAAAAATAAAGGTAAGCAAAATTAAATTCATCATACTTCTCACACTGAATAGCAAAATGATGATTAAGGCAAAAATGATAAATCGTTTTACTTCTTTTTTTCTAAATAGTTCTATTAGCGCATCCACGTAAACAAATACCCCTCGTATTCAATTTTCATGTATAAAAATCCACCTATGTTCCTTTAATGTTAGTATCCTCTTGTCTGCTAAAGATTACAAGCAAGAACTCTTTACCTATCGTAGTTTTTGACAATTTAAGTGAATAACTATACGAGCGGGAAAGTATCATGAATTCAAATAATGCTTAGAAACAATTCGAAATTGTTTTCCGAATTGTCTTGGTGACTGTGGACCAGAAAAGGTATTCAATATTTTATGCTTACTCTCCCAGGGTTTCGTCCAGTTTCAATTGCCACTGGTGGCCGATTTTATCCAGAAGTTCTTCAGGGGAGCACGCCAAATTTTTCGCGGGAATGTTCACTTGTGACGGAAGAAGCCCCTGATTGAGCTTGTTCAATATGCGTTTAATCCCGCTGGAGCGATCAATTATCAAGTTGGGATCAAAGGTGAAAATGGCGAGGAACAATTGTCCGCTCATTGTAATGAATTCAACGCTCTCGATCTCTTCCCATTTCACCAGTCCGGCTCCGATAAAACTGGACCGATCGATAATTCCTTCATCCGTGATCATGACCGCGGGCTTTCGGATCATCAATTCCTTTACATAATAAACCCCGCCCAAGCCAAAGAAGGCGATGGTTATGACCCCGATTATTCCTAGCCAAAACGGTGATCCTTCTTCCGTTGATATCCACAAAAATAAAACGCCCAACAATGTGAATAGCAAGGAAAAGATGGACAGCATGAACATCCTTCCCTTTTTCGGATAAATTTCTATCGTATTCAAATTTCCCTCTCCTTCCAATAGACTAATTGGTTATCTGTTTGACAAAATAGTAAGCCTGGCATTTGTCCAAAAGATAATGGAGCCACAACTTTTATACCATGCGTACTTACCAGAAGACCACCAACATTTTGTCTCGAAAGAGCAAGTTGTACAGAATGGAATACAGAGCACTACAAAGTCCAACCATCGTTATGGCAACGGCGGCAGGGTGAAAATGGAAATCACCGATTGCTTGAGACCTTCTCATATACCTGCCTGGGTCGATTTCGGAGAAGCGATAGGAGTGGACTTGACAAACCGTTTTTCTAGATCTTTCTGTTTTCCTGTATTTACCGATAAGATTCTAGTATTTGATGGCGACATTTCACTATCTATCTATGATCAGGCATTTTATGAAGATTTAAAGGATTTTGATGAAGAAGCCTTGAATTTTGACACTGGAGAGAATATAGAGCACTGGATTGCATTGTATTGGGAAAGTATGATGACGTTGAATGAATATATTTCACAAAAACCATATAGGAAGCCGGAAGTGTTGGTGTTTGATCCTATTCCTAAAGAACTCATCAACATTTGCGAGGAAAATCTTTAATGCCCCTTATGGACATTTTCAAGCAGAGCCAAATCAGCTATGATTGGAAAACAGTTTATGCAGGGATAAAATTAGATCTCCTAAAACCTAGTGAAATCACCAGCTATGCAGTCGAGTTAGTAACTCGCCGTTCAGAAATAAACGATCAAAACTTTATTCAGCTCGCTTGGGGAGAAGATCCAGATAATGAGATTGTATTGATACGTTTATTGGAGGAGTTAGGTGTTCAGGACTTGGACTTAGATGCCGACATCTGGCAAATTGAGAAAAGGAAATGGCGATTTGCTTTATTAGCTTCCCTGAAAATGAAGTATCCAGACGACTTGAAGGAGTTATTAAACCAGGTTGCTGAAGTGTATGCTGATTTTGATTACCCGGAAGATATGGAAAGCTTTATTAACTATCTGCCTCCTCCAAAAGGCTTTGATCATTCCCGATACACGAAAGAAGAAAATATTGTCAGGCTAATCACCTCGTTTAATGAATTTCTAACTAAAGAACAGCACTTCTTGCAGCATGCTACAGAGCTAGGGACAGAGAATATTCCAGAAGGTGATTGATTTGTGCGGCGAGAGACAAGCCAAGATGGAGTTATTAAAAAGAAAAAGCAGGAGGAAGAAGTTGATTGAAGAATTGCACTTCATGGATCTTCCGGTAGCCCCTTTTTTAGACGATGATGATAATGATTTATTTTGTAAAAAAGTATTCTCATTACTTGTCACAAAGGAAAATAAGGTCCAGGTGCAAGGGAAGGACTATATAGAAAATATTCAAAAGTCAAAGCGCTTATTGCATGAATGGATTGAGCGGATTGAAGACATCCTCAACAAAGGAAGGGTACTGTTTTTTAGAGAGAATGAAATAGAAGCCGTTTTGGTTGAAGTAAATGAAGTATTTCGTAATCTGGAAAAAGTTTTTGAAGTAACCAAATTTTCGACAGGGTATGGAGACTTTATTCTCGTTGGAGAAGATTTTAATTTTGGTTTATGTATAGAAAGAACAGAGTATTTTTATGAACTTATGGTTTGGGGGTTGGAATAAACGAGGAATTCGAGAATCTTGATTGGCTGAATGTCTATCAAGGTTTTTTTGCAGGTCTTCGGAAAATGGGGCAGGGTTCAGGAATCGGACTTTGATGCTTTGTTATCAGACGACTTGGAGGAATTAGTAAACCAGCTGCCGAAATATATGCTGTTTTTGCTTAACCAAAAGATACGGAATGTTTTATTAATCATCAAACTCCTCTGAAATTTCCAGGATTTTTTCATGAAAAGATTAGGGGATGATATTCTTGTTCAAAGATGAAATAAATGAGGAATTTATGGCTTTTAAAGAGGCGAACGAAGGGAATTTCACATGGTGGAACTATGTCAATATGAAATCGGATATACACACAGCTCTCGGGTTTGCAAAGTTTTTCTATCCGGATATTGTTGAGGTGGAAGGATGCTTTTTATTAAAAGATAAGTTCTCACAAAAGAATTTCAGTAGGTGGAAAGAGGACTATCAAAATGATAAAGTGACCATCGAAAAAATGATGAACCTGTACCAAGTGAAAGATTTTTTTCATATCAATGTTGGTGAAAAAGACCTAAGGGACCCAATCCAGGCATTAGGAGAAGCCCTTAGGCAATTCTGGTCCCTTAGCTTTAAAGACAGGTTTCCACATCGAAATATAGTTGTAAGTGTTTTCGAGGAAGAAGACGGAGAATTGTTTATTACTGTCCATGAACAATGACAAAAAAATCACTCAATTTTACAGGCGCCCTGCCTGAAGCCGGAAGTGTTAGTTCGAACCTATTCCGAAAGAACTCGTCCACGCTTGTGAAGAAACCTTTTAGTATCCCCTTTAAACGATACCCAATTTCTTTCCGGTATCAACGAGGGCGTTCAGCAATTGCTGAAGATGGTCATCCGTATGGCTGGCCATGAATGTGATACGGAGCCGGCTTGTCTGTTCGGGTACCGTCGGTGGACGGATTGCCGGTATGAAAATGCCGCGCTCCAGCAGCCGATGTGAAAAATACATTGCGCGTGCGGCATCCCCGACTAACACAGATAGGATGGGTGTCTCGCCGGAGCCGAGCAGTTGGAACCCTTCATCCTTCAGAGAGAAAAACACTTTTTGGACATTTTGCAGCAGCTTTTCCCTTCGATCAGGCTCTATCCGTAGGATGCGCACCCCTTCGCGGGCCGCCGCAACGGTAGCCGGAGCTAAAGCAGTCTGGAAGATGAACGGCCTTGCCCGGTTTTGCAAAAAATTTATAGCGGATGCGGAGCCGGCGACAAATCCGCCTTCAGCACCGATCGCCTTGCTCATCGTACCCACCGTGAAGTCAATCCGATCTTGAACACCAAAATGACTGGCCGTTCCTTCTCCGTCCGGCCCGAGAACGCCTGATCCATGGGCATCATCCACTAAGACATTCGCATCGTATCGTTCCGCCAGTTCCACAATTTCAGGAAGTGGCGCGATGGTGCCATCCATACTGAAAACCCCGTCAGTCACAATGAGTTTCTTGCCGGAACCAGTCTGCGAACGCAATTTCAATTCCAGATCCGCCATATCACGATGCTTATAGATTATGGTTTGTGCCCGGCTCAACCGGCACCCGTCAATCAGACTCGCATGATTCAAAGCATCGGAGAAAATGGTATCTCCTTTTTGCCCGATGCTTGAGATGATGCCAAGGTTCGCCAAATAGCCGCTGCTGAAGACGAGAGCGCTTTCCGTCCGCTTCCAATCGGCAAGTTCTCTCTCAAGCTGTTCGTGGAGAATCGAATTGCCCGTCGTCAGCCTCGCACCTCCTGCCCCCGTCCCGAAGTCCTCAATCGCTGCGATCGCTTTCTTTTTCAAGCGGGAATCCGTCGCTAGCCCAAGGTAGTTGTTCGAAGAGAACAATAGGAGCCGTTGCCCATCAATGACGGCTTCCGCTTCGTTGCCGGTCGCAAACGTGCGCATCGACCGAAGAAGGGATGTTGACTCCAACTGTTCCAAGGTTTTAAAGAAGCGTTGTTCCATTATAGTCCTCTCCCTTTTGTCGATATCAGGACCGGGCATTTTTCAAGATAGCGGATATATTCATCCACATCCGTGTTCGGCAGGATGAAAAAGACCCGCCCTCCGGTTTCGCAGCCCATCTCTTTTAACGGGGAAACCCGCGTATATCCGTAAGTCCCGCTGCTGACATAGCCTGCCGTATAATCCGGATCATCGGACCAGCACAGCTCAGCGACCGTAAAAGGGGAAGAGGCCACTTTGGAAGCGATCGCCATCGCATCAAGGATCCGTTCGTTTGCCGTTAGCCCGGCATCAGAGTCCCATCCGAACCGTGATACCCGGATCCCTTTCAGGCCGCGGGCGTCCATCCGCTGGCCGGAATGGGCTTCCACTAAAATTGCGCCCCGATGTGTAGGACCGTTCAGTAAATGATGAAACGCGTTGTCGATCGCAATCTTTGAAACCCCTATCCCTTTCAGCAACTCCACCGCTCTTCCTCGACCTTCTGTAATAGAGGAACCATCATACCGCCGAACAGGTAAGGATTTTATTTTCTTAATGCCATGAGCCGGGACTTTCTCGACGGAAATCTGTAAGAAGTCAGGGTTTCCGCGGGTGTGCATACGGGCTTTTGAGAGGAAGTCCAGAACTGATTTCTCCAATCTTCTCTCTTCCACCAAAGCCTCGGCACCTGAAATATGCTTTCCTCCGTCCTCATGGGCGCCGCCTTCCGCGGCACGCATCCGAATGCTAAATAGCTCGTTTTTCATATTGTCGGCTCCCTACTTTTTGGTATGTTGATCTAAGCAGCTTCGTTAACGGCCAGGCGCATGCTGCCGTGATGAGCATTCCGGGAATGGTTGGTATGTATAGCGTCCAGAACGGCACTCCGAGGGTCAGCGCCAGCCCAAGCCTTGCCATGGTCGTGCCAATCGGACCGGCAATCAGGAGTACGGGCAAGGAAGTTCCGAAGAAGACGAGGATCAGGCCGACAGTCAACCGGAAAATCATCGAGATTTCTATGTTAATGATCGTATGTATGCCAAGCAGAAATAAAATGAGGCTGGAAAGGATGCCCGCGATCAGATAGCGCTTGAATCCAAACACAGCTGCAATGGCAACCGCAAGTGGGGCCGAGAGTTGAAATTCGGACCCTGGAATGCCAGTCGGGATTTTAAAAGAGCCCGCGATAATAATTAAACAGGCCAGGACCGATATTTCCGCCATTTCGTATGCCGTGAACTTTTTCATTTGTTCCACCTCTTTAAGTTAACTTATTTCTAAATTATGTTAACACATTTACGGAGGAAAGTAACTACTAGCGATAACAAAATGGGCGCAACGTTCCATGGCAACCCTGAAAATTCTGTTTCTAAAAAAGCGCCGATCTCCGATAGGTCAGCGCTTTTTTATTGCTTAGAAATAATATTGGCATGTGGGTAACTTCCAACTGTGGGCGTTTTAGGCCAGGCTCCGGGCGCTTTAGTTCTATGGTGTCCTACCAGCCATCGGGGCGATTGCGGGGATCGTGCCTATTCTTTCGATAAAAAGTTTGCCTGGAATAATTGTTGCGATTGCGATTTCTGTCAGACCAACCTGGTTGATTACGGGGATCTTCGGAAATTAATTTCTCTAAGCCTGAGCGATCGGTTTTTCTGATCACTTTCTGAATTTCATCCTCAAAAAATAGTGACATGTTGTCCCCCTCCTTTCTAGCGAAATTGGAGAAAGGAGATAAAGTTTCTAAGTTCAGCTAGTAATTATTATCTTTATTTATTCCTTCCCCTTCCTCTAAAATACGCCGTTATTTGGAGGGCGATGGGGACATGTGCATACTGATTATATTAAAAATTGAAAGAGGCTCGGTTCTAAAAAAAATACACAATTCAATCAGGACTTGAAACCCTGGCTATAGCCTGGATTTATAATCTGAATTGCGTTTAAATTGTATGGGTGACTGTCACCTTTACAAAATGGTACACTATTTGATACTGAAAGGGGAATAAACGATGGATGTCTATATTGTGACGGGCGCATCCAAGGGAATAGGGTTCGCTCTTTATCGCCAGTTACAGGAGAAGGGCCATAAAGTAATCGGTATCGCCAGGACGAATCCCGCTGCTATTGAACATTTGATAACCGCAGACCTATCGGAGACAGGCCATCTAGAAAACCTGATGGAAAGCCTGATTCGGGAAAATATCGTGCAAGCGGATTCCTTCACGTTGATCAATAACGCCGGAACGATCGAACCGATCGGATTGACGGGGACATTGGATGCCCGGGCACTGGAGAGAGCGATATCCGTCAATCTGACGGCACCTATGATCCTGTCCAATACGTTTATCGCGATCTTGCAGAAATTTACTGGAACGAAGAAGATCCTCAACATTTCCTCGGGGGCTGGCCGCAAACCGTATACAGGATGGGGGGCCTATTGCACGACCAAAGCAGGACTGGACCACTTTTCACGGGTGGTTGCATTGGAACAGGAAAAAGAGAAGCATCCAGTCGAAATCGTCTCGATTGCACCAGGCATCATCGACACGGGAATGCAGGAGACGATCCGGGCGAGTGAGCGGAAGGATTTCCCGATGTTGGATCGATTCATTGATTACAAAGAGACAGGAGCGTTGGCCAGCGCGGAACAGACCGCCGAAAAATTGCTGGCGTTTTTGGAACAGGAAGATTTTCAGGCTGTCGGACCGATTGCTGATATCCGGCAATTTAAATTGTAAAGGTGACTGTCCCCTTTACAATTCAATTAACGATGAAAGTGGGTAGTATGGATGGAAACGATTGTATGTTTAGCAGATGTTTCATTCCAAAGAGGGAAAAAAGAGATTTTACATAATATTGATTGGGAAATTCGGGAAAATGAGCATTGGGGGATTCTTGGACTGAATGGTTCGGGGAAAACCTCTCTATTGAATATTATTTCAGCATACAACTTCCCTTCGAGCGGGGAAGTGACCGTACTTGGAAACAGATTCGGGAAGACGAACTTACCGGAACTGCGTAGGCAGATCGGTTTTGTGAGCAGTTCATTGGAGCGGTTTTCGCAATATTTCCAGAATGATCCGGTGGAAAAAGTAATTGTCAGCGGGAAATTTGCAAGCTTCGGCGTTTATGAAGAAGTGACGGAGGCAGACTGGGACCGCGTCGATCAACTGCTTGATGCTTTCCGTTTATCGTTTTTGAAAGGGAAGTCGGTGCATCTAGTTTCGGAAGGGGAAAAGAGGCGGGTGTTGATCGCGCGGGCGTTGATGAGTGATCCGAAAATGCTCATTTTGGACGAACCGTGCTCCGGATTGGATATTTTGTCGCGTGAACAGTTTTTGCAGGCGCTGGAGACGGTATCCCAAAACGGCTGTCATATCGTCTACGTCACCCATCATATCGAGGAATTGGTGAAGGACATCACGCATGTGCTTCTATTGAAAGGAGGGCGCATCGTGGCGGCGGGCCCGAAATCGGATGTTATTACCGATGAGCTGCTGTCGGAAACGTTCAATGTTCCGGTCACCGTGCAATGGCAAGAGGGGCGTCCTTATTTATCTGTTCAGCAAACGGAAGTGTCGTCAAAAGTATAAGGAAGTAACTCATTGAAAGACAGGCAGCAGAAAATTTGCTGCCTGTCTTTGTGTAGATGGACCGTTATGATCGTTTGTTTGGAACTATGAGCGGTTCGTAACGGGTATAAGCGCATGTTTGGAACTATGATCGCTAGTTGGAACTTATGGGCGTTTCCCATAAGTTATAAGCGTAAAATCATTATTTATGGGCGCTGGTGAAAAGTTATAAGCGCTTATAGGAAATGTTACGTGGTAATCAACTAATTGGAATTTATTCCACTGTCCGAATTTCCTCAAAATCCCGGACCTTTTCAAATGCGACTAGAAACGGGGGGTTGTTTCGCTGGTTGAGCAATTCGTAGCGGATGACGTGCACGTCCGCTTGATGCAATGTTTTCACGTAGGAGAGCAAAGCATCTCTTTCCTCTTTTCCTCCCTCATGGCCATCATAAACCGAAACCGCGATGATTCCGCCCTTTTTCAGCATGCCGAGCAAATGGTGGATAGCCTGAATGGTCGTCTCCGGTTTCGTGATGACCGATAAATCCTCACTATATGGCAAGTAGCCAAGGTTGAACATCGCCCCTCCGATCGGACCTTCCACATATTCAGACACATTGGAATGGCTGTCCAAAATGAGGGAGACGCGTGGATTTAGGTCCCCGAGCCGTTCCTTTGTCGAATCGAGCGCAGCCTGTTGGATATCGAAGGCGAAGACATGTCCCGCTTCCCCGACTTGCTCCGCTAAAAATAGTGTGTCATTGCCGTTGCCCGCCGTCGCATCGACCACGGTTTCTCCCGGTAGGACCGTTTCTGCCAGCAGACGCTTCGCCATCGGAAGCACCCGGTGAAGTTTGATTTGATTCATATCGTTTCGACCGCTTTCTCGTAAAGTTTCCCTTGCCAGCTTCCCCGCCGTTCGAGTTCCTTGTCGATGCCGTTGAGCACTTCCCATTTCGTCACACTCCACATCGGACCGATCATCAACTCGATCGGCCCGTCGCCGGTGATGCGGTGGATGATCATGTCCGGCGGCAGGATCTCCAACTGGTCGGCGACAAGCTTGATATACTCCTCTTTCTCCAGGAACTCGAGCTGGCCTTTTTCATATTGTTTCACCATCGGCGTCCCTTTCAATAGATGAAGGAGGTGGATTTTAATGCCTTGGACGTCGAGCTTCGCCACTTCACGGGTGGTTTCCATCATCATGTCATAGTCCTCGAGCGGCAGTCCGTTAATGATATGCGTGCAGACGCGGATGCCATGCTTCCGGAGTTTTTGTACTCCTTCGACGTACGTTTGGAAATCATGTGCTCGGTTGACCAAGTTTGCCGTTCTTTCATGGACTGTCTGTAAACCGAGTTCAACCCATAGATAAGTCCGTTCGTGCAGTTCCGCCAAATATTCGACGACGTCATCCGGCAAGCAGTCCGGGCGCGTGGCGATCGAAAGGGCGACGACACCTTCCTGTGCCAAGGCCGCTTCAAATTTTTCCTTCAGTTTGGGCAACGGCGCGTGGGTGTTCGTGTACGCTTGGAAATAGGCCATATACTTGCCTTCTTTCCATTTCTTGTGCATTTTATCGCGGATTTCAGCGAATTGGACATCGATCGGATCTACCCGGTCGCCCGCAAAATCACCGGATCCGGCCGCGCTGCAGAACGTACAGCCCCCGAAAGCGACCGTGCCGTCCCGATTGGGGCAATCAAACCCCGCATCCAAGGCGACTTTGAACACTTTGAAACCGAATTCGTCCTTCAAATGCCTGGACCATGTATAATATCGTTTCCCTTCGGTCGGGAAGGGGAATAGTTGTTTTTCCACATCTTTCACTCCTCTGACAAGTAGATTGTACCACGTTTTTTCATATTTCATCATCACCGATCAATTGTCTTCGCATTCTCTTACAGGGTGATGGGCAGACACCCGGAAAAAGGTTGAAAAAGGTATCTGCCATTGCAACATTGCAAATCTTCTGTTTTAATGAAAGAGAAGTACTTTTGCAAAAGGGGGATGTTGGATGAAACCGATTTATTCATCTGCACAAGAAGCAATTGCACACATCGAGGACGGCGCTACCTTAATGGTTGGCGGCTTCGGATTAGTGGGGATTCCGGAGCAACTCATTTTGGCGCTTGTCGAAAAAGGCGTCAAAGATTTGACGGTCATTTCTAATAACTGCGGAGTCGATGATTGGGGACTCGGACTCCTGCTCAAAAATAAGCAAATCAAGAAAATGATCGGATCCTATGTAGGGGAAAACAAAGAGTTTGAACGTCAAGTGCTAGCCGGCGAAATCGAAGTGGAATTGACGCCGCAAGGTACGCTAGCGGAGAAAATCCGTGCGGGCGGGGCAGGCATTCCAGCTTTCTTCACACCTGCGGGAGTAGGGACCGTCATCGCGGAAGGGAAAGAGGTCCGTGAATTCGATGGCAAGGAATATGTCCTGGAGGAAGCGCTACATGCCGATTTCTCTTTGGTCCGTGCGGCGAAAGCTGATAAATTCGGAAATCTGATCTACAATAAAACGGCGCAAAACTTCAACCCGATGATTGCTGCGGCTGGGAAAGTGACCATTGCTGAAGTGGAAGAGATCGTGGAAGCGGGCGATTTGGATCCCGCTACGATCCATACACCGAGCATCTATGTGCAAGGACTTCTGCAAGCGGAGCAGGAAAAACGGATTGAGCGTCTGACGACTCGATAAGGAAAGGGGATCGTATTAATGGGACAAGTAAATGTGCGCGAACGTATTGCAAGAAGAGCTGAAAAGGAAATTGAAGACGGCAACTACGTCAACCTTGGAATTGGAATGCCGACATTAGTCGCGAACTATATATCACCGGAAAAAACGGTCGTCCTGCAATCGGAAAACGGATTGCTCGGCATCGGACCTTATCCGACGAAAGATGAAGTCGATCCGGATTTGATCAACGCCGGAAAGGAAACGGTTACATCGATTCCCGGATCCTCCTACTTCAACAGCGCCGAGTCTTTTGCGATGATTCGCGGGGGGCATGTGGATGTCGCGATTCTCGGAGGCATGGAAGTGTCGGAGAATGGCGATTTGGCCAACTGGATGATCCCCGGCAAGATGATCAAAGGGATGGGCGGCGCAATGGATCTGGTCCATGGCGCGAAGAAAATCATCGTCATCATGGATCACGTCTCAAAAGACGGTTCCCCGAAAATCAAAAAAGAATGCTCCTTGCCGTTGACAGGTAAAGGGGTCGTCGATCGAATCATCACGGAGCGGGCGTTGATCGATGTCACTCCGAACGGATTGGAATTGAAAGAAGTGTTCGAAGGATATACGATCCAGGAAGTAATCGATTCGACGGAAGCCGATTTGATTGTAAACGATGTCAAAGAAGGCGTTAGTTGATGGTTGTTAAAATGTGATGAATCGGGTAAACTAGTACCAAATAGTGTCGGTTTTGAAGAGGATTAGTAATCGTTCATGTCGATTTTCAGAGAGCAGGCGGTTGGTGGGAGCTTGCAACGGCAGCGATGAACTCGCCTTGGAGCCTGCATTGGTGAAATGACTAGTAACCCATGCCGTTTTCCGCGTTAAGGATTCAAGTTGGGCAGCCTTGCTGTCAATTTGGGTGGTACCGCGGGAATGCGTTTTAGACTCTCGTCCCTTGCTAGTTTAGGGGCGGGGGTCTTTTCGTTTGAATGGCAGGACTAGCGGACTGATACATATTTGATTAGGAGGAATTTTTTCATGAGTTACAACCATGTCGAGATTGAAAAGAAATGGCAAAAATATTGGAAAGATCACCAAACATACAAGATGGTCGACGATCCGTCCAAGCCGAAGTTCTATGCTTTGGATATGTTCCCGTATCCGTCGGGGGCGGGGCTTCATGTCGGTCATCCGCTAGGCTATATCGCAACGGATATTTTAAGTTCATTCAAACGGAAGCAAGGGTATAATGTCCTGCATCCGATGGGTTGGGATGCGTTCGGTCTGCCGGCGGAGCAGTATGCGCTGGACACAGGAAACGACCCGGCTGAATTCACGGCACGCAATATTGCGACGTTCAAGCGGCAAATGCAGGATCTTGGGTTTTCCTATGACTGGGACCGGGAAATCAATACGACGGACCCAAGCTATTATAAATGGACGCAATGGATCTTCATTCAATTGTATAAAAAGGGTTTGGCGTATGTCGATGAAGTGCCGGTCAACTGGTGTCCCGCTCTTGGAACCGTATTGGCGAATGAAGAAGTGATCGATGGCAAGTCCGAGCGTGGCGGCCATCCGGTTGAGCGACGCCCGATGCGCCAGTGGGTGCTCCGCATTACGGAATATGCGGATCGCTTGCTTGAGGATTTGGATGATTTGGACTGGCCGGATAGCTTGAAAGATATGCAGCGCAACTGGATCGGCCGTTCGGAAGGGGCGCAGCTGACATTTGAAATCGATGGAACTGATCTTTCATTCGAAGCATTCACGACACGACCGGATACGATTTTCGGCGCAACGTATGCGGTGCTGGCGCCTGAGCATAAATTGGTCGAACAAATTACAACTGCCGGGCAACAAGCGGCAGTCGAAGCGTATTTGGAAAAGGTGAAATCGAAGAGCGATTTGGAACGGACGGACTTGGCGAAAGAAAAAACCGGCGTCTTTACGGGAGCGTATGCGATCAACCCGGCAAGCGGCGAAAAAATGCCGATCTGGATCGCCGATTATGTTCTCGCGTCATATGGAACTGGCGCCATCATGGCGGTCCCGGCACACGACGAACGCGATTATGAATTCGCGAAAGAATTTGATCTGCCGATTGTCGAGGTCGTAGAAGGCGGAGATGTTTCGAAAGAGGCGTATGTCGGTGACGGTCCACACGTCAACTCCGGTTTCCTCGATGGACTAAGCAAGGATGAAGCCATTGAAAAGGCGATCGCTTGGTTTGTTGAAAACGGCAAAGGCGAAAAGAAAATTACGTACCGCCTCCGTGATTGGCTCTTCTCCAGACAGCGCTATTGGGGCGAACCGATTCCGATCATCCATTGGGAAGACGGTTCCATGTCACCTGTGGACGAGTCGGAATTGCCGCTGAAGCTGCCGGTGACGGACAATATCAGACCGAGCGGCACGGGCGAATCGCCGCTTGCCAATATCGAAGAATGGGTCAATGTCGTTGATCCGGTAACAGGCATGAAAGGCCGCCGCGAGACAAATACGATGCCGCAATGGGCGGGAAGCTGCTGGTATTATATCCGGTATATCGACCCGAACAATGACGACATGATCATCGATCCGGAACTGGCGAAACGTTGGCTGCCGGTCGACATTTATGTCGGCGGGGCAGAGCACGCCGTTCTGCATTTGCTGTACGCGCGCTTCTGGCATAAAGTGCTGTACGATATCGGTGTCGTCCAAACGAAAGAACCATTCCAAAAATTGTTCAACCAAGGGATGATCTTAGGGGAAGGCCATGTGAAAATGTCCAAATCCCTCGGCAACGTCATCAATCCGGATGACATCGTCCATTCACATGGCGCAGATACGCTGCGTCTTTACGAAATGTTCATGGGGCCGTTGGAGGCCTCGAAAGAATGGTCGACGAACGGGTTGGAAGGCGCTCGCCGTTTCCTCGATCGGATTTGGCGCTTGTTCGTCAATGAAGACGGCACGCTCAGCTCGAAAATCGGCGGGGAAGCCGGTGGGCCGCTTGAGAAAGTTTACCATCAGACGGTGAAGAAAGTGACCGAGGATTTCGAAGGCATGCGCAATAATACGGCCATTTCCCAATTGATGGTATTCATCAATGAAGGCTATAAAGTCGACTCGATTCCGAAAGAGTATGTGGAGGGCTTCCTTCTGCTCATCTCGCCAATCACTCCGCACCTTGCGGAAGAGATTTGGGAAAAGCTCGGCCATACGGATACAATCACGTATGAAACATGGCCGACATACGATGAGTCGAAACTCGTAGACGACACAGTC
The DNA here is from genome assembly GCF_000829195.1 of Bacillus sp. OxB-1. GTDB lineage: Bacteria > Bacillota > Bacilli > Bacillales_A > Planococcaceae > Sporosarcina. Next base: position 3,350,439 of record NZ_AP013294.1, on the reverse strand, counting down.
GAGATGGCGATCCAACTGAACGGCAAAGTCCGCACGAAAATCGTCGTATCGAAAGACGCGACGAAAGAAGAGCTCGAGCAATCCGTCATGGAAGACGAGAAAGTGAAAGAGCTGCTCGAAGGTAAAGACGTGAAAAAAGTGATTGCAATTCCTGGACGGTTGGTAAACATCGTCGTTGGAGGATAACAAAAAATCCGCTGGAAGCCCCAAGCTTCCAGCGGATTTTTTGTTGTTTGAGCAGGTGACAGTCACTTATACAATTTGTAAACTATTCTGAATTGTGTCTAAGTTGTCTTGGTGACTGTCACCTTTCGGAGGTGAATTCCCCGGCGCTCATGCCGGCGATCCGGCCGGTGACGAGGGCGGAGGTGATATTGTAGCCTCCTGTGTAGCCGTGGATGTCTAATATTTCCCCGCAGAAATAAAGCCCTTCTTTCATTCGCGAGGCCATTGTCTTTGGGACGATTTCCTTGACGGAGACGCCTCCGCCGGTGACGAATGCTTTTTCGATCGGTTGTGTGCCATTCACTTTCATGGTGAAAGCTTTCAACAGTTTCGCGAGCATCCGAATTTTTTCAGACGCGATGGTTGCACCCGTTGCGGCCGGATCGATTTCCGCTTCATCCAGTAGAAATAGGAGCCAGCGTTCCGGGACCATGCCTTTCAGAGCGTTTTTCACCGCTTTTTTTGGATCCTCTTTCAGTGATGTGTGAATGAGTTGGAACGCCTTCTCTTCATTATCCGTTGGAAGGGAGTCGATCCGCATGTCGACGGGCTGATTGCCGTTTTTCATCCGCTCTTTCACAACAAATTGGCTGCAGCGTAAAATGGCGGGTCCACTTAACCCGAAATGGGTGAAGAGCATGTCCATTTGATGGGTGACGAGTGTTTTCCCTTTTGCGTTCAGCACGGAAACTGCTACGTCGCGCAAAGCGAGTCCTTGCAGTTCCCTCGAAACGATGAACGATTCATTTGACAATAAAGGGACTTCGGTCGGGTATAACGTAGTCACTGTATGACCGGCGCGCTCCGCCCATGGGTAGCCGTCCCCCGTTGACCCCGTTTGCGGAACCGCTTTTCCGCCGACCGCAACGACGACGGCTTGAGATCGGATTTCCTCTCCCGATTCCAATCGCACCCCGAGCACTTTTTCATCATCCATCAGCAGCTTTTTCACGCGTGTCTCGAGTTTCACTTGGACGTCCAATCGGTCCATCTGCTGTAACAGTGCATCGACGACATCTTTCGCTTTATTGGAAACCGGGAACATGCGCCCGTGGTCCTCTTCTTTCAGTGCGACTCCGAGCCCTTCGAAAAACCGGATGATGTCTTCATTGTTGAAGACCGAAAAGGGGCCGTATAAAAAGCGCCCGTTGCCCGGAATATTTTTGACGATTTCCTCTAGCGGAAGCCGATTAGTTACGTTGCAGCGACCGCCGCCTGAAATCGCCAGTTTCGTGCCGAGTTTTTTTCCTTTTTCCAAAAGTAGGACTTTCCTTCCGTTTTCGGCTGCGGCAATCGAAGCCATCAAACCGGAGGGCCCTCCACCGATGACGATGACGTCTACATTATTCTTTCTGTCGTAAGACATAATAAAATCCCCTCGTTACCTATAATCTGTCCACATTATAACACTCGTCGGCTGAATTGGGCGTATGCGGGAAATTCTGTAACCATTTTCATCCTGAACCGACCCATTGTATAGGTATCGATCCAGAGGGAGGCAGCATAGATGAGGAAAAGAATCGGTTTGGTACTGGCCGCTTTGTTCCTGGCAGGTTGCGGGACGGCGGAAAATAGCTCCGGCCTGGCACCGAAGGAAAAATCGGCTGGAAATGAGCGGGAGATTGTCGCGCAGCTTAAGCAGACTGTCAAGGAATCCAAGTTAAGGGAAGCTGCATTGAAGGAGCTTGAGGAAAATGGTCTTCTGGATGATCCGGAAATGAAGGAGGACTTGGCCGTGCAAGCTATTGAAGGTCCGGCGGTAATGGAGGCGCTGGATAGCGTCTATGGTGAAGAGGGACACCGGAAAGAAGGCGTTCTTTTCTATGAAAATCAATCGGACAATGCGGCGCAACCGGGCATTTGGATAGGAATCCAAGATCCGGATGAACGGTTGGACAAGGTCGTGGATTTATTGCAGCAACAAGTGGGTGCCGGTAAAATTCTGGCGAGTCCAATCCATTTTTACCGCAGCGCCTACTCGGAAGACGACCTGCGGCAACTGCAGGATGACGTGCTGGAGGCAATCCAGCCGATGAATACCGGCCGCGGATCATTGGGCATATCAGCAGACGTGAAGACGGGGGATATTGAAATATCTCATGACTTTTTGAAAGAGGGACAGCAGGAAGAACTGCGGCATCAATTCGCAGACCACCTCCTCCATTTCGAACAGACCGGGAGGATGGTTGCGGAGCCGGGCGAGCCGACAACGACTTATCCGGAGCAACCGTTCACTACTACCCCTTCCACTGAAGGCTCCTATGTCATGGAAATCGGGGAAGGACAGATGCTTGTCGTTGATGCAAAGCCGAGGGATTTCGGCTCGGGTGACTTTTACGACGCTGTCTATTACGGCTACCCCGACGCGGCAAACGATTTGAAGGTCGGCCAGCGGGTGAAGGTGGAGGCCAGCGGACCCATCGCTGAATCGTATCCGGGGCAGGGGAGCGCCAAATATGTGGAAGTCCTGCCCGAGTATAAGCCGGAACAGGCAAAGCTGTCCGAATCGGAAGTCATTGGTAAAGTGATTCAACAAGCAAAAAAGAAATTAGAAGGCATGGTCATTATTCGATCGATTACATTTAATGAAAAAACAGCGAATTGGAAAGTAGAAGCAATGCAAAGTGGAGAGGATCAAGTAAGTGTAATTAAAATCCAGGACGAGTAACTATAGCGTTGAGAGCATTCCTATTGAATCAAAAGTCCGAAAGAATTACTGTTATAGTAAGGCTTAGGAAAATTCAATTTATGAAAAGGGGTATTAAACATGCGTAGCCATCTAAAACATTTTATTAATGGTGAATGGGTCGAATCCACCGGTTCAAACACAATTGACGTCATCAACCCAGCTACTGAGGAAGTGATCGGGCAAATCAGTGATGGAACAACAGAAGATCTTGATAAAGCCGTTGCAGCAGCCCGGGCCGCTTTTCCTTCTTTTTCCCAAACAACAAAAGAAGAGCGTATTCAACTATTAAATCGGATTGCTGATGAATATGAGAAGCGTAAAAGTGATATCGTTGAAGCGATCACACAAGAATTGGGCTCGCCGCTTTCAATGAGCGAAAAGTCTCACTACAAAATGGGATTGGGACATTTCCGTCAAGCGGCAAAAGAATTGGAAAGCTTTGAATTTACCGAAAGACGCGGGAATACGTTAATACGCAAAGAGGCAATCGGCGTTAGCGGTCTAATTACACCATGGAACTTCCCGACAAACCAGACATCCACAAAGCTTGCAAGCGCTTTTGCCGCTGGAAGCACTGTTGTGTTAAAACCATCTGAGCTTACACCATTCGCTGCAATTATTCTCGCTGAAGTTTTTCAGGCTGCTGGCTTACCAAAAGGTGTCTTTAACCTTGTAAATGGTTTTGGCGAAGTCGTCGGAAATGGTATCAGTTCTCACCCAGATATTGATTTTGTATCCTTTACCGGTTCCGGAGCTGTCGGTCAAAAGATTAGTGAAAATGCCGCGAAAACGATCAAAAAAGTAGCACTCGAACTCGGAGGAAAATCACCACTTATTATACTGGAAGACTATGACATGAAAAAAGCGGCTAAAATCGCGGTTTCAAATGTCGTTTTCAACTCTGGCCAAGTATGTACAGCGGCAACAAGAACGCTTGTTCCAAAATCGAAACACGATGAATTTATCGATGCTGTGAAAGAAGTCTTGCCCGACTTTCGTGTTGGCGATCCACAAGATAGCAAAAGTTTCTTGGGGCCGCTTGTTTCTGAGAAACAGTACCATCGCGTACAAGGGTATATTGAGAAAGGACTGGAAGAAGGTGCTACACTCATTGCAGGTGGAACCGGCAAACCAGAAGGCTTGGAAAAAGGGTACTTTGTAAAACCAACCGTATTTACGAATGTGCAAAATAGTATGGTGATCGCTCAAGAAGAAATCTTTGGACCGGTCATGTCAATCCTAGCTTACGAGAATCTTAATGAAGCGATTGAAATTGCCAATGATACGATATATGGATTAGCAGGTTATGTTATTGGGGAAGATGTCGAAACTGTGGAAAAGGTCGCTTCTTCCATTCGAGCTGGTCGTATTGTCGTGAATGGGGCCCCTCAAGATTTCTCTGCACCATTTGGAGGCTATAAACAATCCGGAATCGGCCGTGAATGGGGAGACTACGGCATTGAAGAATATTTGGAAATTAAATCGGTAGTCGGCATGCCGTCATAATACCTTTAAATTCAGCTTATTTCCAGACTTTAATTGGAGAGGTAATGATTAAAACTTTAAGCAAAGTCAGCTTCTATAACATCTGTTAGAGGTAACGAGCTCCCAATGGGAGCTCGTTTTTGTCTGACGGGCAGTTATAAAAAGGGATAGAATACATTGTGCAAAGGGCGGATGAGGGGTACACTGTATAATGGAATGAGACCGGCTTGCAACCCTTTCGGCCTGCGTTCCGTCTAAATAAATTAGCGCATTTATGCAGCAGAAAAATAGAAGAGGGGCAGTTCAAGAGAGAATGGAAGGATCAATATGTCATCGAATTTAGTTAAAGGCACTGCCATCTTGACGATCGGGCTCTTTCTATCGAAAGCGCTTGGTCTCTTATATGTAATCCCATTTTATGCCATTGTCGGAAAAGAGAGCATCGGGCTTTATCAATACGCATACATACCGTATAATATCGCGCTTTCCCTTGCGATTTCGGGAGCGCCGCTCGCCTTTTCAAAATACACTGCAAAATATAATGCACTCGGCGATTATGCAACCGGTCGGAAATTGATGAAATCGGGAATGGTTGCCATGGCGCTTACCGGAATTGTTTCGTTTCTCATCCTTTACTTCATGGCGGAACCGATCGCCCATATGGTACGGAAAGATGATGAACAAATCTTTACGATTGATGAAATCGCTTCGGTCATCCGCTGGGTCAGCTTTGCCTTGATTGTCGTGCCCATCATGTCTCTCGTGCGGGGCTTTCTGCAAGGGTACCAAAAGTTCGAACCGACTTCCGTCTCCCAATTGGTGGAACAGATTGTCCGGATCATATTCGTTCTTGCCGGGGCTTTCATCGTTGTCAATTTCCTGCATGAATCCCCTCGGACGGCAGTCAGCTTTGCAGTATTTGCCGCATTTATCGGTGCATTGGCGAGTCTATTCGTCCTCTATTTATATTGGAAGAAGTACAAGCCGGAGTTCGATCATTTATTGGCCAATAGTCCACCTGCCGACAATGTGTCGTTCCGGAATATGTACAAGGAATTATTCGCTTATATTTTTCCGTTCATATTGGTCGGGGTCATTAATCCGCTTTATCAATTTGTCGATATGGTCACGTTCAATGAAGCGATGGTTTCCATCGGACTGGCCAAAGTTTCGGATATTTACTTATCGATGCTGAACTTTCTGACACATAAGATTGTCATGATTCCTGTCATGGTGGCGACCGGATTTTCCATGGCGCTCATCCCGGTAATTACAAGTTATTATGCAAAACAGAATCAGAAAGGGATTGTCCGCTCCCTGGATCAGACGTATCAGATCATGCTGTTTCTAACAGTTCCGATGGTTATCGGACTGATTGTCCTGTCCAATGAATTTTATCTATTCCTATATGAAAAAGATGAAATGGGAGCGGCCGTCCTCGCTTATTATGCCCCGGTAGCCATCTTGTTCGGGCTCTATACAGTAACAGCTTCGATTTTGCAAGGGATCGACCGGCATAAGTGGATCGTCTTCACGTCACTTCTCGGGCTGTTATTGAAATTGGCATTGAATATCCCGCTCATTAAACTATTTGAGACGAATGGCGCCATTTTGGCAACGGCAATCGGATATACGGTTGCGGTCGGAACTAATATCGTTATCATTACGAAAACTTTGCAATACCGTTCTCAAATGGTGGTCCGCAGATTGATTCTGATCGGTATTTTGAATGCCATCATGTTAGCGGCAGTCCTGTTGACATTGAAAGTATTGAACCTGTTCGGCGGGGCAGACAACAAAATACAGGCCCTTCTTTATATTTTCGTTTGTGCGGCAGTCGGCGCCGGCGTGTATGGTTATCTATCTTTAAAGATCGGCCTTGCCCAAAAGCTGTTCGGCGCCCGTCTCAAGCGGCTGACGTCGAAATTCGGTCTGTAGGAGGTCAATTCATTGCGATTGGATAAATTATTGGCAAATATGGGGTACGGTTCCCGCAAGGAGGTCCGGCAATTGTTGAAGACCGGCTCCGTCCGGGTCAATACAGAAACGGTGAAAGATGCCTCGGCTCATGTGGATCCTCACCAAGATGAAGTATCCATCCTCGGGGAGCGTGTCTATTATAAGGAATTCATCTATTTGATGCTGCACAAGCCGCAAGGGGTCATTTCCGCGACGGAAGACGGGAGGGATCGCACGGTCGTCGATCTGCTCGATGCGGAGGACCGCCATTTCAATCCTTTCCCGGTCGGCCGATTGGATAAGGATACCGAAGGGCTGTTGTTGCTGACGAATGACGGGAAACTTGCCCATAATCTTTTGTCTCCGAGAAAAGAAGTGCCGAAAACGTATTATGCGCATATTTCAGGTGTCGTGACGGAAGAGGATGTAGTCAAATTTGCTGCCGGCGTCACGTTGGAGGATGGCTATTTGACGAAACCTGGAATGCTCAAAGTATTGAAGTCCGATGAACAATCGGAAATCGAACTGACTATTACGGAAGGGAAATTCCATCAAGTGAAGAGGATGTTCGAGGCGGTCGGGAAACGGGTCATCTATTTGAAACGATTATCGATGGGACCGCTTCAGATAGACGCCTCATTGTCGATCGGCGAGTATCGAGAGCTGACCGAAGAGGAATTGAAGTCGTTATTGGCGCTTGTAAACAAGGAAGAGAGCTGAACCCGTACAAAGCGGCTCAGCTCTCTTTTTCTGTCTAGTTAAGTGCGACAAACTATCGTGCGGTTATGAAGGTAATTTCACTTTCTTTGCTGTTGTTGTCCATTTACCGCGGACCGGGCTGGTGATGAGTTCGTTATATTCCAGAACGTTCAAATCCCTTTGTACCGTGCGGTGAGTGATGCCAAATTCCTCGACCAAAGTGTCAGTAGAAACCGTACCGTTATCCAGGATGTATAGATAGACATCCTTGATGCGGGTAAGCATACGATCCGTAGTTGATTTCAATTTTGGACCACTCCTTCATCATCATTTTCCAAAAAACGAATGGACATGAGACTTATGAATGTTACTTGGCAATAGGTGAAGTTATTTTCCGAACCTGCACTTCCTTTAACTACTATATAATGTATCGGATGAATCTTCCGATAATATCAGTATAACGTATTTTTCAAGCAATTGCATAAATAATTTGTAAAAGGGCTGTAAATTATTGCGGAATAGTGATTGGGTCCATGTTGGCTGAATGAATTAGCGATTTAGGACAGTTGGTTCTTTCTTTTATTGTCAGGACATGTGAAAATGTAAGATGTCGGATGAAGGTGCGTTGCAGTCCGGTTTGAAGGCCGTTTAAGATAGATTTATATACAACTGTGGAGGGAAAGAGAATATGACAGTCTATTTCGTGGATGGGCAGTTTGTAGAAAAGGAACATGTTTCGATTTCTGTAGATGACCGGGGCTATTATTTCGGAGATGGTGTCTATGAAGTGATTAAAGTGTACGATGGAGACTTGTACACGGGCGAAGAGCATATTGCACGGCTGTTTGAGAGTGCGGCAAAGATCAAGTTGACCATCCCTTATTCGGAAGCGCAGTTGATAGAGATGGCAAAGCAATTGGTCGTTTCCAATTCGATTTCAGTTGGCCATGTATATATGCAAGTGACACGCGGAGTAGCCCCGCGCGTCCACCAGTTTCCGAATCCTGCGGCCGCGCCGATGCTCACGGCCTATGCGTTAGACGGTGCAAGACCGACTGAAGAAATGCAAAAAGGCGTCAAAGTGAAATCGGTCGAGGATTTCCGCTGGTTGCGCTGCGATATTAAGAGCCTCAATCTGCTGGCGAATGTCATGGCGAAACAAGAGGCGGTCGAGTCCGGTTGCAAGGAAGCGGTTTTTGTCCGTGATGGGTATGTGACGGAAGGCGCTTCGACAAATATGTTCGGCGTGAGAGATGGTGTCCTTTACACACATCCCGCGAATAATTTCATACTGAACGGGATTACACGGCAAGTCGTGTTGCGGTTGAGCCGGGAGCTGGGAGTGGCCGTTAGGGAAGAGCCGTTCACTTTGGAAGCAGCTTTAGTGATGGATGAATTATTCATGACTTCCACGACATTGGAAGTGATGCCGATTATCCAACTGGATGATAAAATGATCGGCTCGGGACGTCCTGGCGAGATCACTTTGCAATTGCAAAAAGCGTTTGCGTCTCAAATCTCGACAGTCGCGACGGGTGCATGAGGAGTAGCGAGGGGTGAAAGTGTATGGCACAGTTGGTGAAATTGCTCGATTATATTTCACGCTATGAACAGGATCTTTCGCGGTATCCGACGCAGTTCATCCGCTTGAAGACATACCAATGGGATCGGATGAAACGGCTTTGGGAGCACGGGGAGGATCTGACCGAGTGGCAGCAGGAGAAGGAAGACGTCGAAGAGCCGGAAGCAATACGATGGTACTCGCCCTTCCTTCGTCTTTTCGGCAAGAATAAGGCGGTCGGGGAAGAGGAAGTGCAAGAGGAAAAGACGGAGGAGGAAGAAGAACATTTCGGATTCAATCCGAACATCATCTACAATCCATCTGACCTTCAGCAATTGCGCAAACTCTATTTAGATCAGCTTTTCCATTTCCAGATCAAGTGGGCGAGCTCGACGCTGATGGACAAGTCAAGGGTGGATCCGCGTTATATGCGGGATTCGCTGTTGCGCAGCTTCGCCCAGGATTTGCCGGACAGTTATTTATTGTTCTACTATCCGATTCTCGTCATTAAAAAAGCTCCCGTGGAACTGGACATCCTCTTGGTGACCCCGATCGAATGCCTCTGCATCACGGTGTTGGAGAGGGAGGATGTAGCGGCGTTCATCGGCGGGGGCGATAAATTCTGGACGAAGAAGCTCGGCGAGAAAGAGTCGAAAGTATTAAATCCGCTTATTGCATTGAACCGGATGGAGAAAATCGTGGCGGGCATATTCAAGGCCAATGACATTGATTTCCCGATTAAAAAGTATGTAATTTCCCGGAATGGTTATATTGATTATCCAGGAACCGCATATGATGTCCAAATGATCGACCGGCGCAATTACGCCGAGTGGCTCGCGGCGATCAAAAGATCGTCCGTTCCGATGAAACATACCCAGTTCAAAGCTGCCCAGGCCATTTTGGACGTCGGTCAGACGACGGCGGTGAGCAAACTGGTCGAGGTGGAAGAAGATCAGTTGAAGGAAGAAAAAATGTAATATAAAGGAAAGAGTGTTTACTTATGAGGCTTCGCAATAAACCATGGGCAAAGGATTTCATGCAGGAACATCCTGACGTATTGATCCTGGAGCCTGAACAATTGAAAAACGGTTGGCATTCGCAATTTGGCAATGATCATCCGATCCACGTCGAGGTGGGCACTGGAAAAGGGCAATTCATCATCGGGATGGCGTTGGCGAATCCTGATGTTAACTATATCGGCATCGAGCATTTTGACAATGTCATCGTCTCCGCTTTGGAAAAGGCGATTGAAGCGGACAAACCTTCGAATTTACGCTTAGTCCGTGCCAATGGGGCGGACTTGGAAACGATGTTCGACAAGGGGGAAGTGGACCGGATGTACTTGAACTTTTCGGACCCTTGGCCGAAGACGCGCCACGCCAAACGGAGATTGACACATGAGACATTTTTGCGCCGCTATGAATCGGTTCTTGTGCCGGGCGGGGAAATTCATTTCAAAACGGATAATCGGAAACTGTTCGAGTACTCGCTCGTCTCCATGTCCGCCTATGGCATGAAGTTGCTCGATGTCGCATTGGATTTGCATGCCGATATGCCGGAAGATAATATCATGACTGAATATGAAGAGAAGTTTTCGAAAAAAGGCCAACCGATCTACCGGTTGGAATCAAAATTTGTTACGCTATAACAGATATTGCTTTGTGGATTTGAGCGATTTCTAAAGACACAAAGTAGCTGAGATGTAACTGATTTAGGGACAAAGGGGATGGTAAGATGGATCGATTTACTTTTCACGGAATGGAATTGACATGGCTCAATGGCGGGATCAATTTCTTGGATGGGGGAACGATGTTCGGGGTAGCTCCGAAAGTGCTCTGGTCCCGGAAATACCCAGCAGATGAAAATAATTTGATCGAGCTGGTGAACCATCCGATTCTCATCCAATCTGAAGGGAAGAATCTCCTGATCGACACGGGGATCGGGAAAGGGAAGTTGGATGAAAAACAGAAACGGAATCTCGGCTTGACCGAGGAATCGAAAATGGACGAACAGCTGGCGACGCTCGGCTTGAAGCCGGAGGACATCGATATCATCATGATGACCCATCTGCATAACGACCACGCAGCCGGCTTGACCGGTTGGAGGAATGGAGAATTAGTCTCGCTTTTCCCGAACGCCGACGTCTACGTCACCCAAATTGAATGGGATGAGATGCGCAACCCGAATATCCGCTCCAGAAATACATATTGGAAAGAGAATTGGGAGCCTGTGCAGCATCAAGTGAAGACATTTGAGGACAGTATCACGATTTTGCCGGGCATTGAAATGATCCATACCGGGGGACATAGCGAAGGCCACAGCATCGTCAAATTGACACAAAACGGGGAAACAATCCTGCACATGGCTGATATCATGCCGACCCACGCGCATAGCAATCCGCTATGGGTACTGGCGTTTGACGACTATCCGATGACTTCGATCTATGCAAAGGAACGGATCATGAAAGAAGCACTGGCCGGCGGGTATAAGTTCATCTTCTATCACGACGCGGTCTACCGCTTGGTCCAATGGGACGAAACCGGGAAAGAGATCATCGAATCCGTGCGAAGAACGCATTATTGAAATAAGGGGGATGGCCGGGAACGAGCGAAACGTATTCGCTTCCCCGGCCATCTTTTTTCTATGATCCTTTTTGTAAAGACCGATAAATTCTGTCAGATGTTGATGTCTTCGGACAAGTGCTGATAACTTCATCTGACTGCTGACACCCCCGCGCTCATACTTCGCGTTCCGTGCCCATATTTTCGCGCCCGCGCTCATACTTCGCGTTCCGTGCCCATATTTTCGCGTTCCGTGCCCATATTTTCGCGCCCACGCTCATACTTCCGCGTTCCGTGCCCATACTCCGTCTTCCGCGCTCATACTTCCGCGTCCTGCGCCCATATCTTCGCGCCCGCGCCCATACTTCCACGTTCCGTGCCCATATCTTCACGCCCGCGCTCATACTTCGCGTTCCACGCCCATATTTTCGCGCCCGCGCTCATATTTCCCCGTCCCGCGCTTAAATTCTTCACGCCACAACTCCCATCCCATCTCCTCAACACAAAAAAGCCGCTGCCCCCCACGGAAGCAACGGCTTTCTTATCTTCAATTCCGGACTAATTCCACGACAGTCCCCGTCTTGGCATCGGCAGCGAACTCGTACTGTTCCAACTCACCGTTTTTGATACGGGAGATGCCGCCGCGATAGACATCCATCGTGATGACTTCATTCGTGAACGGTTCGGTTTTCATGACGATCCAGGATCCGTCGATCGGGCCCTCTTTTTTAAAGGCGTCTTTGACATTGTTCAAAACGGCATCTGCCGGGACATTACGATTTACGCGATCAATCGCTTCATTGACGACAATTCCAGCTGCAACCCCCGTCAATACACCCGCAAGAAATTCTTTCATTTTCATACGACGTTAAGCCCCCTCGGTATCAGTTTGTCAATAAGTGTACCACATTTTGGGGCTGGCCGTCGCGATAAATTCTGTTTTCCGCGGGGCTGAGTGAAACAATGGTATCACAAGGGCAGATGGACTACACTAAAAGGAGATATCGACTTGGGGAGGCATGGACTTATGCAGAAAGAAACGTTGGAAATGTTCAAGACTTTGACAGAGCTGCCTGGCGCGCCGGGCAATGAACAGCAGATCCGCCGTTACATGAGGACGGAGCTTGATAAATATTCGGATGAATTAATTCAGGATCATCTTGGAAGCCTGTTTGGCGTCCGGTATGGAGAAGAAGGGGCGCCTCGTATCATGGTGGCGGGCCATATGGACGAGGTTGGATTCATGGTGAGTGCCATCACGGAAAACGGGATGATCCGATTCCAGCCATTGGGTGGATGGTGGAGCCAGGTGCTGCTCGCCCAGCGCGTTGAAATCATCACCGAAACTGGTCCGGTTGTCGGGGTGATCGGTTCGATTCCGCCCCATCTATTAAGTGACGCAGTCCGCAACAAACCGATGGAAATCAAAAACATGCTGATCGATATAGGAGCCGATGATCGGGAAGATGCGATAAAGATCGGCATCCGCCCGGGCCAACAGATTGTCCCGGTTTGCCCATTCACTCCGATGGCCAACGATAAAAAAATTATGGCGAAAGCCTGGGATAATCGATATGGATGCGGCTTGGCCATTGAGTTGCTGAAAGAAGTCCATCAAGAAAAGTTGCCGAATCAGTTATACGCCGGAGCGACCGTCATGGAGGAGGTCGGCTTACGGGGGGCGCAAACGGCCGCCCGGATGATCCAGCCCGACCTGTTTTTTGCATTGGATGCGAGTCCGGCCAATGATGCGTCCGGTAAAAAGGACGAATTCGGACAGCTTGGCAAAGGTGTCTTATTAAGAATTTTTGACCGCACGATGGTGACCCACAGAGGTATGCGGGAATTCATTCTCGACACGGCGGAAACGCATCATATTCCTTATCAATACTTCGTATCTCCGGGCGGGACCGATGCCGGACAGGTCCATATATCAAATGAAGGCGTTCCGAGCGCTGTCATCGGCATTTGTTCACGCTATATCCATACGGCCGCTTCCATCATTCATACGGATGATTACGCAGCAGCCAAGGAGCTTCTCGTCAAATTGGTCAAAGCTTGTGATAGAACGACAGTGGAAACGATAAAGAACAATGTGTAAGAGAGAAGGAAACGCGGTGGACTTTGTCATCGGCTCGACAAACAAAGCAAAAGTGCAAGCGGCAGCGGCAGTCATCCACGGGCAATATCCTTCCGCCCAATTAGAGATGCGAAATGTCAATTCCGGCGTATCCGATCAGCCATTCGGGGATGAAGAGACGATGGCAGGGGCAGTCAACCGGGCAATTGCGGCTGCTAAGACGAAAAGCGGCGCAATCGGAATCGGATTCGAAGGGGGCGTCCGGATGGTGGGCCGTCAGATGTATCTATGCAATTGGGGCGCCTTGGCATTATCGGACGGAAAAGTGTTCACGGCAGCGGGTGCACAAATTCCGCTGCCATTAGAGATTGCCGAAAGGTTGTTGGCAGGCGGTGAGTTGGGACCGGTGGTGGACCGCTTTTTCCATGCAAGCGGAATTCCCCAACGGGAAGGGGCAATCGGCATGTTCACCGCCCATCTCGTGAACCGCAACCAATTATTCGAGCATATTTTATTGCTATTGCTCGGTCAATTCGAATTTTCTGAGAATCAAAACTGATAGCACGATGGTTGCAACTGCCTAGTAACAACTTTAAAATGGAGAGGGAAATCAAAATGATTGGGGGAAATCGAATGTTCCGTAATTGGAAATTCCTATTCCTAATAACGTTGTCCCTCATCCTTCTTGTGGGCTGTGGCAAATCGCTGGATGATCGAGCAACGAATGGAATCGAAGCAGCCAGAGCCGCTTTTTTAGCGAATGCCAAGAAACCGACGGAAGAAACAGATGAAGTCCGCTACTATAAGCCTGCCGGGTTCGCTGTGACAGAGGATTCGGATGCTCAAAATATAGTGTTCAATAAAGGCAATGATACGTACATCCTATTCGTCAACCCGAACGAAGAAAGGGATAGCCAGCTTTTCTATGATCTGTTGCAAGCTGATCAGAACAAAGAGATTATCGAAGAGTCGACATTCGAGGAAGCTGGAAATTTCGGTTTTGCCGCTGTCCTAGAGAGTGGCAAGGATGAATTTGAATTGATTGCGAGTGTAGGCGGGGCTAAAATGACAACTGTCTCCAAGAAACGAGATATCGAAACGGACTTGGAGGAAATGATGGAAATCGTACGGTCGGTTGAGCAGGAGTGACGTTCTGCCAATCGACCTCTTCCTGTAGACGTTACAGAATGGAAAGGTGGATGGAATATGAAATCCGAGCAACTGGTAGAACTGTTGAAAGAACGATTGCCATCCGAAAAGTTCACATGGCGATTTGACCGGAAAACCGATAAGGTGCGGCTGGAGCATACGGACTTGAAAAAAGGGATGGACATTTCGCTCCCAGAAATACTTGCGAAGTATGAAGAGAAAAAAGACCAAGCAATCGAAGAGGTCGTCTATACGATCCGCGAAACGTTCAGTGCCATGGAAAAGGAAAGTGAGGAAGGCTTTGCTGGACAAACGTCCATTTACCCGGTCATCCGATCGACTTCCTTCCCATTGGAAAGTTCCGCCGGACACCGTTTCTTGACAAAAGAGCATACAGCGGAAACACGGATCTATTATGCACTGGATCTTGGGACCACTTATCGGCTGATCGATGAAAACATGGTGGAATCGATTGGCCTGTCTGACACTGAAATTATGGAATCTGCTCTATTCAGAGTGCGATCCCTTCCGACTTCGATGAAAAAGGATGAAGTATCCGGCAATATCTATTACTTCGTCAACAACAATGACGGATATGATGCAAGCCGTATATTGAACAGCGCATTTTTGAAAGAAATGGAAAGCAAAATCGAAGGTCATATGACCGTCTCCGTTCCGCATCAGGACGTCCTGATCATCGGCGATATCCGCAATGATACAGGATATGATGTCTTGGCCCAATTGACGATGCAGTTCTTTACCGTCGGCGCGGTGCCCGTCACCTCGCTATCCTTCATTTACGAGGATGGAAAACTGGAGCCGATTTTCATCATGGCCAAAAATAGAGTGACGCGAAAGGAACGAAAGTGAAGATGAATATTTTCTATAATCCTGCTGGGGTAGGCGATGTCCTGCTCATCCAATTTTCCGCGACGAAGCCGGCAGCCGTGTTGGCGAAACGGGAAAAAGATATAGCCTGGATCCAGGATGAAAAGAGTGGGGAAGTGGTAGGGGCCAACCTCTTCCACGCCTCGACTTATATGACGATTGATGGAAAGGGGAATATCGAGGTGTCTGGCGAGCTGGTGGAACAGCTCCAAAAAGCGATCCGCGCCAATGATTCCGACTACACGCTGGACATTGACCTTTCCCCTAAGTTTGTCGTCGGAAAAGTATTGACGAAAGAAAAACATCCGAATGCGGATCGACTCAGTGTCTGTACAGTCGATCTCGGCGAGGAAACGGTACAAATCGTATGCGGCGCACCTAATGTGGAAGCCGGTCAACATGTTGTCGTCGCGAAAGTCGGGGCTGTCATGCCGTCCGGACTTGTAATACGGGATGCGGAGCTTCGCGGAATCCCTTCATCTGGAATGATCTGCTCCGCCAAAGAACTTGCCCTTCCAAATGCCCCTTCTGAAAAAGGGATACTTGTACTAGGGGACAATGAAGAGCCTGGAACTCCATACCGCTTGTCATGACCCAAAACGTACCGAACTGGTACGTTTTTCGTGTTTCTCGGATTGATTTGATTTAGACGCGGCAGACCTGTTAAAATAGATTGATTGACACGAAAAGAGTGATTGTATGAGTTGGTTCAAAAAGGTAGTGAACCGGCTGTTCGGGCCGGATGAAGAAGAAAAATTCGATGAGATTGATAGCATAGAGCAAGAAGAGGTAAAAGAGATTCCGACCGAAACGAAGACTCCGCCGTCTTTCCGCTTTCCGATCATTACGGATGCCGAAATCTACGGATGGGACGAAGAGGACGAGGAAAGGCCGGAACGGAAACCAGTTGAAAAGCCGATTGGTCGTGAAGAGGATGACTATGAAACAATACCATTATATAAGAATGAAAGATGGCCCGAGACACCGGCAACCGGAACAATACATAGAGCGGGTTCGTCCCGGCTGAAGTACGGATCTGAACCAAGTCATGAAAGGATAGCACCCAAACCTGTCCGAAAAGAGCAGAAGCCTGCATCGGCGAAAATTGAAACAAAGCGAAACGGCAGGCCGTTCACGCCGACTGCCATCCCGTCGCCTGTTTTCGGCTTTTCCAGACCGGAAAATTTGGTCGACCGTAGTATGGAAGAAGAGCGGAAAAGCGGGATATCGAAGCAGAATGTGAAGGAATGGGAGAATATCCCGGATGAACAGCCTAGCACTCTCGCAAGCTTGGTGGAGAAAGATTCGATAGAAGGAGCTGCGGCGAGGGGTTCTGAAGTTTTCACGGGAATTGCTGAAGAGGCAATCGGCCATACTACGGAAAAAGAGACCCATATTCCGTCGGCTTCTGACCATGCTATCGTGGAAGAACCTGCTGAGAGCGATTTGCCGATAGAAGAACAATCGGTAAATGAACAACCGATGGAAGAATGGATAGAGCCGGATGACGAAGATGTTTTGGAGCAGCAAATCGATGAAGGCTCTGAACGGGAGCAATCGAACTCCGATGTTGCCGATCAACTGTCCAATCTGCCTGAACCGGAACCGGTAGCGGATGAATCCACCGTTATTCCACACGAACCGGAGCTCGAGGAACCAATCATGGATGAACAGGATGAACCTATGTCCGACCCTCCTGAAAAAATGGAAGAGCCGCTTGAGGAGAGTGACGATTCCGCACAATCAGCTACAGAGCGGATTGTCCCTTTCAATGTGTTGATGTTGAAATCGGATAAAGAGAAGCTGGAGAAGATTGTGCAGGCCGAAACCAATTCCTCCACTCCCCCACAGCCGGTTTCAGGGCCGCCGGAAACTCGGCCAGAGCCTGAGCCGCCTGAAGTCGCACAAAACGAAGTGGCATCGGACGCTGTGTCGACGATGGAGCCGGAAGAGGAAGTGGAACCGCCGTATTACGCGTTCCCTTCCTTGGATTATTTGATACCGCCGGAAGACCAGGTTGAGGATTCAGAATGGCTGGAGTCGCAATCCGAAAAATTGGAGGTCGCCTTGTCCCATTTCTCCGTCCAAGCAACTGTCATCGAGGCGGTACAAGGTCCATCGGTGACCCGATTCGAATTGACGGTCGCTCAAGGGACAAAGGTGAGCAAGGTCCGGAATTTGGCGGACGACCTGAAACTGGCGCTGGCTGCCGAAGATATCCGGATTCAGGCACCGATTCCCGGCAGAAGCTCCATCGGCATCGAAATCCCGAACCGGAAGACACGACCCGTCCGAATCTCCGAAGTGATCGGCTCCGATGTATACAAAAACTCGCCATCTCCGCTGGAGGCCGTCCTCGGCTTGGGCTTGACAGGCAAACCGGTGACGATTGACCTTCGGAAGATGCCCCATGGAATGATTGCGGGGGCAACTGGCTCGGGGAAATCCGTCTGCATCAACTCGATATTGATCAGCCTGCTGTATAAAGCACCGCCGACCGATCTGAAGATGATGCTGATCGATCCGAAGATGGTGGAACTTGCCCCGTTCAACGGAATCCCCCATCTGATCAGCCCGGTGATCACCGATGTGAAAGCCGCAACGGCCGCCTTGAAATGGGCGGTCGCGGAAATGGAACGCCGCTATGAACTGTTGGCGCATGCGGGCGTCCGGGATATTGACCGGTATAACCGGCAAGTGATCGAGAGCCGGAAGTTTTCATTGAAAATGCCGTATCTATTAATTGTGATAGACGAATTGGCGGATCTGATGATGATGGCACCGGCGGATGTCGAAGTGTCCATTAGCCGGATTGCCCAGAAAGCACGGGCTTGCGGCATCCACCTCATTATTGCGACGCAGCGTCCATCTGTAGATGTCATCACCGGAACGATCAAAGCCAATGTGCCGACGCGGATCGCCTTTTCGGTTTCTTCTCAAATCGATTCAAGGACGATTTTGGATTCCCCGGGAGCCGAACGTCTTCTTGGTAAAGGGGATATGCTCTACATCGGTAACGGCCAATCCTCCGCTGTCCGTCTGCAAGGGACATTTGTCACGGATGACGAAATTGAACGTATAATAGAACATGTTCAAAACGAAGCGGAACCGGATTATCTGTTCGGCCAGGAAGACCTCTTGGCGCATGCCGCCGATGAGGAGGAAAAGGATCCGCTATATGAAGAGGCATGCCATTTCATACTCGAGCAAGGCAGCGCTTCTACATCCCTTTTGCAACGGCATTTCAGCATCGGCTATAACCGTGCAGCGAAATTGATCGACCGGATGGAGAAACAAGGCTTCATCTCAGGTCAACGGGGAAGCAAAGCAAGGGATGTCTATCTGACAGAAAACGATCTTGAGAAAATATATAAGGAATAGGCAAGCCTTTTCTTGTACATTTAATGAAAAAAGAACAGCTATTTATTAAGGAACAGAAATGGTCCTGGGAGGTTGCATTATGACATTGTTCCATTTCGTGGGAATCAAAGGGTCGGGGATGAGCTCGCTCGCTCAGATCCTTCATGATTCCTCGCAGAAAGTACAAGGTTCGGACGTGGAGAAATATTTTTTTACGGAAGAGCCACTGCGTAATCGGAAAATACCAATCTTACCGTTTGATGAAAATAATATACATCCAGGGATGACAGTGATAGCCGGAAACGCTTTTCCGGATGATCATCCGGAGTTGAAAAAAGCTGCGGAACTCGGACTCGAAATCATTCGTTATCATGATTTCCTCGGCAACTACATGAAGAACTTCATATCGATTGGAGTCACAGGCTCCCACGGGAAAACGTCGACAACGGGACTGCTTTCCCATGTATTGTCCGGGTTTGCTCCGACATCCTATTTAATCGGGGATGGCACTGGCAAGGGAGTGGAGGAAAGTGAGTTTTTCGTCTTCGAAGCATGTGAATATAAACGTCATTTCTTGGCGTATGAGCCGGATTATGCGATTATGACGAACATCGATTTCGACCATCCCGATTACTTCAAGGATTTGGAAGACGTGATGGACGCTTTTTCGAGCATGGCGTTGCGTGTAAAAAAAGCGCTCATCGCATGCGGGGATGATCCGAATCTACAAAGGATCCATGCTAATGTCCCCGTCGTCTATTATGGGTTTGAGGAATCCAATGATTTCTCGGCCAAGAATATCGTTAAGACGGTGGATGGTTCGACTTTCGACGTTTTCGTTAGAAACGAGTATTATTATACTTTTTCGATACCATTAGCAGGAGATCATTCCATCTTGAATGCGCTCGGAGTCATCGCGCTTTGCCATTACGAAGGGGTTCCGGTAGCGACCATCCAAGAGCGCCTGTCGACGTTTTCCGGAGTGAAACGGCGTTTCTCCATCACGCGGATCAATGACCGCATCATTGTGGACGATTATGCCCATCATCCGAATGAAATCCGGGCAACCTTGCAGACGGCAAGACAGAAGTACCCGGATCGGGAACTGGTTGCCATCTTCCAGCCGCATACTTTCACTCGGACCTCTGCACTTTTGGATCAATTTGCGGAAACCCTATCTGGTGCAGATCATGTATACTTATGTGATATTTTCAGTTCTGCACGTGAAAAATCAGGGAATCTGACAATCGATGAACTGGTCAAAAAAATTCCCGGTGCCGTCTATTTGAATCTTGATACGATCCAGATGCTGGACGATCACAATGACGCCGTTTATCTTTTCATGGGCGCTGGCGATGTTCAGAAATACCTTTATGCTTTCAAGGATTTTATTACAAAAGACGAAACAGCTTGATCCCGCGGGATCAAGCTGTTTTTCGTAGTTGGGGGAAGGCGTTTCGACAACCGTGAGAAACGACCATCTCGATATCCGTTTTTCATCATCTTTTTCTATATAGAACGACGAACAAATGATTTGTAATGGGTGGCTCCAGTTGCTTGGAGTGGAGGGCGGCGACTCCAGCGAAGGCCGTCACGAAGAACGGCCTTTGTGCCAAAAAGCGAAGCGTTTGGCAACAAATCGAACCCTTCGCTGTTCGATTGATTGAAGCCGTGCCCGCGGAAAGCGTCCGCCCGGAACGGAAAGCAACGGTTGGCTTGTAATGTCCACTTCTTTATTACATTTTATATAAAATAAAATTCACCAAAACAATTCCCGTTTTATGAAGGATTTGGGGGAGGTATGTCGAAGAGGTTAGTTAGTGCTTCATGTTTATATTATCTATAATAAGGGTAATTATAAGCTATGGAAAGTTGTTTAGGAGGGTAAAGCCATTGGAGAACTTATTGTACATAGCGGCCATCGTCGCTGCCCTTGCATTTCTTATTTTGTGTGTGAGCCTTGCCATCACCCTAGTTTCATTGAAACGGACATTGCAATCCGTTTCGGAAACGATGGATGGGCTAACGACCCAACTTGAAGGAATCACCTCGGAAACGAGCGAACTGCTGAACAAGACGAACAAACTGGCTGAAGACATCCAGGAGAAATCAGAAAAGCTGAACTCGGTTGTTGATGCGGTAAAAGGTGTAGGCGAGTCTGTAAGTGGATTCAATTCATCCATCATGCGCGTCAGCGACTCGATTACGACCGAAGCCGAACGGAATAGCGATAAGATCGCCCAAGTGGTCCAATGGAGCAACGTCGTTCTCGGGATTCTTGATAAAGTGAAGGAGCGGAGAGAAGAAACATCTGATGGTTGGACCGTCTATAAGCCCGTAGCAGGGCAGAAACGGCTTCCCAGTCCGGCAGACCGCTTTCAATAAAAAATCGTCATACGAAATAGGAGGAATTGAAAATGTCTGAACAAACGACAAAACCGAACTACAATGACTCACAGTACAATCCGGGACAGTATAAAAACACTTTTGGTGATGCACCATCCTATTTACCGACCAATTATCAATACGATCGCAGCCGTACCGACTCGTTCTACGATCAAAACGACGGTTCCGGTGCAGGAAGCTTCCTGTTCGGCGCTTTGGTCGGCGGTGTAATCGGAGCGGCCGCTGCGTTGTTCTTAGCGCCGAAGACGGGCACTGAAATGCGCGAAGACTTCTCCACGCAGGCGGGACAATTGAAAGATAAAAGTATCGAATTGAGTTCCGTAGCGAAACAAAAAGCGACCGAATTGACATCGGCAGCAAAAGAGAAGACGGGTGGATTGACGAAAACAATCCAGGAGCAATCCGGCCAATTGGTTGACAAAGTGAAAACGATGACATCCAAAACCGCTGCCCCGATGGATGACGGAACAGCATCCTCCGAAGGGGAGGAAGCGATCGAATATGTCCAGGCGACGATTGAAAAAGGGAAGGATACATTGACTGCAACAGGTGAAGCATTAAAAGATGCTGTCACGAAGAAAAATGAGGAAACCGATCAACAATCTACCGGAAACAGTGATGTCGCTTATGATAATAGCGAAAACATCGGTGAAGAAAAGATCACCAACCAAAACCATATCTCGGTAGAAGAACCGAAATAAGTTGGAAAACCCGCACACCATTAATTGGTCTGCGGGTTTTTTCCATTCAATAGAAAATGATTTCCAATGAATCACCGCCGAAAATGGGATAGTGGAAACCGATCGGAGTCCCATTCCGCAACAGTTTGTATTGACTGGCCGAACTTCCCGGAAGCGTATAGTCCGTAAAGGCGAAAATATCACTGAACGTGAATCCACTTTGTCCGAGCGGGTTCATTTCCAGCCGATCGCCGGGTTTCACTGCCGTTTTGCCACCAGCGGGTTGTCCATTCAAGATGACAGCATGAAGCGGCTTCTTCAAATCGAGAGCTGCGCCGTTGAATGTGACTGTTGCCGTTTCCTCCAACTTCTTGCCGAGTTCAGCCGCAATGTTTTCTACGGTCGGGGAAGCAGCTGGGCGAATTGTAATCTCATCGCCATCCCGGATGATATAGGATAGGGAGATGGGAGCCGCCCCTAGGTAGTATTCAGTCGCTTGCCCTTTGAGAGTCACTGTCTTGCCATCGACCTGCAAGGTGAAAACCGGTTGAATCAAGTCCTTCTTCCCCAATGTAGCGAGAGCGTCCGCCACGGTTCGCGGATGGAAAATAACTATTTCATCCCGATCTTGAACGGCCGTGTCCAAACTGACACTGGCCCCGTTCAAAGACACTTCGGGCGCCAGCGTGACAGGCTCGCCATCAATTGTGGCGTGGATCGATACCATATCATCCAGCAAATCCCGGACAGTCGCATACGCATCTTTTCCATTTTGCCCTAATGTGATTTCAATCGTATCCCCGTTGGAAATCAAATCTTTCGTATCGGCTTCCTTCCCATTTACTAAAATGGTGGAAGGCCGTCCATGCTCCCCGGGAAGCAAGATGCTTTTCCCGTTGACCGAGATGGACATGCCAAGTCCGGGCATTCCGTACAATTGACTTGCTTTTATATTGGCCGCCAAGAGTGCATCGGCGACTGTCATCTCCTTTAATTCAAACAGGCGAATCGCTTTTCCGTTCACTGCAATTGACATGTAATGGATCGGAGCCCGCTTGGCGGCTATCGCAATGCCGATCGGTGTGACGAGTTCCGGAGATGGGGCAAGCTCCGCTTCCATTGTCACGCCTGACAGCGCGTCCGAACCGCGTATGGCGACCCGGTTCAAGGGAAGATCCAATGCAGAGCTTAACTGTTCTGTCAGGCCGGGTGTCAAACTTCCTCCACCAACGACCATGACCGCTTTTGGCGACTTGCCGTTGTTGAGGCGGATCATCTCCCCGGCAATCGCTTGCGCGAGCCGGCTGACGGCTGGTCCGATCGCTTCAGCCACTTCGGTCGAAGGGATCTGCTGTTCGAACCCTAATATATCGGTGATGGTCACTTCATCCATATTCGAAATTTGTCTTTTTATATTCTCCGCAACCGGAAAATCCAGCAAATAATGGCTGCTCAGCTCCTCGGTTATTTCATCGCCCGCAAGCGGCACCATTCCATAGGCGATGACCGTATTATCATCTGTAATGGCAATATCCGATGTTCCAGCCCCGATATCCACCAAGGCGACATTTAAGCGCCTCATGGAAGGGGGGATGAGAACATTGATCGCCGCAATCGGTTCCAATGTCAATGCCTCCATTTCCAAATCGGCACGATTCAAGGCGGACAGCAAGGATTCCACGACGACGCGGGGCAGGAAGGTGGCGATGACGTCGACGGCTGCCGAACGCCCAGCCTGATCGATCAGGCTGCCGATCTCCTCCCCTTCCAACTTGTAATGGAGCACCGAATAACCAACACAATAATAGTAATCATCCTCTTGCCGGACTGCATCGGAGGAAAGCAGTTTCTGCTGGGCATTTTGGACAGCTGCCAATTCCAGGCGGTTCACATCTTCGGTGGCGATGAGGCGTTTCCCGGAAATGTCGATGACCATGGAGCCCTCGGCAGTCTTCAACGCTCTGCCTGCCGCTGCGACACTGACCCGTTTCAAAGGGCCATGGCGGTCCACAAGCGTCTTTTTGATGTCCTTGATGACATCGGCAACACTTAAAATATTATGTATTTGTCCATCGATCATCGACCGTTCCTTATGTTCGATCGTGACAAGGTCGGCTACATGGAACTGGCCGCCGTTTTCCTTCAAGATGATGCCGACGACGGAACGGGTTCCAATATCGAGGGCGAATAATGTGTTCGTCAGGACTTTCCACTCCCTTTCCTTCATTTTGCAGGAATTTGGACCTTAAATTGATTAAAATTAAGTCATGTTTCCGAATTTATTAGAAAAATACGTGACTTTTCAATCAACATTCATTATACTAGGTCTATTATCTAAAAATGTAACATAGAAACCCTTATTCGAAAAGGGATGATATGGTACGGGGAGGAGAATGTCTGATGAGACAGAATGAGCTAGATCAATTGCGCGATAGCGTAAATGACTTGAACATCAAGATATTGGACTTGATCAATGAACGGACTGCTGTTGTTCAGGAAATCGGGAAAGTGAAAGAAAAGCAAGGTGTTAACAGATATGATCCGATCCGTGAGAGAGAAATGCTGAACTTCCTTAAAGCCTACAATAATGGTCCATTGCCGAACGGCGTATTGGAACAGATTTTCAAAGGGATCTTCATGTCTGCCCTTGAAATACAGGAAGACGAGCAACGGAAAGCGCTCCTAGTCTCCCGCAAAAGAAAACCGGAAGATACGATTGTTAATATCAACGGCCACCAAATCGGGGACGGCAAGCCATCCTTCATTTTCGGGCCATGTGCCGTTGAGTCGTACGAACAAGTATTGGCGGTCGCGCAATCCATCAAGGCAAAAGGGCTGACGATGATCAGAGGTGGCGCATACAAGCCGCGTACGTCTCCATATGATTTCCAAGGACTCGGTCTGGAAGGTCTTAAGATTTTAAAACGTGTGGCGAATGAAACAGGTCTATCCGTCGTGACGGAAATCATCACACCGACACACTTGGAAGAGGCGCTTGATTATATCGATGTCATCCAAATCGGTGCACGGAATATGCAGAACTTTGAATTGTTGAAAGAAGCGGGCATGGTGAATAAACCGGTCCTTCTGAAACGCGGTCTTGCAGCAACAATTGATGAATTCATCAATGCCGCGGAATATATCATTTCCAAAGGGAATAGCGAAATCATGCTATGTGAGCGTGGAATCCGGACATACGAACGGGCTACACGGAACACATTGGATATCTCGGCTGTACCGATCTTGAAACAAGAAACGCATCTACCGGTATTCGTTGACGTGACGCACTCAACAGGCAGAAAAGATCTTCTCCTTCCAACGGCGAAGGCTGCCATCGCAGTAGGCGCAGACGGAGTGATGGCAGAGGTGCATCCAGATCCGGCTGTTGCGTTGTCCGATTCAGCTCAACAAATGGATATCGCGCAATTCAACGAGTTTTACGATTCCATCCTGCAATTCATGAAATCGTACCAAACTGTTTGATAATGCGAAGCCGGGACTTTCATGGTTCCGGCTTTTTGTTTACAATGGAATTGGGGGATAATAGAGACAGCTATAGGAAAGGACAGTGGGAAAATGGCTGTAACGATTTACGATGTTGCCAGGGAAGCGAATGTTTCCATGGCTACCGTATCTCGTGTTGTGAATGGCAATCAAAATGTCAAACCCGCAACACGAAAAAAAGTGCTTGAGGTCATCGAGCGGCTTGGATACCGCCCGAATGCCGTGGCAAGAGGACTTGCCAGCAAGAAAACGACGACAGTCGGTGTCATCGTCCCGGATATCGCCAAAAGTTATTATGCGGAACTATTGCGAGGCATCGCGGATATCGCGACAATGTACGACTACAATATTCTACTCTCGAACTCCGATGAGAGCACAACGAGGGAAATTGAATTGTTGGAGAATCATCTAGGTCAACAGGTGGACGGCCTGATCTTCATGAGTGATTCCATTTCGGATGAAGTACGGGCTGAAATATCGACGGCCAACGTACCGATTGTGTTGGCAGGTTCTTTGGACTTTGAAAATCAATTGCCGACCGTCAATATCGATTTTGAAGAGGCTGCCTACGAGGCGGTAGCCAAGCTGATCGAACATGGCCATAAACAGATTCTATTCGTCTCGGGTCCATTTACAAGGGACATCAACTCCATCTGTAAAAAATCAGGCTATACGCGCGCTCTTCAGGATGCCGGCCTGACGGTGGATGAATCCCTGATCATCGAAACGGACGGCATGTACGATCACGTGTATGAGATATGGAGCGAGCTCAGCGACTTGCCGGGCAAGCCGACTGCCATTTTTGCAAGCAATGACGTCATCGCGTTAGGGATCTTCAATGGAATCCGGGATGCGGGATTGACTGTTCCCGATGATTATGAAATCATCTGCTTCGAGCACTCCTTGTTAGCCCGGGTCGTGCGTCCGCAATTGACGACTATTGCAGTTCCGCTCTATGACCTCGGAGCAGTTTCCATGCGTTTGCTGACGAAACTGATGAACGGGGAAGAAGTGGAAGAGCAGCAAGTCATCTTGCCCTACCGGCTTGAGGAACGGGGCACTCTGTAAGCTTTTGCCGCACTGTAGAGTTATGGTTTTAGTTCTTATTCTTTATGTACATGCAAATAGGGCAATCACCTTGGACATATCCAACCCAAGGTAATTGCCCATTACTCGCAATAACTTTCATTATCAGAATATTGTATATAAGTTAGTTGAGGAAAAATCATTTCTTCTGCTTTTCATTCCGAATGAAATGTAAAGCACGATCCATCATTTGACCGTTCTTTTCAGTGATTTCGTCCTTGCGTGGAATCGGCTCATAAAGTGGATCAGGGTCTTCCCACGTCGGGATGAGCGGAACCGGGGAATGGCTTTGCCATGTGGAGAGCCATTCTTCCGGAAGCGGTCCGGTTGGGGCAGGAAGCTGTTTCATCGCCAGCCAGATATGGGACCAGGCTCGCGGAACAACCCGATAGATATCGTATCCGCCGCCTCCGACCGCAATCCACCGTCCATTGCAATAAGTTTCAGCCATTTCACGGGCGATTCTTGGAATCTGCCTGTAGATTTCCATCGTTCCGTACAAATGGGTGAGGGGGTCGAAGTAATGGGCATCTGCACCATTTTGAGTCAAAATGACATCCGGTTTGAAAAAGTCGACCACTTCCTCCATCGCCGTCCTATAGATGTCGAGGAAGGATTCATCCTCGGTAAAGGCATCGATCGGGAAATTGAAGGAGGTCCCGTATCCGGCGCCATTTCCCCGTTCCGTAATATTGCCTGTCCCCGGGAATAGATAACGCCCTGTTTCATGGATCGATAAGGTGCAAACCGTCGGATCATCGTAAAAGGTCCATTGCACGCCATCTCCATGATGCGCGTCCGTATCTACATAAAGTACACGCGCCCCATATTTCTCCTGCATGTATTTAATGGCAACGGAACTGTCATTATAGACGCAGAAGCCGGATGCCCGGCCTTGGAATCCATGGTGCAGGCCGCCGCCCAGATTTACCGCGTATCTCGAATGCCCTTCCATCACTTGTTCCACTGCAGACAATGTGCCGCCGACCAGCATTGCGCTTGCTTCATGCATATTTGGAAAAATCGGGGTGTCCTCCGTCCCGATTCCGTAAATGCTTGCGACGTCCTCCTGCAATTCGCCTTTCCCAGCCTTTTTTACGACGTTGATGAATTTCTCGTCATGGACGAGGAGCAGTTCTTCATCCGATGCCATACGGGGCTTTATAATATCGCTATCCTGAATTGCATCCACTTTTTTCAATAAATCGAGCGTCATGACAATCCGCTTTTGGTTAAATGGATGTGTATCTGAAAATGAGTATCCCAGTTGATCTTCCGAAAAAATGAAAACCGCATCTTTTCTCATATGTCAATTCCCGGGACGTTGGGCCAAAGCACTTCAAAGCCGCTTTTATTCAAACCTTCAATGATGGGAAGAGGATTCATCGTTTTGATCCGGACAACGAGGATCTTATTCGTCTCAATTTCTTTATCAGGATAGACAAGTACACTGAGGACATTCGTCTTGAGTTCATGGAATACTTTGGACACTTCATACAGGTTGCCTGGAACGTTCGGAACCCGGATTTCGATTTGGGAACCCGGCTGGTGGGCTCCAGTCAATTCGATATATTTATATAATAGGTCTGTTTCCGTGATGATGCCGACTAGCTGGTTATTCGACACAATCGGCAATGAACCGATCTGATTTTCATAGAAGAGCACCGCCACCTCTTCGACAAAATCCATCGGATGGCCGATGATCGGATCCTTTGTCATGATTTGACTCAAAGGCAGATCATAATGCCGTTTGTCTTGTTCGTTCACCAATGTCGGCGTGTTGGTTTTCAAATCTCGATCCGATATAATTCCGACCACGGTCCCGTCTGTCGAAACGATCGGAATATGGCGGATCCGTTCATCGCGCATGATTTGAAGGGCATCTTTGACAGTGTCATCCGGTCCAAGCGTGATGAGATCCGTTTTCATGATTTCCTCGATCAGCATTTAAAATTCCCCCTATTTTAATACATGAATCGATTAATGAATCGCAAGCTGTCGAACTGTTGGATGGATTCCTGGTCCACTCGTTTGCCGATCCGGGCCATCAGGCAATTGGCGGGGTGGGAGCTGATTTCGGGATCATCCGTCGCGTAATATTCCATCCCCCCCGCTTTCATCATTTTTTCCATGACTTTTCGATATTCCCATACATTCAGTTTTGTCCCTTTCAAATCCCAATGCCAATAATATTCTGTTGTGAGTATGATATAATCTTCCATTGCATCATCCATCATAGACACTTGCAACATCGCTTTTCCGATGCCGCCGCTCCGATATTTCGGAATCACTTCGATGGCTCCCAATTCAATCAGGTTCTCCATATTCCCCTGTGACCATCTCTCCAGTGGATCGGGATAGAGATAGGTGACATAACCGACAATCTGATCGCCTTCCCGTGCAATGATGATCCGTCCTTCCGGTAATCCCGCGATTTCAACTAGCGCTTTATGTTGCTGGGCGGGCGGTCTGAAAGCGACCAAGTCTTCATGAAAGTCCAAACTTGCCAGCTCTTCGGGAGAGATGGGGCCTTCTATGAGCAGGTTGCCGTTTTTGTGTTTCACTTCCATTGCATTATATGTTTTTATGTGCTCCAACATCTACACCACCTTGCTTTCATTTGCACATAATCCCAGTATACAACAAAAGCCGATGAAAATAGCGGATAGAAGTTGACAATGTAAAAACAATTGGAAAAGTAGAAACATTTATTAGCCTAAACATAGTAATTTAGTGTACAATGTGAAATATGTAAGACTGAAAGGTAGAAAGGATGGTTTAAATGGTGTTGAAAGCGCTCCCAAGAGTTGAAGGCAATTATCAACTAGCAGATTATGATCAGACAGTGAAGAATTTCAAATGGTCCGATGTCGATAAAGAGTTTAGCTGGTATAATACTGGACTCGTGAACATTGCACATGAAGCTGTCGATCGTCATGCGGATTCTTATCGGAAAAACAAGGTTGCACTCTATTATAAAGACGACAATCGGAAAGAAGCCTATACGTATGATCAGATGAAGCGAATGACGAACAAAGCTGCGAATGTTCTCCGCAACTTCTCTTCGTTGGAAAAAGGGGATCGGGTTTTCATCTTCATGCCACGCTCACCTGAACTTTACTTTTCATTGATCGGCGCTTTGAAAATCGGTGCGATTGTCGGGCCGCTTTTCGAAGCGTTCATGGAAGGGGCGGTTTACGATCGGCTGGCGGACAGTGAAGCGACAGCGATCGTGACAACACCCGAACTGCTAAGTCGCGTGCCTCTTGATAAATTGCCACATTTACAATCCGTTTTCCTCGTTGGGGAAGGGGTTGAAGAGGAAGGCCCGTTTATTGATTTCAATAAAAGAATGAAAGAGGCATCGACCGATTTCCAAGTGGAATGGATGATGAGGGAAGATCCTACATTGCTCCATTATACATCGGGTTCCACGGGCGCTCCGAAAGGCGTCCTGCATGTCCAGGAAGCGATGGTGCAGCAATTGCAGACGACTCGCTGGGTGCTCGATCTGAAAGACGAGGATATCTTTTGGTGTACGGCTGATCCAGGCTGGGTGACAGGGACAGCATACGGCATATTCGGACCGATGCTTGTCGGGGCCACCATTTTGGTGCAAGGCGGGCGCTTCTCAACCGATAGCTGGTACGAAGCGATTGAGGAATATGGCGTGACCGTATGGTATAGTGCACCAACAGCGTTCCGCATGCTCATGGGGGCAGGGGAAGGACCCTTGAGCAAATACGACTTGTCATCTCTCCGTCATATTCTGTCAGTCGGTGAACCGTTGAATCCGGAAGTCATCCGTTGGGGATTGGAAGTGTTCAATAAACGGATCCATGATACGTGGTGGATGACCGAAACAGGGGCACAGACGATCTGCAACTTCGGATGCTTGCCGATTAAACCGGGATCGATGGGGAAACCGGTGCCGGGCATCGAAGCGGCAATCGTGGACAACCAAGGGAACGTATTGCCTCCGAACCGGATGGGGAACCTGGCCATTAAAAAAGGGTGGCCGGCCATGATGCGCCAAATCTGGAACAATCCGGAGAAATATGAATCCTACTTCCTGAACGGGGAATGGTATGTTTCCGGCGACTCGGCCTATATGGATGAAGATGGTTATTTCTTCTTCCAAGGACGCGTGGATGACGTCATCATGACGAGCGGGGAGCGGGTTGGCCCATTCGAAGTGGAGAGCAAACTGCTGGAACACCCGGCAATTGTCGAGGCGGGCGTTATCGGTAAACCGGATCCGGTCCGAGGAGAAATCATTAAAGCTTTCGTCGCTCTCCAGGAAGGGTACGAGCCTTCCGAAGAGTTGGAAGAGGATATTAAGCAATTCGTGAAGAAGGGGCTGGCCGCTCACGCCGCTCCACGGGAAATTGAATTCAAGGATAAATTGCCGAAAACACGGAGCGGTAAAATCATGCGCCGTGTGCTGAAGGCCTGGGAATTGAACTTGCCGACAGGCGATCTTTCCACAATGGAAGATTGACTTAGTATATAGATGTAGGAGGCTGTCCGAAAAGGGCGGCCTCTTTATTTTGATTAACCAACGCTCATAGCAAGGAGGCAAAATTCCTAGTGAAAGACAAAATAAGGCATTCCTACACGTTTTGAACTTGCAGGAATGCCTTTCACTCATTTAATTTGATACCGGGGGAGTTCCGTTCCCGTTCCCCGGGTTATTGCCGTTTGCGTTACCATTGTTTCCGTTATTGCCATTGTTTCCGTTATTGCTGTTATTGCCGTTGTTCCCATTATTGCCGTTGTTCCCATTATTGCCGTTATTATCGTTTTGTCCGTTTCCTTGTGAATTGCCGTTGCCGTTGTTCGAGCCATTGCCTTGGTCGCCCGGTGAGGCATCAGGATTCTCTCCATTCGATTGATCGCCGTCCGGCGGAGCAGGCGTTTCGGTGTCACCCGTTGCTCCGCCCTCCGCCGATACGATATTCGAAGGTCCGGACAGCTTGCCTGTAATATCAACGGCCACGACGTAGTAAGAACCGCCACCGATCGGATAAGAACGGGAGGCACTGGAAACGGCTCCGACTCTCTTGCCGTCCCGGTAAATATAATAACCGACTACATCATTCGATGGTGAATTACTCCATTGCAGCGTTCCGCCGTTGTTCGACGCATGGACTGGTGCGGGCGGAACATTGTCCGCATGGAAAACGGCTCCGCTGACGACTCTGGATGAATAACTGGAATTAGGGAATAGTTTTGAAGCATCCCCTTTTAACGGTCCCAGCATTCTTTCGATAAACTCACTGTTTACGCCAACTCCTCCTGCAGTGATGAACTCTCTTGGAGTGGATGGGAGTGCCTGGTACCGTTTGCCGTTGACCAACACGGATGACGAGGAGATGATGCTGTCATCCGCCTTGTTCGGCAACATGACTTTCGCATTGAACAGGTCGCTTCTCACCAAACCTGCTGAAGAACAAGCCGCAGATGGGGCGAGACCCGAAATGCCACAGAATGACCTGCTGACGACTCCTTCGGGTTGCTGGAACCGGGCTCCGGCACCGATCACATCCGGTTTGGCCTTGTTAGCCGCGTTCAACAATTGTGCGAATAAGGTAGTTGTCCGGATGTTGGACGTCCCGTAACTTCGATTTCCTGGCCCTTGCAAGGAAAGTGTCTGATATTTATAACCGATCCACACACCGAGGGATATATTCGGGTTATAGCCGACAAGCCATGAGTCGCTGTAGGAGTCCGTCGTACCTGTTTTTGCTGCCAAATCAATATTGAAATTCAAATGATTTCTCATATTCGTCGCAGTTCCGTATTTTGGCACGTCCCGGAGCATATCGGTAATGATATAGGCTGTTTGCGGGCTGAATACATCGACCGCTTCAGATTCATGTTGGAAAACGATGTTTCCATCCCGGTCTTCAATCTTTTCAATCAAGTACGAATCTATAAATTTTCCGCCGTTGGCAAATGTGGCGAAAGCATTCGTATTCTCTTCGACAGAAGCCCCGATCCGCATCGCTCCGAGAGAGAAGGAGGGATTTTCATAATCGACATCCTGAAGTTTGGAAAAGCCCATTTTCTCCAGGAATTCCGCAGGGCGGCGATCCAAGATTCCACGGTATAATCGTGCGGTGGCCAAGTTTTGGGAAGAAGCCAACGCTTGTCTCGCCGGAATGATTCCGAGTTCTTGATTGGCCAGGAAGTTGACCGGCTTCCAACCACTCCAATTGAATTTGACGTCCACGACCGGGCTTCCGGCTCCGATTGTGCCGTATTCGATCGCTGGAGCAAAGACGGCCAGTGGTTTCATCGTTGACCCGTTCTGTCGGAAACTTTGGGTGGCGTGGTTCACTTCCTCTTCGTTATGATCACGACCTCCGACGAATGCCAGAATCCGGCCCGTATTGTTCTCGATCATCATGGCCCCGACTTGGACGGGATACTTGACGATTTCCACTTCGCCTGTTTCGCTATTCTTCTTTTCGTCGGTATACGTATAGCCGTATCGATCGTAGTTTTGCGCCACTTCGTTCAAGGCGTCATATAACACGAGATCCACTGTGGCGTAGATGCGGAAGCCATCGTTTCTCATCGAGCGCTCGGCCATGATCGTATACTTTTCGTTCAGCTTCTTTTCATTGTCCAGCCGATCGGGATCAATCCCATCTTCTTCGGCAATCATTTTCGAAAGGATTTGGACGGTCCGTCTCTGGATCTCTTCCGTCAAATACGGATAATGTTCGCTGGATGGGATGCTTGGTTCCTTGAAATCTTTCGTGATGTCATAAGCGACCGCTTCCTCATATTGCGCATCGGTGATATAACCTGTCTCCTTCATCCGGAAAAGGACGGTTTTCATCCGATTGATGCCCGGCTGTAAATACTCCGGTTCCTTCAAGCCTCTGTTCCGATTGTAGAACGGTGTATAGGCGAAAGGGGCTTGTGGAATTCCCGCGATATAAGCTGCCTGGGGCAATGTGAGGTCTTTTGCGCTTTTATCGAAAATTCCTTCTGCCGCGGCTTCGATTCCTGCGATATTCGTCCCGTTTGCGTTTCTCCCGTAGGGGATGATATTCAAATAGGCTTCCAGAATCTCGTCTTTTTCCATGAAGTGCTCGAGCCGCATCGCGAGGAGAAGTTCTTTCGCTTTCCGCTCATAGGATACTTCGTTGGTCAAAATCTGGTTTTTAATAAGCTGTTGGGTCAGCGTCGAACCGCCTGTTTGGCTATCGGAGTTTGTCACGTCCTGGAACAAGCCCCGGAACACCGCTTTCGGCACGATTCCCTTATGCTGATTGAAATACTCGTCCTCCGTCGCCATGACGGCATCGATAACATATTGGGAAACGTCCTCCAGACGGGTCTCCTTCCGCTCGATGTCGGCGCTAACCTTTCGGAGATACTGGCCGTTCGTGTAAATTTCCGACGTCTCTTCGTAATTAAAAATCGCTTGCCGCATCTCTTCCTTCGGGCGCAGCGGCTCTTTTGACACAAGAGAAGCAAAATAGCCGGCACCGACCGAAGCGGCAAAAACGGTGAATGTCAGACCGAAAATGAGGAAAACGATCAAAAGATTCCAAAATACTCCTGACGTGATGCGCAACCGCCGGGCCCAACTGGTCTGATTCAGCTCCTCCAGTTTTTCTTCTATGAGATCAAGCCGATTTTTTTTATGTTCACTCAAATGGATCTACCCCCTGAAATCTGCACTAATTATACCATAATTTTTTACGGGCTCACGAGAATGTTGACAACTTCTGAAATTCATTTACAATAAGGATTGTATATTTTTTCACATATTGAAAAAGTCGAAGTAGTGACGGTCGATCCGTAGAGAGAGGCAGCGGTTGGTGCAAGCTGTCCGGTACATCGTTCATGAATTACAGCTTTGGAGTGTGCGCAGGCGCAGCGTTATGGCGTTTTTGAGGTGGAGATTATATTCTCAAGCCGGGTGGTACCGCGTTAATTCACACATTAGCGTCCCTGCATGATTCGTTTCGAATCGTGCGGGGGCTTTTTTAATTTCCTTGCACGATTGACGATTGGTATGTTGGGACTGACAGGGGGCAATCTGTGACTGTCATGGCACTCGGGCAAACTGTCATGGGGCAGCGGAACTGTCGTGGCAAAAGCGCGAACTGTCATGGGGAAACCTGTGACTGTCATGGCACTCGGGCAAACTGTCAGGGGGCAGCGGAACTGTCATGGCAAAAGTGCGAACTGTCATGGAGAAATCCGGAACTGTCGTGGCAAAATCCGCAACTGCCACTTCGAACTGCCACATCCGTCATCGAAACAGAAGTTCAAGCTAGTCATTACATACTTTAAGGAGGTCTTTGGAATGAAAAATGAATTGATGGAAGACTTAAAATGGAGAGGGTTGCTCTACCAGCAAACCGATGAGGAAGGTTTGGAAAAGCTCATAAATGATGAGAAAATCGGCTTATACTGCGGTGTAGATCCGACGGCGGATAGCATGCACATCGGCCACATCGTGCCATTGCTGACGTTGCGCCGTTTCCAAATGCATGGCCATCGTCCGATCCTGCTCGTCGGCGGGGCGACTGGAATGATCGGGGATCCGTCGGGCCGTTCCGAGGAAAGACAGTTGCAAACGACGGAGCAAGTAGCGGAAAACGTGAAGGGCATCCGAAGCCAACTGGAACGGATCTTTGATTTCAATTCCGAAAATGGAGCCCGGTTGGTCAATAATAACGATTGGATCGGTGCCATGACCTTCATCGAATTTCTGCGTGATTACGGGAAATTATTGAGCGTCAATTACATGTTGGCGAAGGATAATGTGGCGTCCCGCTTGGAACAAGGGATTTCCTACACGGAATTCTCCTATATGCTGATCCAGGCAGCCGACTTCAATCATCTTTACTCGAACTATGGGTGCCGTGTGCAAATTGGCGGCTCCGACCAGTGGGGCAATATTACGACGGGGCTTGAAGTGATCCGGAAAACGCATGATGAGGAAGCGAAAGCATTCGGCATCACAATTCCGCTCGTCACGAAAGCGGATGGCACGAAGTTCGGAAAAACGGCAGGCGGAGCGGTTTGGCTCGATGCGAAAAAGACATCCCCTTACGAGTTCTACCAGTTCTGGATCAATACAGCAGACGCTGACGTCATCAAATACTTGAAGATCTTCACTTTCTTGAAAAAGGACGAAATCGAAGCGCTCGAAGTGTCCGTCCAAGAAGAACCTCACTTACGCAAAGCACAAAAAACGCTTGCGGAAGAAATGACCCGCCTCATCCATGGACCAGAAGCGCTCGATCAAGCAATCCGCATTTCAGCAGCATTGTTCAGCGGAGATTTGAAAGCTTTGACTGTGGATGAAATGAAAGATGCCTTCAAGGATGTCCCGACATACGAGATGGAGAAATCGGATAAAAACATCGTCGATTTCATCGTCGAATCGGGTGTGTCTTCATCGAAGCGCCAAGCACGGGAAGATGTGACGAACGGAGCCATTTCCCTTAATGGGGAACGGGTAACCGATACCGCGTATGAAGTGGGATCGGCTGACCGTTTGGATGACGCCTTCATCGTCGTCCGTCGCGGGAAAAAGAATTATAAAATGGTGAAATTCATATAATTATGGAAGAAAGGCCATACCCACGATCAGGAATGGCCTTTCTTTTTCATGGTTTTGTCACCCAAGCAGGGAGTTTCATATCGGTAAATGTTTCAGGATGCAGCAAGTTCCCTAAATTAAATGCCCCTTCGAGAAGCCGAGGGGAAGGCCTGCAATATAAGGTTTCCTCCAGAATGTCAATCCGGTCTTGCCGGACAGCATCCATCTCTTTCCAACCGGGACGTTTCAACACTACGTCTTTCTTCACCTTTTCCGGACGCACACCGACCCAAGCAAGCAGAATGCGATCAGGATTCCGATTCAGCACATCATCCCAATCAGTTTGGACACTGGCGAGTTCCACATCGCGGAATTCATTCAACCCGCCGGCGATTGCACTGATTTCCGTCAACCAATTGATCCGGCCCGGAGTGAAGATCGGTTTCGGCCACCATTCCCAGTACAAGGACGGTCTATCTGGAACCGAAGAGGCTCGTTTTTTCATCTCGGCAATGAAGGCCAAATAGTCCTCTTTAATCTGTTCCGCCTTCTCTTCGATACCACAAGCTTTGCCGACTGCCAATAGATTATCCGCAATATCTTCTAAGCTTTGGGGATCTAACACAATATGGGGGATCTGGCGTTTCTCCAGCTCCTCCACATTCTTTTCCATGCCTGGCACACTCAGCGAAGCGATTACCAAATCAGGTTCGTAAGTTTCCAATTTGTCCATATCGATGGATAAATCGGGTCCTAGCCTCGGTAAAGAATGGACTGCCTGCGGCCAATCCGAATAGTCGTCGATGGCGACCAATTGACCTTCCAATCCAAGATAGCCGAGCACTTCTGTGTTGCTCGGACAAATTGATATCAGTTTCATCCTCTCACCTCTGCAACATTCAATTTTTTCCTGCCAGCCCATATGACGACGGGAACGAGCAGCAATGACAAGCAACCCCCTGCGATGGAAAGGGTTGCGTAACTTGTTTGGGCGGCCACCATTCCGGATAATGCCCCGCCGGAAGCGCCGGATAAAGCGATGAGCACATCAACTGAGCCTTGTGTCTTCGCCCGGGTTTCCGGATGGCTTGCATCCACGATAAGTGCCGTTCCGCTGATTAACCCAAAATTCCAACCGAGCCCAAGTAATCCTAAAGCGAGGGTGAGCAGCCAAACCGAGTCGCCGGGTGCGAAAGCGGCGACTAGTCCCGAAGCAAGAAGGGTGATTCCGGAAGCGATCGCCATCGCAGTCCGCCCCACTTTATCGACGAGTATCCCGGTCAATAGGGAAGGGAGGTACATGGCTCCGATATGGATGCCAATGACAAAGCCGACCGCACGTAAACCGTGTCCGTGGTGTCCCATATGGACGGGTGTCATCGTCATGATTGCAACCATGACGATTTGGCTAAGAACCATGATGGTCGCGCCTACGGCAATCCCTCGTTTATTCAATATTTGCCCTTCGCCGCTCATCTTGCTTGCTGTCGGTGTTTTCATTGCCTGATCGGCTGCAATCGCTTTGGCGACGATGAATGGATCAGGCCGTAAGAAAAGGAATAAAACCAAGCCGGCCAAAATGTATGCGGCTGCGGCAAGAATGAACGGCCCGGCTAACGCAGGAATGCCGAGGTTCAGAGCGAATTTTCCCATGACATCGACAAGATTCGGTCCGGCGACGGCTCCGAACGTGGTGGAAACCATGGCGATGCTAACAGCAGTCGCTCTCTGTTTCGGGCTTGCCAAGTCGGTCCCCGCGTAGCGGGCTTGCAAGTTGGTCGCAGTCCCTGCGCCGTAGACCAAGAGGGAAATCATCAAGATGATGATGTTGTTCGAAATCGCAGCAAGAATGACGCCGATCGCGCCGAGTCCCCCTGCAAAAAAACCGCCTGCCAGCCCATGACGACGGCCGAAGCGTTGCGAAAGCCTTCCGATGACAAAGGCGGCTCCCGCTGAACCAAGGGTAAACATCGCGACAGGCACCCCGGCAAAACTATCTGTTCCCAACATGTCTTGGGCAAGAAGGGCACCGACTGTAATCCCGGCCGCCAATCCGGCCCCGCCGAATATTTGGGAAAGGACGACGATGAATAACGTCCTTCGGTAAAGCTGTTGCTGCTTTTCTGGAAAACCTAGATAGCTCTCCGGATTCCTCGAAGGTTTTGACGCCATTGACGAAGCCACCTTTCTAGAAACGAAAGTT
The DNA here is from genome assembly GCF_000829195.1 of Bacillus sp. OxB-1. Classification (GTDB taxonomy): domain Bacteria; phylum Bacillota; class Bacilli; order Bacillales_A; family Planococcaceae; genus Sporosarcina. The sequence goes on along the minus strand of NZ_AP013294.1, from coordinate 3,312,327 downwards.
AATGAGATCATTTGAATTATATCATCTTTTAAGCGCGAAACGCAGAAGACTTGGAATCTTTTAAGTGGCTAGGAGATGCTAGGGGCATTTTGCTAGAGAAACAATGGGGGCTAGAAAGTGGATGTTCCGTGCAAGGAAACCATGCCGGGGTGCAAGGAAACGGGGAGTGGGTGCAAGCAACTCGTGTTGGGGAGCAAGCACCCCTAGCGTGAGTGCAAGCAACTCGTGTCGGGGAGCAAGCAGCCCCAGCGTGAGTGCAAGCAACTTTGGAAGTGCAAGGAAACCATGCCGGGGTGCAAGGAAACGGGGAATGTGCGCAAGCAACTCGTGTCGGGGAGCAAGCACCCCCAGCGTGAGTGCAAGCAACTTTGCAAATGCAAGAAAATAATAGCGTGTGCAACCCAATCCTAATTGAGTGCAATCGAACCGGGAGCGAGTGCAATCAAATCGCCTTAACGTTCCCCGAACAAGAAAGGAGCCCCACATCGGGACTCTCATGCTTCTTTTTTAGCAGCTGACCTTTTACGCGGGGCGGGTTTTTTCTTTTTCGTTTTATCCAAAGACGCCTGCAATGCCGCCATGAGATCCGTAACATTGGAAGGGGCGGCTGGCTGTTTCTCGGTTGCTGCGACGGTGGTGTTGCCAGCTTTCTTTTCCTCAATCAATTCCATGAGCGCCGTCCGATATTCGTCCGTATATTTCGTAGGCTCGAAAGCGGTTGTCAGCTGGTCGACTAACAAGAGTGCTGTGTCCAATTCTTTCTGAACAACCGTATCGCCGCTTGGCAGATTCGGTACATCCTGCACATCCCGGACCTCATCGGGAAAATGGATCGTTTCCATCAACAACGCATTTTTGTATACCCGGACAACGGCCAGTTGCTCCTTGGAACGGATGATGATTTTGGCGACCCCGATTTTTCCTGAATCCTCCAATGTCTTCCGTAGCAAAGAATACGCTTTCCCGCCTCCGCTGTCAGGAGCGATGAAGTAGCTCCGTTCGAAATAAATCGGGTCGATTTCCTCCAGCTTGACGAAATCGATTATTTCCACGGCTTTGTCCTCATTTTCCTTCTTCAATTTCTCCAAATCCTCTTCATCCAAAACGACAAACTTGTTTTTCGCGTATTCGTACGCTTTCACGATCTCTTCATTTTTGATTTCTTTATCACAAACAGGGCACACTTTCTGATAACTGATGGGAGAATGGCATTCCTTATGCAGCTGGCGTAATTTGATGTCATTGTCTTGAGTTGCTGCATGGAGCTTGATCGGGATATTGACCAACCCGAAACTGATGCTTCCTTTCCACACGGTATGCAAAACCTTCACCCGCTTTCCTTTTTTATTAGTATGGAAGTTCTCTGTATTCCTATGTATAAGAAAGATGCGCAATCAAAAGCTAATCAAAAACAGGGGCTGAAAAAATGAAACCGATGCTACTGACGACGTCCGAAACGATCCCTGCCGGAAAGGGTTGGACATATGAAGCTAAATATGACGGATTTCGCTGCATCCTTGTCTGGGAACCAAATGGTATCATGCTTTTTAGCAGAACCGGGAAAGTTCTAAATGAAAAGTTTCCGGAAGTAGTGGACTACTGCAAGCAAATCCAGGAACGGCTGGTCGCCCATCTTCCATTGACGTTAGACGGTGAACTCGTCCACTTGATCAATCCGTTCAAAAGCGAGTTCTCCACCGTGCAAGCAAGAGGACGAATGCGAAACGAACAGGTCATTCAGCAGCATAGGAAGGACTTCCCTTGTCATTACATGGTGTTCGATTTAGTGAAATATAAAGGGGAAGATCTAACAGGGCTTCCGTTGCAAAAACGGAAGACGAAACTGAGAAAGCTGTTCGGCAAAATCCCATCCAGCGAATCGAGTCAACTTCAAGCGGTTGAATCGTTCAAGGATCCGAAGGAAGTATGGGAACGGATCATCGAGAACTTGGGAGAAGGGATTGTCGCCAAACGTAAATCGAGTACATGGTCCAATGAAAAACGCTCACCCCATTGGGTGAAGGTGAAAAACTGGAGACTAGTCAACGTCATCATCACTCAATACGATAAAATGAACGGCTATTTCACAGGTGCGGTCCATCGAGACGGGGAATTGGTGAATGTGGTCACTTTCCTTCATGGACTATCAGAAGAAGAGACGGACACTTTGCGGAAACTTTTTCATGAAAATGGACATCGCACGTCAGAAACGGTGTGGGAGCTGGCTCCGTCCGTTTGTGCCACAATCGCCTGCATCAGTTTTGATGGAAGGCATTTGCGGGAACCGAGGTTTCACAGTTTTGATTTTGAAATCGAGCCGGGTCAAATTCAATGGAAACTTATGCTTCGCCAATTGTCCCCGCTTCCGCCATCCTTCCAAATGACCCATCCCGACAAACCGGTCTGGCCGGAACTCGGTCTCGTGAAAGACGACTATTTGCTTTACTTGCAACAGGCGGCTTCGTTCATGCTTCCGTTTTTAAAAAATCGGCTGCTGACCGTCATTCGATATCCGCATGGCGTACCGGGGGAACGCTTTTATCAGAAAAACGCCCCCGATTACACGCCGGAATTCATTCAAACCGAATGGGAAGAGGATATCCGATATATCGTTTGCCAGGATGGCAAGTCACTGCTTTGGCTTGGCAATCAACTGGCTCTCGAATACCATATCCCGTTTCGGACGATCGATACGGAGTGCCCGACAGAAATCGTCTTCGACTTGGATCCGCCTTCTGTTCAGGAGTTCAGCTTGGCGGTTGAAGCGGCGCTCCGGATGAAAGCGATTTTCGACCGGTTCCAGCTCACATCATTCGTCAAGACATCCGGCGGAAAAGGGTTGCAGCTGTATGTTCCACTGCCCTATAATCGATTCTCGTATGAGGAGACGAGGGTGTTCACGAAATTTGTCTGCGATTTTTTATGTGAGCAGGAGCCCGCCTGGTTCACGACGGAGAGAATGAAAAAGAAGCGTGGAAATAAATTATATTTGGACTATGTCCAGCATCAGGAAGGCAAGACGATCGTGGCGCCGTACTCGCCGCGAGGCAATGAGCAGGGGCTTGTTGCAACGCCGCTCCGCTGGGAAGAAGTGACATCTTCTCTCAGACCGGAGCAATTTCCGATCCCTGTCGTGTTGGAACGGATGAAGACCATCGGTAACCCGTTTCGGAATTTCCGTCCAGTCGGGGAGGCTCAGCCTTTCGACGCGGTATTGAACGAACTTACTTCGCTGCTGGGACGTCCATGAATAGAAGTAGAGGGGGATTTCATTGAAGAAACTGTTGAAGATACTAATCGTATTTGTCATCCTGGTCATTGCAATCGGCTGGGGGGTCTACTATTTCGGAACGAAACTCATCGCCGACCAAGTGATGGACCAAGTGACAGTCGAACTTGAAAATAGCGGTCAATTGGAGGTGATCAAGCAAGAAGTGCAGAATGATCCACAATTGAAAGCGATGTTGGATGAGGGGAAGGACGCAGAGAACGCGAAGTTGCCATTTCACACAAAAGAAGAAGCCGTCCGAGTCCTGCTGAAAAAGTTCGACCTGGCAGAAATCCAAGAACTGCAATCGAAAGCGTCAACGGGCCTTACAGTGGAAGAAAAACAGGAGTTGCTGAACAAGATGGAAAGCCGGTTGACCGAGGAAGAGTTGTTGGCATTGAAGGTATTGGCGTATAAGGAACTGGCGCAGTAATGTAGCTTGAGATGAACAGGTTCAGCTTCATAGACTCCGCAAGGGATATTGATCATCTATTAGAAAAGTTATTGGAAACCACCTAAAGTGCTTTCTTCTTGTGCTTTGGACAATCTTGCTATGCAATCAATTGGTGTATCGAAAAATGTTGTAGCAGATGAATAAGAAAAACCCCAGGACGTTGATCTTACTCAACGTTTCTGGGGTTTTAAAAATTAACGGCTGTAGAACTCAACGATCAACGCTTCGTTGATTTCGGAAGGAAGTTCGCTGCGCTCAGGAAGACGAACGAATTGGCCGACTTTTGTATCTTTGTTGAATGTTACATAGTCCGGCACGTAGCTGTTCACTTCAAGTGCTTCATTGACGACATCAAGGTTTTGGGATTTCTCGCGAAGAGAGATCTCTTGGCCTGGTTTTACGCTGTATGATGGGATGTCCACGCGTTTGCCATCGACCATGACGTGGCCGTGGTTAACGAGCTGACGAGCAGCACGACGAGTGCGTGCAAGGCCCATGCGGTATACTACGTTGTCAAGGCGAGTTTCAAGAAGGATCATGAAGTTCTCACCGTGTTTACCAGGCATTTTGCCTGCTTTGTTGAAGATCGTTTTGAACTGGCGCTCGTTTACGCCGAACATGAAACGAAGTTTTTGTTTCTCTTGTAATTGCAATCCGTATTCGGAAAGTTTTTTACGTTGGTTAGGACCGTGTTGTCCTGGTGCGTAAGGGCGTTTCTCAATTTCTTTACCTGTACCGCTTAGTGAAATACCAAGACGACGGGACAGTTTCCAAGATGGACCTGTATAACGAGCCATGAATGACTCCTCCTCTGTTTTTGGTTTTATTTTGTAAAATAAGAACCAGATATGTTCATTCCAAATGCCATTCTATCATCTTGCATCTTCGCCTTTGCAGCCAAAAGGTTACGCGATGCACCTTCAACCGAGGAATAGACTGGACAACTTGGAGCACATAACTGCTGCAACTATTTTACACAAAGAACATCATAACAATATTATGGCAAAGAGTCAACCAATGTATCGAATTGGGAAGTGAGCACTTCTGGCTAGAATTCTTGCTCGCCAATATGGTTCAAATGTATTATAATAATAGAATATAATCTAAACTGATGTAATTAACAGGGATCGTTAAACAGGTAGGGGTGAATACGCGCATGAACCATCAATTGACTATGCTTACCATCAAAAGTGAATTATTCGATTTATGGACGGAAGAATCGGAAGCGCATTCTTATGGCACGTGGTTCGCATCGCTAAAACAGATTCTCGACCGCCATTTCCGTATAAAGGCTTCTCAATTTTTCATCTATGATAATGAAAGCCTCATCCCGCTCAATGGAACCGATTCGGACAGAAGTATCAATTTGTCCATCCCGATGGAATCGAATCGGGAAAAACGAAATGTCTCTGATAACGATATATTAGCAAAACTTCAAGGCAAAGGTTTCGAATTTGCTGATGAGTATATTCTATTCCGCAATCGGGAAGGTGAGCCGATTGGCCTGCTTCTGTTCAAGGCGACAAACCGGCTTCGTGCTTTCGCTGCCTCTCCTTATTGGAACGAATTGGAGAAGTCGGTCCTCCGGCTAATCCACAATGTAAGAAGAACTTATCTCCTTGAAACAAAAGGAGAAAGTTACCGGCAATTGTTCAATGTCACGGAACTGTTCAATGCAACGATGGAGAGCCGGGTCATCCTCGATGGGATCATCCAGGCGGTATCCGACTCGTTTCCTGACTTCGAAGTCGATCTGCTGCTGTCCCACGAGCGGAAAGAGTTGAGTCAGGCCTATCAATTATTCGACCATATGAATGAAAGACCCTCCGCGTTGGATGCTTTTCTTTCCGGGGAGTTGACAATCGAGCATGCGCACGACCTGACCAAAACATTGGTCAATGCGCCGATCAAAGGCAGACAGGGTATTTACGGAGTTCTGCAAGTGAAGGCACCGATTGAATACGACTTTACGGGCATGCAGAAAGACTTTGTCCGGGTGGTGGCCAACACGGCCGGGAACGCCTTGGAAAATGCGAGTCTTTATGACCAATCGCATCGTCTCATCGCAGATCTGCAACTTGTGAATGAAACATCCAAAAAATTAAATGAAAATTTAAAATTCGGCGAAATGGTACTTTTCCTGAAAGGGCAGTTGATTCGGGCATTCCAACCGAGTGAACTGGCATTTGTCTTTAAGGAAGCCGGAGGACGGTTTTCCGTTTCGGAAATGAGCACCGCCTATTTCCGGGAGGTTAGCAGCAGGAAATATATCGATTATGCCCTATGTCAATTTGACAGCGGAAAAAGAGAAGTGTTCGATGCTAATTTTGAGGTCTGCGTGGGGGAAGAGGTCCCATACAAGTCATTTATCGCGATTCCGATTCTGAACCAGGAGGAAATGCTCGGATTTGTTGTTCTTGTGCATAAGGAGAGATATTATTTTCCTTTCGACAGTTTCAAATTGATGCGCTCTTTGATCGGCCATTCATCTCTCGCATTTTCAAACTCGATGTTGCGCGACCAATTGCAGGAGCTGGTTGACAAGGACAACCTCACGAAGTTATACACCCGCAGTTATTTGGATAACGTCATCGAGCGATCGATGGCCGAAGAGGCACAAGGTGTATTCCTCATGATTGACGTGGATAATTTCAAAAAGGTCAATGATACGTTCGGCCATGCTATTGGGGATAAGGTGTTGCGTAACATTTCCAGGACGATTCTTTCTGAAGTCGGGGACAGTGGATTTGCCGCGAGATGGGGTGGAGAAGAGATGGCCATTTATTTGCCTTCGAGGAGTATGGCGGATGGAAAGGCTCTATCGGAACAGCTTCTCCTGCTCATTCCGAAATACACGGAGCCGAGTGTGACCATTTCCATCGGCATGCGGGATTGGAGCCGGGAAAGCCGGCCCACCTTCCAGCAGCTCTTCCAAGAGGCGGATGAGGCGTTGTATAAAGCGAAACATAATGGGAAAAACCAAGTTGTCATCCATCAGGCGGCCTCCACGAAATCATAATGTGGAAGCCGCCTCTTTTCCTTCGTGCATAAAATAGAGTAAACTACTTGTAAGCGCATCCAACACAGCATAAGAAAGGATGAATTGAAATGAAAGATCACCCGCTTCACAAAGACACTGTCGTCATCCATGAAGGATATGAGGATCAGGAGCATTACGGCAGCCTTGCCGTTCCACTCTACCAGACTTCCACCTATTCTTTTGAAAATGCGGCGCAGGGGGCAAGCCGTTTCTCGGGCAATGAGGAGGGGTATATTTATTCCCGTTTAGGTAATCCGACAGTCCGTGTGCTCGAAGAACGGATGGCGGCAATCGAGGACGGCGCAGCCGCCTTGGCATTCGGATCGGGCATGGCTGCCGTGAGCACCATACTCACCCATGTCACCAAGGCAGGGGATCATGTGCTTTGCTCCCGGGGGATTTACGGATGCACGTTTGGCCTATTGAAAATCATGGAAGATAAATACAAAATTACGCATGATTTGATCCGGATGGACAATGAAGAGGAAATTGAAAAATTCATTCGCCCGGAAACAGTTTGCATCTATTTGGAAACCCCCATCAATCCGACGATGGAGTTGGTCAATTTGGAAGCGGTCGTCAATGTCGGCAAAAAACACGGCTTGCGAATCATCGTCGACAATACGTTCACTTCACCCTACTTGCAAAACCCCCTATCATCAGGTGCTGACTTCGTACTTCACAGTGCCACGAAATATATAAACGGCCATGGAGACGTCGTGGGAGGACTGCTTGTTGGAAAAGAGAAAGAAGAGATTGCCAGAATTCGTGGCACGATCCAAAAGGACTACGGCGGCATCATGTCCCCATTTGACGCTTGGCTGTTGATCCGTGGATTGAAGACGCTGCCGATCCGGATGGAACGCCATTCGAACAATGCGGAGAAACTGATCGCCTATTTGAAAAATGAAAAACATGTCGAAGAGATTTACTATCCTTTCGACAAAGACAATCCACAATTCGACATCGCCAAGCGGCAAATGCGGGCAGGGGGTGGTCTAATTTCATTTACGGTGAAAGGAGGCATGAAGGCCGCCCAGCGCTTCATGGATCATCTGCAACTTATCAAGATTGCGGTCAGTTTAGGAGATGCCGAAACGCTGATCCAGCATCCCGCCACGATGACGCATTCCGGTGTACCGGCTGAAGACCGGCTTGAAATGGGGATCACCGATTCGCTGCTCCGGCTCTCCGTCGGGCTAGAGCATCCGGATGATCTGATCCGGGACATGAAAACCGCATTCATGGCGTTGGACTGAGTGAAAAAACCGCCTCGGCAGCCGATGACAGGCATGCCGAGGCAGTTTTTTCTCGCACACTATACTTGCAGGTGGCCAACAAGCGTCCGGACGAATTGTTCCAATCCCTTCCGGTCCTCTTCCGTAAAACGGTCCACTTCCGGACTATCGACGTCCAGCACTCCCAATAGCTCTCCTTCTTTCAACAAAGGAACGACGATTTCGGAACGGGACGCCGCATCGCAAGCGATATGGCCGGGGAACGCATGGACGTCCGGAACGAGAATCGTTTCCTCCTGCATCGCCGCTGTCCCGCAAACCCCTTTTCCGAACGGGATCCGCACGCAAGCGGGGAGCCCTTGAAATGGACCGAGCACAAGCTCATCTCCATTCCACAAATAGAAGCCGACCCAGTTGATCCGGTCGAGAAATTGGTTGAGCAAAGCGGAGGCATTGCTTAAATTCGCATACCGATCGCTTTCACCGGTCAACAGGGCATCCAATTGCTTCGCAAGTTGTTCATATCCGACGTTCAAATCGGTGGAATAGCTGTTAGGGACAAACATGGAAATGACCTCCCAGTCAAAAAAATGATTCAATTCGATTATACGTAGAATGCGAAAAAATGACGAAAAAAAAGATTTTTCGATACGAAACATTCATTTTCGCAACCAAAAGTCTTTAAACATGGTACGATATAGGATAATATCATGTTACAGTGACACGGGATAGGGGGACCACGATGAGATACGTCATCATTCCAATTATAGTTCTCATTATTATGACAGTCATCGCCTTTCTATTTAGGCGTAAACATATATCTGAAATTGAAAAACTTGAAAATGAAAAGTTGCAGATCCAACACAAACCGATCCTTGAAGAAATGACCAAGGTCAAGCAGCTGAATATGACGGGGGAAACGGAAGAGAAATTCGAGCGCTGGCGAAATGAATGGACCGACGTGATGGATGTCCATATGCCGAAGATCGATTCTCTGTTATTCGACGTGGAGGACATGGTCGACCGCTTCCGTTTCCGTAAAGCAACCGAGACAGAAAAGGTAATCCAGGATAAAATCCGCTATTGCGATAAGAAAATGAATGAAATCCTGCACGAGCTTAACGAATTGGTCGGCAGCGAAGAGAAGAACCGCATTGAAATCGAGCAATTGAAGGAGCAGCACCGGGCTGCCCGGAAAACGGTCCTTGCCCATCAGCATTCGTTCGGCATGACCGCGAATCCGCTGGAAAAGGAGTTGGAGTCCTTCAACCCGAAATTTTCGGAATACGATGAATTGACGGCGCATGGAAATTACTTGCAGGCGAGGGAGATTGTCATTTCATTGACAGAGAAAGGGAACCGTCTTTTTGGCCTGATTCATGATACCCCGGCCTTGCTGTCCGATTTGCAAAATAAAATACCCTCTTCCATCCGGGAATTGCGGAACGGATCAAGGGAAATGGAAGAGCAAGGCTATTATTTACAACATCTAGAACTGAATAAGCAGTTGGATCAGATCGAGCAGGAAATTGAAGGGCTGCTGAAGAAAATGGCCGATCTCGAAATCGAGGCTGTTCAGGAGCAGGCCCATGATATCAATGATCGTATCGAATCCTTCTACGATGCGCTTGAAAATGAAGTGAACGCAAAGCGCTACGTCGATGTGAATTTCGATGCGTTGGCTGAATTGCTGAGCAGCGTCACGACATTGACGAAGGACACATCAAACGAAGCGGCCTACGTGCAACAAAGCTATCGTCTGGATGAAAAAGAGGCGCATATCCCACAGACGAGCCTTAAAAAACTCGAGCAACTCGAAAATCGTTTTGGACTCCTGTATGAACGGGTGGAAGGAGGCGGCTCGGCTTACTCCAGTCTCCAACAGGAAATGCAGGACATCACGAATGAACTGGAGCAAATTTCCGAGGAACAGGAAGTATTTGCAAACCGGCTGAAAAACCTGCGCATTGATGAGTTGAATGTCCGGACGCAACTGGAAGAATTGAATCGCAGATTGCAGAATACCGAGCGCAAGCTGCAAAAAGGGAACATACCGGGTATTCCGGATGAGATGGAAGCGAGACTGGAAGAAGCGGATGAACATTTGTATGTCGTTTCGCAAAGCTTGCAGGAAACCCCTCTCAATATGAGTTTGGTCCATACATATTTGGGGGATGCCGAAAAGGCTGTGGCGGATGTTACGGAAAGGGTCGAAGAACTGCTGGAAAATGTCATGTTGATTGAATGGATCATCCAGTACGGCAACCGATACCGGGCTACTCATCCTGAAACTCATCATCGCCTTCTTGATGCGGAAGAGTCATTCAGGCAATTCCGTTACAACAAAGCGTTGGAAGAAGCAGCCACTGCGGTGGAAGATGTGGAACCGGGCGCCATGAAGAAAATTGAAGAACTTGTGAAAGAGCAAGTATAAGAATCCGTATTACATCACCCATAAAGTAATGAGCTCATACAGCCACCGGTGCACTCGCGCCGGTGGCTGTATCATGCGTAGTAAAGGAAGATTTGAATGATTTATTTTGATAATAGCGCTACAACACAACCGGATGAGCAAATTCTCGACTCGTTCGTCGAAGCGAATCGACGCTTTTTTGCGAACCCCGCCTCTCTTCATTCAGTAGGAAAAGAGGCTGAAAAACTGCTCGAGCGTTCCCGCCGACAGATTTTATCAATCCTTGGACATCCTGAAGGGGAACTGATTTTTACGTCAGGCGGTACGGAAGCAAATAATTTGGCCGTCATCGGCTTTGCCCATGCACTTCGCCATCGGGGAAATCACTTGATCACGACGGTGGTGGAGCACCCATCCATTTTGCAGGCGTTCGCCTATTTGGAAGAGCAAGGATTCGACGTCGATTACTTATCAGTCAATCGGGAAGGTGTCATCTCCATAGGCGAGCTGAAGGCGAAACTGCGAAAAGATACAATACTCGTCAGCATCATGCACGTGAACAATGAAATCGGATCGGTGCAGCCGATTGAGAAGTGCGCGAAAATCATCCATTCGGATTCCCGTGCCGTCTTCCATTCCGACACCGTCCAAAGTTTCGGCAAGCTTCCGGTTTCGTTGCAAGGAGACAGTCCGGATATCATTACAATTTCCGGCCATAAAATACATGGTTTGAAAGGAACTGGCTTGCTGGCAATGAAAAAAGGGCTGAGACCACAACCGATCTTACTCGGTGGAGGGCAAGAGGGCGGATTGCGGAGCGGCACGGTCTCCGTACCGAATGCAGTGGCACTCGCGAAGGCGATTCGGCTGACGGAAACCGGAGATGGTGAGGAAAGATTCAGGGATTGGAGAAATCGGCTTATAGCCTTTTGCAGCCAATTTGAAAATGTGATGGTGCTGGCTCCCGAACAGGGCGCACCGCATATTATCTCCCTTTCATTCCATTCCATTAAAGGGGAAGTTGCCGTAAATTTCTTCCAGGAAAATGGCGTCATCGTCTCCACCTCCAGTGCATGTTCGTCGAAAAGCAAGCAAGCGAGCCATGTCATCGAAGCAATCCAATTGCCGGAAAAATGGAAGTCCGGTGTAATCCGGATAAGCTTTGGCAAAAATAACAAAGAAGAAGAAATCACTCATCTTGAGCAAACGCTAGTTCGTTTTATAGAGCTATTAAAAAGGGGACAAGAGTAATGCATTGGACCGAAGTATTGATCCGTTACGGGGAAATTTCGTTAAAAGGACGGAACCGGAAAAAATTTGTAGATCGACTGCGCCGGAATATGAAACAAGCATTCAGAGAGCTCACCACTGTCAAAATTAAGGCGGAGCGCGACCGGATGTTCCTGACATCAGATAATGAGACCGAATTGAAGCAGGCAATGGAAAAACTGCCATCCATTTTCGGTATCCATTCCTTCAGCCCGATTGCAAAATGCGAAGCTGATTTGGAAGCAATTAAAGAAAAAGCGGTTCAAATCATCGGGGATGACGAAACCGAGGGAAAAACATTCAAGGTGGAAATCAAACGGACGGATAAAAGCTTTCCGCTTGTGACCGGGGAGTTGCAACAGGCAATCGGAGCTCATGTTTTGACACGTTTTCCCGGCCTTATCGTTAAAATGAAAAAACCGGAAATCCTTTTACATGTGGAAATCCGGGAAGAAGGCGCATTTTTGACATCCAAAGTGTATAAAGGTGCAGGCGGGATGCCGGTTGGTTCAAACGGTCATTCCCTTCTCATGTTATCCGGAGGTATTGACAGCCCGGTTGCCGGCTATCTGATGATGAAGCGGGGCGTGTCACTCGATGCCATCCATTTTGCCAGCCCGCCATTCACGAGCGATCAGGCACAGGAAAAAGTGTTGGATTTGGCGGAACGGCTCAGCTCCTTCGGGGCCGCTGTCCGGGTACATGTCATACCGTTCACCGAAATCCAACAAACGATAGCGGCTCAAGTTCCAAACAATGTATCCATGACGACGACTCGCCGGCTCATGCTGCGCATTGCGGATCTTGTCCGGGCGGAAGAAAATGCGCTCGCTATCGTGACTGGCGAGAGCCTCGGACAAGTGGCTAGCCAGACGTTGGAAAGCTTGACCGCCATCAATGAAGTGACATCCACTCCGATTTTACGGCCGCTCATTTCGACTGATAAGCTCGATATCATCAAGATTGCGGAAGAGATCGGAACATACGAAATTTCCATCAGGCCTTATGAGGACTGCTGTACGATATTTTCACCATCGAATCCGAAAACGAAACCGAAATTGGAGAAAGTCGTCTACTATGAAGGATTCACCGATTTTGAGCCGATGATTCAAGAAGCGGTACGCAATCGGGTCACTTATGAAACGCTTCGATCGGCAACTGATGAATTTGACGATTTACTATAAATCGAACCCTTCGCTGTTCGAAAACTTATGCCTTAATTTCTGCAAAGGCGCAGAAATACGGCAAATCGACCCCTTCGCTGGTCGATTCGCTGGTCGAAAACTTATGCCTTAATTTCTGCAAAGAGCGCAGAAATACGGCAAATCGAACCCTTCGCTGTTCGAAAACTTATGCCTTAATTTCTGCAAAGGGCGCAGAAATACGGCAAATCGAACCCTTCGCTGTTCGATTGGAAGTGAAAGCATAAATTTCCACTGACTCCTCCTGCATGATTTTTTCGAAGTCGACCATTCTATTGTCACAAGGAGGTGACAGACGATGCCAAACAACAACAGCGGAAACTCGAACCAACTTCTTGTACCTGGCGTACAACAAGCGCTTGACCAAATGAAGAACGAAATCGCAGCAGAATTCGGAGTAAACCTTGGACCTGATTCAACATCGCGTGCCAACGGATCCGTAGGCGGAGAAATTACAAAGCGATTAGTTCGACAGGCTCAACAGCAAATGAGCGGTTACCAACAATAAGCATGTTAGAAAAGCCGTCCCGAAATTTTCGGGGCGGTTTTTCGTTTGTACAAAGATAATTCTATTCAGTTTGCCCTAATTTATTTTTAAAAAACAATACTTCTTGCGAAATGAAAAATTATTTTGAATTGTAGCGTGAATTTTTGTATAATTAGGGTGATATGAAAAGGGGGAGTTGTGATGAAGCGGGAAGAATTGCTAGCACCGGAGCAATATAATCTGGCGAGCGAGTTTGAAAAATACGCGACGGGGGACGGCAGAAAGGCACTCATCTATGTGGATGCACAGGGGGAAAAGAAAGAGGTTACATACGATGAATTGATGGCCTTGGCGAACAAGACTGCAAACGTTTTCACTTCGAATGGACTAGGGAAAGGGGATGTTGTCCTAGTCATGGTGCCCCGTGTCATTGAGGCTTATGTTACGTACATCGGAGCATTGAAAGCGGGTATAGTAGTCATTCCTAGTTCCGAAATGCTACGCGCGTCGGATATCGAATACCGGCTTGCACATAGTAATGCGAAAGCCATCGTTGCGTTTGACGCATTTTCCGATCAGTTCAATGATGTTAAAAACATGGGAGATGTGAAATTATTTTTGATCGGCAAAGCCGGAGAAGGCCAAATTTCATTGACGGAGCAGATGGAATCAGCATCTCCTGATTTTGAAGCACCGGAAATCAAAAGTTCAGATATGGCTTTTTTATCTTATACGTCTGGAACGACAGGCAAGCCGAAAGGGGTTGTCCATACGCATGGCTGGGGATATGCGCATTTAAAGACAGCCGGACCGAATTGGCTAGGCATCCAGGAAGGGGACGTCGTCTGGGCAACTGCCGCTCCAGGTTGGCAAAAATGGATCTGGTCGCCTTTCTTATCCGTCTTGGGAAGCGGGGCGACAGGCTTTATCTATAATGCCAAGTTTGACGCAGTCAAATACTTGGAAATGATCGGCAAATACCAAGTGAATGTTATTTGCTGCACACCGACGGAATATCGTTTCATCGCCAAGGAAGAGAGTTTGGCGAATTATGACCTTTCATCCCTTCGCAGTGCGGTTTCCGCGGGAGAGCCATTGAATCGTGAAGTCATCGACACATTCGATAAACTCTTCTCCCTGCAAGTACGGGATGGCTATGGACAAACAGAGAACACCTTGTTAGTCGGAACGATGATCGGCATGGAAGCACGGCCCGGTTCAATGGGGAAACCGACACCTGGCAATCGTGTAGAGATCATCAACGAAAACGGGGAGCCGGCGGCGGTTGGAGAAGTCGGGGATATCGCCGTCCATATTTCAACTCCGGCTTTGTTTAAAGAGTATTTGAATGATCCGGAACGGACGAAAATGCAGTTCCGCGGTGAATATTACGTCACGGGGGACCAAGCGAAAAAAGACGAAGATGGATACTTCTGGTTTGAAGGGCGCGGCGATGATATCATCATCAGCTCCGGCTACACGATTGGGCCTTTCGAAGTCGAGGATGCGCTTACGAAACATCCGGCCGTCCGTGAATGTGCCGTCGTCGGCAGTCCTGATGAAGTTCGGGGGAGTGTAGTCAAAGCGTTTATCGTCCTTCGCGATCCGGAACAGGAAAAGGCGGAAGGCATTGTGGAGGAGCTTCAGGAACACGTGAAGCAATTGACAGCGCCATACAAATATCCACGGAAAGTCGAGTTCGTTTCTGAACTTCCGAAAACCAGTTCAGGTAAGATCATGCGTGTGGAATTACGGAAAAGGGAACAGCAATAAGGGGAGAAAGCCGCCATTCCGGATTTTCATCTGGGAAGGCGGTTTTTATCTCTTGTTTTGAACCGCAGGATCTCTCTTCGAATCGATGTCGGAAAGCGACTAGTGCCAATATCAAGTCTTTACGCTTTAGCATGGTGGGTATATACTTTGGTACAAGCATCTTAATTAGTAGAAAGGGGCGTCGTTATGCAGAGAGAGAAAAACGGTGTCCTCTGGGGGATTGGCGCTTATGTCATCTGGGGATTCATGCCTGTTTATTGGAAAACTTTGCAGCATGTCAGCAGTTTTGAAATTTTAATTACCCGAATCATCTGGGCGTTTATCTTCACGGTTCTGCTTGTCGTCCTCATGAAAAATGGGAAACTCCTCATTCATGATATGAAAACACTTTGGCAATCCAAAAAGGATTTTTGGTACCTTTGTTTGGCTTCAGCGCTTATTTCGGGGAATTGGTTCCTCTACATATGGGCAGTGAATCACGGACATATCGTCCAAACCAGCTTGGGGTATTATATTAATCCCCTTGTCTCCGTCCTATTGGGAATTTTCTTCCTGAAGGAAAAATTGTCGCGTGTTCAGCAGCTCGCATTTGCTTTGGCGACGGTCGGAGTGATTATTTTAACGTTCTCCTACGGACATATTCCCTGGTTGTCTTTTGGCCTCGCCTTTTCTTTTGCGGTCTATGGTCTTTTGAAAAAGCAGATCCGATTGGATGCCGTCCGGGGATTGGCCATCGAAACATTGTTCATCCTGCCTTTCGCTTTGCTCGCGTTAGTATGGTTGACAATTACCGGCCCGACGGCTTTCCTCCAGATTGATGTCAGGACGGACATCCTATTGATTTTGACGGGGGTCGCAACCGGACTTCCACTCATCATGTTTGCCAAGGGAGCGCAGACGATGCCACTTAACCTGGTCGGCTTTTTGCAATACATCGCCCCGACCCTCATGTTGATCATCGGGGTCGGCCTATACGGGGAGAAATTTGAAGCGATCGACTTGCTTTCGTTTTCCTTCATCTGGGCAGCCTTGCTCCTATTCATGACTTCGAAGATTACAGAAATCATCCAACAGAAAAAAGCAGCCTCCCATTAGTAACGGGTTCGGAACATGTGGAGAAAACATGAAATAACATACTAATTAGGGACGCAATTCGCATATGAATTGGTGTCCCTGTTTTTGTAGTTATATCAACGATACGACTTAAAATTCTGGTGAATTGGCACAGCTGTTAGCATGGTAACTCACACCATCGCATAAAATTATGTGCCATTGCGAATTACAGTGCTATATAAGTTGAAATAAATAACTTCTTCTAACCGTTGATTTCCGTTCCGAGCGGACGCTTTCCGCGGGCACGGCTTCAGCCTCCTCGTCACTGCGTTCCTGCGGGGTCTTCAGCTCGCGCTGTTCCCGCTGGAGTCGCCGCTCTGCACTCCAATCAACTAAGTTAATAGGTAATATAATAAATTCAACTTATATAATTGTACTGATAAAACACCTGTTAATTTGTTAAAAAATAGTTGTTAAAATAGTTTTGAAATAGTTAAACTAATTAAAGGAAAGAGAGTTCTTTTACGGTAGAATAGATTATAGTTAAAGTATTCATTCAACAAACGAGCTAGATTGTTGAAAGCATTATTTAGTCACTGGAGAAAAACTTATGAAAAAGTCTTTTGGGCTATTCATCATCCTTTTCACATTATTACTCGCCTCTTGTGGGGGGGGATCAACCGCCTCGTCGTTTGTTGTGATTGAAAAAGGTCAGTCGAACAACAACAAAGAATATTGGATCAAGGGATACAACCCGAGCATGCCGAACAAAGAAGAAACGTTCAAGATAATGATAAAAGAGAAGATGGTTTGGAACCTTATCGAAGAAGAGGTGGATTATTTCGTCACGTATTCAAACAAAGGAAACAATCCTCGTGTGTTAGAAAACATTCAGCGTTAAAGGCTGGAAAAGGATAATGTTTAATGCAATCCTCTTCCACAATCGGACGCGATTGTTAAGTAAGGCATATTGAAATAACAACAATAAAATGCGAAAAGTAAAAACGCACCTAAGATGAAGTGCGTTTTTTAATGCTGTTTATACTGTTACTTAAGGTGCGAAACGTATGCTGATAAGGGTGATAATTGAGGTGCGTTTTGGCATTTTATCCCCATCAACCGAACTCGTTATCCCATTAGGCTGCTTTTTTCGTTCTTTATAAATAAATCCGTGCTACTTTTTCCCAGAATGAGTTGTCTTTCAACTTGACTGTTTTGATCTTTTTGTCGCTTAGCCTGATTTCCACATCTTCCACCCTTCGGATGCCCAGCGCTTCATTGTCCGCCGCCATGGAAGGGAAGTCGTTCCCGTCTTGGTGGACCCGCAGCTTCAATTTCCGTGCCCCGCTCAAGATGAAGGGCGATCCGAGCGTCCGGAAGGAATTCGTATTGACGGAGGCGAGTTCCGTCACTTGGAAACAAGGCAGCATCGGGTCGACGACCGCTCCATTCACCGATTTATTGTACGCGGTGCTGCCTGTCGGAGTCGATACGATGACGCCATCCCCCAGGAAGGTTTCAAATAATGTGTCGTCGATGATGATATCCAAAGTGAACATCCGGATAATATTGGAGCGGATGCTGAATTCATTCAAACAGTAGAACGGTTGCCGTCCATCGATCGTCACTTCAATCAGCGGGTATTGTCTCACTTTCAGCTCCGCATTGCGGATCAAGTGTATCATTTCCGAAACATTGTTATAATCGAAATCACAATAAAAGCCCGGCCTAGTATCCAAGGTGATGCCGGCATACAGGCAATCTTGCCGGAAACCGGTTTTCCGGACGGCTTGCAGGAAAGTACCGTCATGTCCTAGACTGATGATGATATTGGCCTCCTCATGGGACTCCAACATTTGAAATCCTTCGTGGAGGAGCGTCTCTTGGACATTGGCTTTTTTAGCCAATGTCTCTTCATCATTTTTACAATAAATATATACATTCGACCGTTCTGCCATAAATCATTCGTCCCCTTCGGAATATGATACTCCCTATTTTAGCATGTTGTGAAACATTTGGGGGAAGTAGAACGTATAGGATGTTGTAAAGGAAAAGGAGGAATATCCATGTCAATGAAACGATGGATTGCAATCGTCATCGCGGCGGCGCTTGTTTTCGTCTCGATAGGAGTCACATCGCTGTCTTTTTTATTTACCCGAGATATTGACGGATTTGTCGAAAAGATGATGGCCAGTACATCGCAATATGGAGAATCGGTAATTGAACCTGGAGCAGGGAATGATAAAATTGCAGTCATGGCGGTTGATGGGGTCATCCAAGATCTGGGGAGTGCTTCATCCATCTTCCAGCCGGCGGGTTATAACCACGGGCTATTCATGCAGCAGTTGAACGATGTTTTGGAAAATGATTCGATTAAAGGAATCGTTTTGAAAGTCAATTCACCGGGTGGCGGAGTGATTGAATCCGCGGATATTTATGATGCGATCCGATTGATCCAAGAGGAAAGGCAGATCCCTGTTTATGTCTCCATGGGAGGGATGGCAGCATCAGGCGGGTATTACATATCAGCGCCGGCAGACAAAATCTTCGTCAACCGGGAAACGATCACCGGATCGATCGGCGTCATTATGGAGAGTGTAAATTATTCCAAGTTGGCGGAAAAATACGGTATCGCGTTTGATACGATCAAGACAGGTCCTTACAAGGATATCATGAGCGGGTCACGTGAGATGACCGATGAGGAACGGGCCATGCTGGAGGATATGATTGGTGATTCGTACGAACGGTTTGTCGATATTATCGAGGAAGGCCGCGGCATGTCCGAGGCGGAAGTGAAGAAGATTGCCGATGGACGTATCATGAATGGGCGCCAAGCGATCGAAGCCGGATTGGCCGATGAATTCGGAAAAGCGGGGGATGTCATTTCAGCCATGAAGGAAGACCATGATTTGAAAGATGCCACCGTCTTTGAATACGCGGCAAAGGACAGTTGGCTGTCGCTTTACGGCGTGAAGGCGCGAAATCTCTTCGGCGGCAACGTGGAATCCGAGTTGATCGGCAAATTATTGTCCGACTACAATGCACCGCGAATGATGTATCTATACGGTGAAAGATAAGGAGGATGGATGATGACGGAATTTCAAGATTTTCGACCGTTGGAACCCGATGAGAGCCAGTTGTCGGATAAAACGGCAGATTCTATCGAAACGGGTCGATTCCATCTGAAGTACGCCGGTTTCTGGACTAGATTTTGGGCGTATGTCATCGATTTGCTCGTAGTTTCTGCCATCAGCGGCATTCTGTTGAAGCCGGCCTTCCATCTGTCGGGCATGGCAATTTCAAATCCGCCCTTCTTTCTGTTCAGCCCATACAAACTTACGACATTGGCCGTGTTCCTGCTGTATTTCGCGTTGATGACCAAGTTGTTCCGGCAAACGATCGGGAAAATGATTTTAGGCATCCGTGTGGATACGAAGGACGGACGGCCTCTTGACTGGGGGACGGTCTTGTTCCGTGAAGTGATCGGGAGATTCATTTCCAAGATGATCCTCATTCCTTATCTTCTCGCAGCCCTCATGCCGAAAAAAGAGGCGCTCCATGACTTGTTCGCGGATACGGTTGTCGTCCATGAGGATTCCTATGAAAAGACGGAAGAATTGCCTGTTTCGGCAGGTAGACAATAGTTGCAAGAGGTGCCCTTCATTGAGTATGATAAGACTGACAAGGAGGCGTTTATGAATGGCAAATGTTACATTTAAGAACAATCCTGTTACACTACTAGGAGAAGAAGTGAAGGTCGGGGATACGGCGCCTGATTTCACAGTTCTCGCAAATGACCTAAGTCCGGTCACTCTCGCCGATACGAACGGGAAAATCCGTTTGATCAGTGTCATTCCTTCCATTGACACGGGGGTCTGTTCAAAACAGACGCGGACGTTCAACGAAGAAGCGACTTCGCTCGGGGAAGATGTCCATGTGCTGACGATTTCAGTCGATTTGCCTTTTGCGCAAGCCAGATGGTGCGCGGCGGAAGGGATTGAAAACGTTCAAACACTATCCGATCACCGGGATCTCTCCTTCGGGAAAGCTTATGGGGTCGTCATGGAAGAACTGCGGTTACTGGCACGTTCCGTCTTTGTCATCGACAAAGACAATAAGGTGACGTATGTAGAATACGTCAGCGAGGGGACGAACCACCCGGACTATGAAAAAGCGGTAGAAGCGGTCAAACAACTAACAAAATAAGAATACTTAAAACCCACTCGGAGACGGGTGGGTTTTCTTTAGTAGAGGGATCGAAAAATGACAACGAATACGGAGAAAATCTTCGCATACTTGGATACATATGCGGAATCAAGTGAAGACGTCTATTTGGAAGCGATCAAACAGGCTTGTGAAAAATGGCTGTCGGGTGCAGACGGTCCTGGCGTTACGGAACCGGTACGGAAAGAAGAAATCCGCCGGGGAATCCAATTGGCCATTCTGAAAGGGATGAAACAGGATGTCCAGCCGCATCATCAGATGACCCCCGACTCGATCGGGATGCTGATGGGACATATGGCCGGCAGATTGCTGCAAGGACAGAAGAATACCAAGATACTGGATCCTGCTGCCGGAACGGGGAATTTGTTGTATACCGTCATGGATGCCATCGGGGCAGGTGTGGCCGCCACGGCCGTGGAGATCGATGACTTGCTCGTCCGATTGGCAGCGGTGACAGCGGAATTGCTCGAGCACCCTGTCAGTTTCTATGTCCAGGATGCGCTGCGGCCTTTGCTCGTCGACCCGGTTGATATGGTCGTTAGCGATCTGCCGGTCGGTTATTATCCGGATGATGACAATGCACTGAATTTTGAGCTTATGCCGTCAGAAGGACATGCGTATGCCCACCATCTGTTTATCGAGCAATCGATGAACCATCTGAAGCCGGGGGGATACGCGTTATTTGTCATCCCGGCAAACTTGTTTGATACGGCTCAAGCATCCGATTTGCATCCTTTCTTGAAGCAGAAAACTGTCATCCTGGCGGTGATCCAGCTCCCCAGCACATTGTTCAAACATGCCGTGCATGAGAAAAGCATACTCGTTTTGCAAAAGCCCGATCCGGAACGGCAGCGGACGTCCGATGTTCTGCTAGCCAAAGTTCCAAATATGACAGACGCAAAAGCGATGTCCCTCTTCCTGCAGAAAATCGATAGCTGGGTAGATGAGGAAGAGGTCCGCTGATAGTGAGCCATTATGCTGATAAGAGGGAGGAAATGGAATGCGTAGCATTTTAGCTGTAAATGCGGGCAGTTCGTCGTTGAAGTTCCAATTGCTTCAGATGCCGGAAGAAAAGGTGGTAGCAATCGGAAGAGTGGAACGGATCGGCTTGCACGACGGAATTTTTCAAATGGAGTCTGACAAGGGAGAAGTCGAAAGGATACTGGACATCCCCGATCATCAAAAAGCTGTATCCCTCTTATTGGAGGCGCTCATCGAGGATCAGATTGTCACTTCGTACGATGAAATCGACGGAATTGGGCATCGGGTTGTTCATGGAGGCGAGGTTTTCAATGACTCCGTATTGATTACGGATGTAGTCGTGGAGAAATTGATGGAGCTCTCCAGCTTGGCGCCACTCCATAATCCTGCCAATATTGTCGGAATTCAAGAATTTAAGAAAGCATTGCCTGACGTTCCGGCAGTTGTCGTATTCGACACCGCTTTTCATCAAACGATGCCGGAAAGCTCTTTTCTCTATCCATTACCTTATGAGTACTACGAAAAATACGGCATCCGGAAATACGGCTTCCATGGAACGAGCCATAAATATGTGACAGAGCGGGCCGCTCAAATCTTAAATAGGCCCCTTCAGGATACGCGCCTTATCTCTTGTCATCTAGGGAACGGTGCTAGTATCGCGGCGGTGGAAGGAGGCAGGTCGCTGGATACATCGATGGGCTTCACCCCGTTGGCGGGTGTGACGATGGGAACCCGTTCCGGTAACATTGACCCGGCCCTTATCCCGTATATCATGGAGCAAACCGGGAAATCCGCTGAGGAAGTGATCGATGTGCTGAACAAGCAATCCGGCATGTTGGCGGTTTCAGGATTTTCCAGCGATTTGCGGGATATTGAGATCGAAGCGACGAAAGGCAATCAGCGCGCACAACTGGCGCTCGACGTATTTGCGGACCGCATTCATAAGTATATCGGTTCCTATGCTGCCAGGATGGGCGGCGTGGACGCCATCCTCTTCACCGCCGGCATCGGGGAGAATAGTACGGTCATCCGCAGTAAAGTGTTGGAAGGCCTGGAGTTCATGGGTGTGTACTTCGACCCGGATTTGAATAAAATCAGAGGGAAAGAAGGCTATCTCAGCTTTCCATACTCTCCTGTAAAAGTGCTTGTGATTCCGACAAATGAAGAAGTGATGATTGCCCGGGATACGGTGCGTGTAGCGGGGCTGGAATAGAAGAAAGGCCGTCCTCCCGACTAAGGGAAGAGGGCCTTTTTTGTTCTTACTCTTCCGGTGTACGGATGACAAGAACGTCGCATTTTGCAGAACGGACGATATTTTCGGAAACGCTGCCGATCAGGAAGCGCTCGACTTTATTAAGCCCGGTTGCTCCGCAGATGATCAGATCCGCATTGACTTTCGTAGACAGGTCACGGGAGATCATTGTTTTCGGAGAGCCGTACTCGACGATCGTATTGACGTTTTTGATGCCGGCTTTTTCAGCTTCCGCTTTGTATTCTGTCAATAATTCTTCCGCAAACTTCTGCGCTCTTTCCGCAATGGACCGATCGTATGCTTCGACAGCCGCATAGGAACGCGTATCGATGATGTTGACAAGGTTCAACGTAGCTTCGTTCCGGCCAGCGATGCCCACCGCTTTTTTGAAAGCCCATTCCGACTCTTTGGAACCGTCCACTGCTACGATAATTTGTTTGTATACCAATGTCATGTTACCCACTCCATCCTATAAATTAATTCTTCTACTTCTCTACTTGGTTTCGACAGAGATTGACTAAATCCTTTTAAAAAAACGAAGATTTTTGTTAAAATTTTACGGAATTGTTACAATGCCCTTCTTCGCATTTGCTATGGATTATTTAGAGATAAGTTTTTTGAAATTAAAGCAATGATATCGAAAATCTGATAAAATTGAAGAAACCGTGACCCGATTCGGATTTAAACGGGCTGCAGGATTGAATATACCTAATTTTAGGAGGAGTCACAATGCTTATTGGAGTTCCAAAAGAGATTAAAAACAACGAGAACCGTGTTGCCATGACACCGGCAGGAGTTTTCAACTTGAAATCGGCAGGTCATGAAGTCCTGATTGAAACAGGAGCAGGTCTTGGTTCGAATTTTACAGACGAAGAATATAAGGAAGCGGGCGCAAAGATTGTCGACACAGGAGCGGAAGCATGGGATGTCGATATGGTGATGAAAGTAAAAGAGCCTTCTCCATCCGAATATGGCTACTTCCGCGAAGGACTGATCCTTTTTACATATTTACACTTGGCGCCTGAATTGGAGTTGACCAAAGCGCTTTTGGATAAAAAAATGATTGGCATTGCTTACGAAACCGTACAGCTCCCGAATAACTCGTTACCGCTTCTTGCACCGATGAGTGAAGTGGCTGGTCGGATGGCTATCCAAATCGGTTCGCAGTATTTGGAAAAAACGAAAGGCGGGAAAGGTATTCTGCTTTCCGGTGTACCTGGTGTCTCCCGCGGGAGCGTGGCCATTATCGGGGGTGGACAAGCTGGGACGAATGCGGCTCGTGTAGCAGTCGGCATGGGAGCGCAAGTCACAGTGCTTGACCTTTCTGTCGAACGGCTTCGTCAATTGGATGACATCTTCGGCAATAGTATTCAAACGCTCGTATCCAATCCTTTCAATATCGCCAAAGTTGTAAAAAATGCGGATGTCGTCATCGGCGCAGTATTGATTCCGGGTGCGAAAGCTCCCACGTTGGTGACGGAAGAAATGGTGAAAGAGATGAAACCAGGATCCGTCATCGTCGATATTGCCATCGACCAAGGCGGAATTTTTGCAACATCCGATCGGGTTACAACACATGACGATCCCGTTTATGTGAAGCACGACGTCGTCCATTACGCAGTTCCAAATATTCCGGGTGCGGTTCCTCAAACTTCCACAGTCGCTTTGACGAATATGACCGTCCCGTATGCGCTGCAAATCGCAAACAAAGGATTCAAGCAAGCGTGTTTGGACAATATTTCGCTCCAAAAAGGCATCAATACGCTGGATGGCTATGTGACGTATCAAGCGGTCGCCGAAGCGCAAGGCCTTGAATACGTGCCGGCCGCAACCTTGTTGGAAGGGTGAGATAGAAAGAAGAGCAATCCATTCTCGGATTGCTCTTTTCGCGTCCTATAAAATGAGGAGCTCCTTTGGAAATTTGGTGAGCACTTCCACGCCATCTGCCGTGACGGCGACGTCGTCTTCGATCCGGACGCCGGCAAGGCCTGGGACATAGATGCCTGGTTCAATGGTGAACACCATTCCTTCGCGCAAAATGAGCTCGTTCGTATCGGTGACGGAAGGGTATTCGTGAATGGAAATACCGAGGCCATGCCCGATCCGGTGGGGAAAGTAGTCGCCATACCCTGCTTCCTCGATGATTTTGCGGGCGGTTTGGTCGACTGTCTTCGCCTGGATGCCGGGGCGGACAATTTCGACGGCGGCTTGCTCCGCTTTTCGTACCGTTTCATAGATGGTGCGCATCTCTGCTGTCGGTTCACCGAAAGCGACGGTCCGTGTGATGTCGGAACAATATCCGTTATAGACGACCCCCAGATCGAACAAGATGAAATCCCCTTGTTGGATTTTGCGTTCCCCCGGTTTTCCGTGGGGAGATGCCGATTTGGGGCCGGAGAGGACCATCGTTTCGAAAGCCATTTTTTCGGCTCCTCTTTTCATCATCTCAAATTCGATTTTCGTTAGGATTTCCAATTCTGTTTTACCTTCCGCAATCTCCTCGCAACCGATTTGGATCGCCAAATCGGCAAGCTCTGCCGCTTTTCTCATGTTGACGAGCTCTTTTTCGCTCTTGATGACCCGCATTTCATTCAAATGCCCATCCAAAGACTTGAATGCTGCGCCGTGAAACAGCTCCTGCATCCGCTCGAATCGGTCCACTGTCAGATGGGACTTTTCAATAGCAATCGTGGATGGGGCTATTCCGCGCTTCCGGACAGAATCCCACAAGACGGCCCAGGCATCTTCCGTATCCGAATAGCCGACAATTTCGTATGGCCAGCCCGCCGCATTGGCATCGGGAACTTCCATTCTGGGACAAATGAGAAAAGGCTCCTCCTCCGGGAATACCATGATGCCCAGCAGCCTTTCATGGGGCTCACTCCGGAAGCCTGACAGATAGAACACATTGTCGGGAGTTGTTATGAATCCCGCCTGCACATTCGCTTCTCTAACATAATTTCGTAAAACATCTACTTGTTTCATCGACATTCTCCACCTTTCGCTAGCCCTATCATAACAAAAAAGAGGACTTTCACGAATCTAGGCGAAATAAGTTCCTGAAGACAAAAAGTTGGAGGGATAGGCGAATGCAAATTTCATACCATGGCCATTCGATTGTTAAAATTGTGACGGGAGGGAAGTCGATTCTGATCGATCCTTTCATCAATGGAAATAAATTGACCGATTTGAAGGTGGAAGAGGAAAAGCCGGACGTCATTTTGCTTACGCATGGACATAATGATCACGTCGGCGATACGGTCGCCATTGCGAAAGCATGTAATGCCCTCGTCGTCGCACCGAATGAATTGGCGAACTATTTGGCGATGGACGGCGTAAAAACACATGGGATGAATATCGGCGGTTCCAAGGAATTCGATTTCGGATCTGTGAAATTTACGAAAGCTTTCCATAGTTCCTCTTACACGACCGAAAATAATGAATTCATCTACACGGGAATGCCGGCAGGGATTTTATTCACAGCGGAAGGGAAGACGATTTATCACGCGGGTGACACTTCGCTGTTCGGGGATATGGAATTGATCGGGAAACGGCATCCGATCGACGTCGCCTTTTTGCCGATCGGCGATAATTTCACGATGGGGCCGGAAGACGCGGCGTATGCTGTCGAATTGCTTCAACCGAAGCTCGCGGTGCCCATCCATTTCAATACATTCCCTCCAATTGAACAAGACCCGGAGGATTTCAAGCGATTGGTGAAAGAGCATGAAGTGAAAGTGATGGCAGTCGGGGAAGCCTTCGAATTGTAAATCATTCGGTCCGGACATCGGCACAGGAATTCCGGACCGGATCTTTTCGTCTGTTTTGTGGTAATATGGTCTGTAAGGCCATCATAGGAAAAAGGTGAAGTATATGTCGACAAAACACGAATTGATATTACGATATATCGAAGGGCTGGATGTAGGCGAGAAAATATCCGTACGCCAGATCGCCCGTGCCCTTTCTGTTAGTGAAGGGACCGCTTACCGTGCCATCAAGGAAGCGGAAAACCAAAAACTCGTCAATACGATTGAACGTGTCGGCACAATCCGTATTGAGAAAAAGAAGAAAGAGAATATTGAACGCCTCACGTTTGCTGAAGTACTCAATATTGTCGACGGATTGGTACTCGGTGGGCGTGGCGGCCTACATAAGACGTTGACAAAATTCGTGATCGGCGCCATGCAATTGGAAGATATGATGCGCTATATCGATGCCGGCAGCCTCCTCATCGTGGGAAACCGGCTGAAAGCACATGAGACGGCTCTCCATGCCGGGGCAGCGGTGTTGATTACCGGAGGATTCGATGCTTCGGACGAAGCGAAGCGATTGGCGGATGAACTGGACCTGCCGATCATTTCCACAAGCTATGACACTTTCACAGTGGCCACGATGCTGAACCGGGCGATCTATGACCAATTGATCGAAAAGGAAATATTGCTCGTCGAAGACATCCTCACGCCGTTGTCAGAAACTGTCACCCTTCAGACGAAAGACAGGGTGACCGACTTCCACGAAGTGAATAATCGGACGTCGCACTCCGGCTATCCCGTTGTCGAAAAAAACGGCAAACTTGTCGGAATCATCACGTCCCGGGACGTCATCGGGAAAGACGATAATGATCTGATCGAGAAAGTCATGACCCGGCATCCGATCACTGTGACAGCCAAAACGAGTGTGGCATCGGCAGGTCATAGCATGATCTGGGAAGGGATCGACCTCATGCCCGTTGTCATGGAATCGGGGGTGCTTGGCGGGATCATCAGTCGGCAGGATGTCCTGAAAGCATTGCAAATGACCCAGCGGCAGCCGCAACAGGGGCAGACGCTGGATGATATTGTCAAAAGTCAGATGAAATCGGTACAAGGTGAACCGGATACGGTTGAATTCACCGTCACTCCACAAATGACGAACCAGTTCGGTTCATTATCCTATGGGGTAATGTCGACGCTGATCAACGAAGCGGGAAATCGCGCGATTAAAATACACAAACGGGGGGAGAGTGTCCCGGAGAATATGACGCTCTATTTCCTGAAGCATATCCAGCTCGGAAGCACGGTCTTCGTTGAACCGCGTCTCCTGCAAATGAGCCGCCGCTTCGTCAAAGTCGATTTCGATATTATGGCGGAAGGGGAACTCGCAGCAAAAGCGATGATCATGTACCAATTGTTTGAGCGTTGATGGAAAGAACAAAAAAACTGACGCTGGCAGGCATCAGTTTTCGTTCAATTTTGTTTCTTCATCGACAAACGATCTATAATGTTTATAGGCTTTATAATTGAAAATCAGTACATACGCGCCGAACAAAATGAAGATGGCCGCGATGACATATGTAGTGATTCCATCGAACAGGATGATCTGGTTGATTCCGAAGGATACTAATAATCCGCCGAGGGAAGCTCCCGCCATACTGGCGTACATCTTCTTTCGAATCGGAAATATTTGTCTTGTCCGGAACTGCCGCGTCTTGAAATAAAAATAAAAGACCCCGGAAGCAATGATCAAAAACACGAATATGAAATTTAAATTTGAACCTAACATGAAAGCCCTCCATTAACAGAACTTCTTCTATTGTAGCGGCTTTTCAAGAGGATTGCGACTGCATCCCATTATTTATCGGAGGAATTGGCCTATGAAAAGACAAATCATCGACACAATTGAGAAATACGAAAAAATCATTATTCTCCGCCATGTCCGTCCCGACCCGGACGCATACGGATCACAATTTGGTTTGAAAGAGTTGATCCAACATAATTATCCATCGAAGAAGGTGTATGCGGGAGGGAATCATGATGAATCGCTATCCTTTTTAGCAACTCCGGATTCGATTGAACAATCCGATTTTGAAGACGCCCTGGTCATTGTCACGGACACAGGGAATACGGAACGCATCGACAGCGAGTTTTACAAAGATGGCGTTTTTCTGTTGAAGATTGACCACCATCCGGATGTGGATACATATGGCGATATGAGATGGGTCGATACGAATGCGAGCTCCACTTCCGAAATGATTGCCCGCCTATTCGATGAAGGCCGTCAGTACAAAGGGTGGACGATGAATGATGCAGTCGCCCGATATTTATTTGCGGGGATTGTAGGAGATACGGGACGATTCATGTTCCCGAGCACGACAGAGAAGACCTTCCATATTGCAAGTGAGCTAATCCAATATAATTTTGACCGTCCGGCCTTATTTGCGGGAATGTACGAAGTGAGCCGTGAACTTCTGCAATTGAAAGGGTATATTTATCAAAACTTTGAAATGGATGAAAACGGCTGTGCCTTCATTAAGCTGAATCAAACCATTTTGGAGAAGTTTCGTGTGACGGTTTCGGAAACTTCGCAACTGGTCGGGATTTTAGGTGATGTCAAAGGGATTTGTGCCTGGGTCATCTTCATCGAAGAGGACGATCAAATCCGGGTGCGCCTCCGCTCCAAAGGCCCGGTCATCAATCAATTGGCCGCCCGTTATGGAGGCGGGGGGCATCCGCTTGCTGCCGGCGCTTCTGTCCATACATGGGAAGAGGCGGATGAGGTGATCCGGGATCTGAAAGGATTATGTAAATAAGGAGGGGTCTTTTTGACACTGGTCTACCCTCAAATCGTATCTGGCGCGGATCTCCTCCGCGGCATCATAAAGCTTGATCGGCTGGCCCCGCTTCTCCAACGAAGAGGGGCCACCTCTGTTGGGCTCGTCAATTCCAAATTATACGGGGTCCGCTCCTTTTATAAGACGATGGTAAAATACGGGATCCATCCCGTTATCGGGCTAACCGTCAAATTGCAGATCAACGAAAATGAGACTGTGCTGCTGTATGTCTATGCGAAAGACGACAGCGGCTTCCATAACTTGATGAAAATGAGCAGCGCCATTTCCATCCGGGAAGATGAAGTGCTGCCGATGCAATGGCTGCAAGCTTATCACGCCGGTTTGGTCATCGTCTGCCCGATGACGGATCCGTCATGGGAGGAATCCGGCACGACTGAACGGGTCCTGTCGATAACAGAAGTTTGCAAGCAGGCAACAGTTCTCGTCGGGATTGCCCGGCCAGGCGGTGGACGGCATCCGGCTGAAGCGGAAATAGAGTCGATTGCCGCAGCGGTCGGCTTATCCATTGTCGCTTGTCATGAGTCCCGCTATATCGCCCGGGATGATGCGTTTGCTTATGAAGCGGCAGTTGCCATTCGGAACGGCCATAAGTTGAATGATCCAAGGCGAACTGGAAACGAAATCCGGGAGGCCTATTTGCCGGAACAGGAAGAATTCCAGCAATGGTTTGCCGATCGGCCGGACTGGTTGGCCAATTGTACTCAAATGCTTCTTTCTTGCAAGGCGGGCCTGCCATCGACGCAGATGTTGATGCCTGCGTTTCCTTTGCCGGAAGGCGAAACGGCGGTTTCCCGATTGGAACGGAATGTTATGGCAGGATTGGAAAAACGTTTGGGTATGGTGGAGCCTGCCTACTTGGATCGTCTCCGTTATGAGGTGCAGGTCATTCACGAAATGGGCTATGCCGACTATTTCTTGATAGTGGAAGACTTTATGCGGTTTGCGGCGGAAAATGGAATTCTGACAGGTCCGGGAAGGGGCTCTTCCGCTGGATCGTTGGTTGCATTTGCCCTTGGAATCACCGATGTCGACCCGATCCGCTATGGGCTTATTTTTGAACGGTTCTTGAACCCGGGCCGTATTACGATGCCTGATATAGACATCGATTTTGCAGACCATCGCCGATCGGAGGTCATTGCCTACGTCGCCCGGAAATACGGCACGTCGCATGTAGCCCAAATCATTACATTCGGCACGCTTTCATCCAAAGCGGTGGCTCGGGACGTGGCGCGGGTTTTTGATTTTTCCAATGAAGAAATGGCCTTCATTTCGCGGAACATCCAAGGAAGCTCGAGACAGACCTTGAACGATGCGATTGCCAAATCCAGCGCATTGCGGGATTGGATCAGCTTGGACCCGATCCGCGGCAAATGGCTGGAAGTCGCCTCGATGCTGGAAGGGTTGCCAAGGAATGCGTCGACCCATGCCGCAGGTGTCATCTTATCGCCCGATCCACTTGTGGAAAGGGTCCCGCTGCAGCAAGGCGGAGATGGAATTTATCTTACTCAATGGTCGATGGGGGATGTAGAGGAACAAGGTCTCTTGAAGATGGATTTCCTCGGCTTGCGGAATTTGACGCTCCTGGATCGGATCCGTTCCATGATCGCCTTTGATAAAGGGGTCCATATCGCTTTCGAAAAAATACCTCTCGATGACGAAAAGACTTTCGAGCTGTTCAGGAACGGGGATACAACAGGCATTTTCCAGTTCGAATCCGATGGGATGAGGGATGCGTTGCGCCTAATCCGACCAACCCGGTTCGAGGATTTGTTTGCGGTCAACGCTTTATATCGTCCCGGTCCGATGGAGAATATCCCTTTGTACAGCAGAAGGAAAAACGGACAGGAACAAGTGGATTATATACATCCCGCATTGGAACCGGTCTTGAAGGAGACTTATGGAGTCATCGTCTATCAGGAGCAGATCATGCAAATCGCTTATCGTGTGGCTGGATATACGATGGCGGAAGCGGATCTGCTTCGGCGGGCGATTAGTAAAAAGAATAGGGAAGTGTTAAAGGAGGAACGGGGCCGGTTTGTCGGACGCGCCATGGAGAAAGGGTTTCCGGAAGCAGCCGGTCAGGCAGTCTACGATCTCATCGTCAAATTCGCCGATTACGGTTTCCCGAAAAGTCATGCCGTTGCCTATTCATTGATATCCTATCGGCTTGCCTTTTTGAAGGCGAATGAACCCGCCTACTTTTTCGCGGCAATGCTGTCCTCAGTCACCGGCAGTCCGGAAAAGACGATGGAACTGATGCGGGAGGCCGAGGCAAGGGGGATTTCCATCCTGCCTCCTTCGGTTCTGCATAGCAAATACCAACACACGGTGGAACAGGGACAAATCCGGATCGGCCTTTGTGCAGTGAAGGGTATCACCCCATCGTTCTATAAAATGTTCCATGAAGCAAGAAAGTCGAGCGAACGCTGGAAGACGATGTTCGATATGGCCGCCGCTTTGGGAAGCGATCTGTTTAAGGAAAAAACGATAACTCCGCTCATCAAAGCGGGAGCGCTCGATGAATTCGGCCAATCCCGGGAGGTGCTTCTTGCGTCGATCGATGCCGCCATTTCTCATGCTCTCTTCATCCAACCTGACGGGGAAGACGATTTTTTGAGCACCATCATGCCGTCCTTGGCGAATCCGAAATATTCCCCGGGCGGGACGATGCCGCGCATGCTGATGTTGGAGTACGAGCGTGAAGTGCTCGGATTTTATCTCTCCGACCATCCCGCATTGGAGTGGAAAAGAAAGACTGCTGAAAAATGGAATGATATATCTGCGGTTCGGCAGCTGGCCGACAAATCCGACGTATCGATCATCGGTCTGTTGACGAATGTAAAGCGGATTCGTACGAAAAAAGGGGAGGCGATGGCATTCCTGGAAATACAGGATGACACAGGAACCATCTCTTGCACTGTCTTCCCCCAACAATATTCTTCCTTCAATGCACTTCTCGACGAAATGACACTCGTTCACGCGACAGGGAATATGGAATGGCGAAACGGAAAATCGCAAATTATCATCAGGCAAATCCAAGTTTGTTAATGGGCTATCCGGAATGGATAGTCTTTTTGGGTTAAGGGGATTGTTCCGAGAGAGCCCTGACAGTTTTCCGATTCGCCCTTACAGTTAGCCGGGTTACCATGAAAATTATCGGGGTCCAGGCAGTTTCCTGTTAACCCCGACTGTTCCTCGCAAATCCACCTCTCACTTTTCCCTTCATTTCTTTCGGGGGATTCCATGTTTCGCTTTACGTGCCAATCGCTTTTCTGTATGCTAGAGAAAGAAGTGGTCTGACCACTGTTTGATTATTGATTGTAAGGGGCAGGGGAATGCAGAATTCAAAACCATCTTCCAAAATGTTTCTCGACATTGTGGGTAAACTGAAGACATTGATTAATGAAGAGGGCATTAGAACGGGTGGGAAACTGCCATCGGAACGGGAGCTCGCGGAGAGGTTGCAGGCGGGCAGGTCCACTGTCCGGGAAGCCTTGCGCAGTTTGGAACTGTTGGGCCTGATCGAGACACGTCGCGGGGAAGGTACATTCCTCGCAGATTTCAAGAAACATCAAATGGTTGAAGTGTTATCTGCTTTTATCATGCAGCAGCCAGGTTCCCTTCATGACGTGAAGAAAACGAGAAGAATCCATGAGACCGCTGCCCTATCAGCTATATGCCGAGAAGAAAAACTGCGTCGGATGCCGGTATGGGAAGGATTGCTTCTTAAGATGAATGAGACAGGAGCAGTCCTGCGAGAAGATGTCATCCGTGAAATCATTGTAGCAGCCGGCAATCGGCTTTCATTGAAAATCTGGTTTTTATTGAAACAATATAGTATGGTTCCCTTTGGGGAAATGACCGATTTTGAGGAAAATCGGATAATTGGTGCTATGTTGAGAAGTTTGCAAGAAGGATTTGAAGCGGAGACGATAGAATCATACGAACAATGGATTGAACGAGTCGAGGGGGAATAATATATGATCCGTGATATATTTACGAAAAACAAAAAGAAACGAGCAACGACGATTCCGTCCAACGATGCGAAAAACGACGTCCCGGAAGGCCTGATGACGAAGTGTCCGGATTGTAAACACATCATCCTGACCAAAGACCTGTTGAAGTCGCATAAAGTTTGTACGAACTGCGATCACCATTTTAAAATGACTGCACAGGAACGGGTGGAAAGCCTGTTCGATGAAGGCACTTTCCAATCGATGGACGATCATCTGAAAACGGAGAACCCGCTCCATTTTCCGTCATATACGGAAAAGGTCGAGTCGGATGCGAAGAAAACAGGCTTGAACGAAGCCGTCCTGACTGGAGTCGGAGAAGTGGAAGGCCAGAAAATAGCGGTCGCCATTATGGATGCCCATTTCCGGATGGGTTCCATGGGATCAGTAGTTGGGGAGAAGATTACGAGGGCTGTCGAAAAAGCGACAGAGCTCGGCATCCCGATGATCATCTTTTCAGCGAGTGGCGGAGCCCGGATGCAAGAAGGGGTATTATCACTCATGCAGATGGCTAAGACGAGTGTCGCGCTCAATCGTCATTCTGAAAAGGGGCTTCTCTATATCTCAGTCATGACGTACCCGACTACAGGCGGCGTGTCGGCAAGTTTTGCTTCCGTCGGGGACATCAATATAGC